>JANYDY010000081.1 GCA_025363435.1 Betaproteobacteria bacterium
GGGTGTTCGGATCAGCGCGCGGTATGCGCGATGACGACTTTGCTGCTCGCGGCGGCGGTGGTTTTGCGCGCCGGGGCTTTTTGCTTGTTGCTACCCCGGCTGTGTTTGACCGCTTTTTTTGGCGCACGCACCACAGTCACCGGCGGAGCCGGCAGATCGGGTAGATGCGGTGTGGCGCTGGCGCCGGTCGGCACCAGTACGGTGGTGCCGGGGCCGATTTTGCGTTTCGGTGTAATGCCGTTGATCTGGCGCAGGTAGGCCACGGTGATCTGATGGCGCGCGGCGATGCGGTCCAGCGTGTCGCCGTTCTTCAACTGGTAAGCCTGCCATGACACCAGCGGCTCGCCGTGATTTTCAAGATTAACACGGAAGGTCTCGGCTTTTTCCATCGGTACCAGCAGCGTTTGTTCGCCGACGGCGCGGATGACCGGCCGGCTGTAACCGGGATTGAGTGACATGAATTCTTCGAGCGGCACGTCGGCCAATTTGGCCGCGAGGCGCATGTCCATGTGGCGGCTGGTGGTGACGGTGGTGAAATACGGGCGGTTCGGAATTTCTTCGAGCTTGATGCCGTAGCGTTCGGGGTTGGCGATGATGCTCTTGACCGCCTGCAAACGCGGCACGTAGTAGCGCGTTTCATTCGGCATGGTGAGGCTCAGGTAGTCGGTCGGCAGGCCCTTGGCGGTATTGCGCGCGATGGCGCGTCCGACCGCGCCTTCGCCCCAGTTATAGGCGGCGAGTGCGAGATCCCAGCTGCCGAACATGGCGTAGAGCTTTTCGAGATAGTCGAGTGCCGCATTGGTCGCCGCCATGACATCGCGCCGTCCGTCGTACCAGAAATTCTGCTGCAGGCCGTAGATTTTTCCGGTCGACGGGATGAACTGCCAGATGCCGGAGGCGTGGGCGCGCGAATAGGCGACCGGATTGAATGCGCTTTCAACCACCGGCAGCAGCGCGATTTCCGTCGGCATGCCGCGTTTCTGCACTTCTTCGACGATGTGATAGAGGTAGCGGTTGCTGCGTTCAACGGTACGCTTGATGAAATCGGGGCGATTGACGAACCAGTCGATCTGCTGTTGCACCAGCGGCGTGTTGATGTCGTTCAGACCGAAGCCCAAGCGGATGCGATCCCACAGACTGCTCGGCGCGGCGGTCAGATCGACGGCGGCGCGCAAATGCGTCGTGGTGGCGTCACCGGCCGGCGCTTGCACGGCGGGATTATCTTCAGGGCTGAGCGGGCGATCAAACGGGCGCGCTGACGGTGCAATCGGCCATGCGCCGAGTCCGGTTTCAGCAGCGGGTGTAGGGGCGGCGTTGGCCTGTGCAACGGCGACCGGCGTGTCTTCACCGGCGGCGAACACGGGCAAGGTAAAAACAAGGGAAAGGACTGCAAGCAGCGGGGCGAACCTGAAACGCGTCATCGTCGCTCGCTTGTTCTAATTAGGACGCGCAATGTTAACCAACCGCCGGCGCCGCAGTCAAGACTAAAATATTCTTCGAAATTATTGATTTTTAATCAGAAATTGTTTTTCCAGTCGCGTATCTCGGCAAGCACGCTGATGGCGTCGCCGAGCGTCCTGCCGGCGCGTTTGCCGGCGGTGGCGATGACGCCGGGTTGATCGCAGCGCACAAAGGGGTTGGCGGCCTTCTCGCGGCCGATGGTGGACGGTAGCGTGACTTCACCGCGCTCGCGTTGTCCGGCCGCTTCGGTTTCCCAGGCGGCGAGCAGCAGGTTGCCGGGTTCGGCGGCTTTGGCAAAGCGGATGTTGGACAGCGTGTATTCGTGGCCGCAGTAAACACGCGTGTCGTCGGGCAACGCCATCAGTTTGGTCAGTGCGGCGTGCATTTGCGCGGGCGTGCCTTCGAAAATTCTGCCGCAGCCGCAGGCAAACAGGGTGTCTCCGCAGAACAGCATGCCGGCGCCATCAAACGAAATATGGGTGCGTGTGTGAGCGGGAATTTCGAGCACCGATAACTCGATGCTGATGCCGTCCACTGTAAAACGCTCGCCTTCGCGCAGACGGCGCGTTACCGAGGCGATACGTTCGTCGTGCGGGCCGTACACCGGCACTTTGAAATGGCGCAGCAACTCCTCATTGCCGCCGACATGGTCGGCGTGATGATGTGTGTTGAGGATGGCCGTCAGCGTTAAGTTGTTTGCGCGCAGGTATTCGAGCACGGGTGTTGCGTCGCCCGGATCGACCACCGCGGCGTTGCTGCCGTTGACCAGCGTCCACACGTAGTTGTCGTTAAATGCGCGCACCGGAATGACGTTAATCGACGGCATGTTTTCGCCTTGAAAGGTTCATGAGCAGGGCGCGTATCTTTGAATTAAACTTGAAGGATGTCAATGCCGGATCCGTTGCTTTCAGCGCCGTTAATGCCCGTAACTCCAGCCGGGTGGTTTGCCGCGCCGCTCGGCCGTTACGTGCTTGAGCGCGAACTCGAATACGTGGACCACGCGGTGGCCGATGTGTTCGGCTTCAATGCCCTGCAGCTCGGCCTGCCTGAACATGATTTTCTGCGCGCCAGCCGGATTCCCTTGCGCAGCCGCGTCGCCCCCGCGGGTCCGGTGGATCTGCGTGCCGATTTTCTCGATCTGCCGGTGGCGAGCCACAGTATTGATCTGCTGGTGCTGCCGCACGTACTCGAGTTCAGCCCGAATCCGCACCAGGTGTTGCGCGAAGTGCAGCGTGTGCTGATGCCGGAAGGTCACGCGGTGATACTGTGCTTCAATCCGCGCAGCCTGTGGGGCATGCGCCGGTTGTTCAATCGCACGCCGGGAGCCTATCCGTGGAACGGCCGCTTTATTCATTTGCCGCGGTTGAAGGACTGGTTGTCGCTGCTCGAACTCGATGTCATGGCGGGGCGCACCGGTTGTTATCTGCCGCCGTGTTCGCAGGTGAAGTGGATCGAACGCTTCGGTTTCATGGAGCACGCCGGCGACCGCTGGTGGCCGATCGCGGGCGGTGTGTATTTTCTGCACGTCATCAAACATGTGCGCGGCATGCGTATCATCATGCCGCGCTGGCGCGAACAGGTGGCGCGACGGCGCAATCTCGCGGTGGTGCCGAAAGCGCAATCGAACGACGAACCGGCGGCGGCGCGCGACGTGGGGAATGTGCCATGAGTGAAGAAGCGCAGCTGGTGAATGTTTACACGGACGGCGCCTGCAAGGGTAACCCGGGCATCGGTGGCTGGGGCGCCTGGCTCAAGTACGGCGATCACGCGCGCGAACTCTTTGGTGGCGAAGCGCACACCACCAACAACCGCATGGAAATGCTGGCGGTGATCCGCGCGCTCGAAGCGTTGAACCGGCGCTGCCTGATCAAGCTGCACACCGATTCGACCTATGTACAGCAGGGCATCACGGTATGGATACACAACTGGAAAAAACGCGGCTGGAAAACCGCCGACAAGAAGCCGGTGAAAAACGCCGATTTATGGGTGCGCCTCGACGAGTTGGCGCGCGAGCACGACATCGAGTGGATCTGGGTCAAGGGGCATGCCGGTCACGAAGGTAACGAGCACGCTGATCAACTGGCCAATCGCGGTGTGGAGTCGGTACGAACATGAGCACCCGGCAAATCATCCTCGATACTGAAACAACCGGCCTCGATGCTGCACTCGGCCATCGTATCCTTGAAGTTGCGGCAGTCGAATTGATCGACCGCCGCCTGACCGGCAATCATTTGCACCGCTATATCAATCCCGAGCGCGCCAGTGAAGAGGGGGCGCTGCAGGTGCACGGCCTGACCGAAGACTTTCTGCGCGACAAACCGAAGTTCGGCGAGATCGCGCCCGAATTGCTCGATTTCATCAGCGGCGCCGAACTTGTCATCCACAACGCGTCCTTCGATCTGTCGTTTTTGAATAAAGAATTTGCTTTGCTCGATTTGAAGACGGTCAAGGAATACTGCCCGGGCGTGGTTGACACGCTGGCGATGGCGCGCGAATTGCATCCCGGCAAGCGCAACAACCTCGACGCCTTGTGCGATCGCTATCAGATCGACAACTCGAAGCGCACCCTGCACGGCGCGCTGCTCGACGCCAACCTGCTGGCCGAGGTTTATCTGGCGATGACGCGCGGCCAGGAAAGCCTGATTATCGACATGGCGCCGGCGCCGCAGGCCGCGGCGGCAACGCGGCGCGCCGCCGGCAAGCTCGAACTGGTGGTGCTGGCGGCAAGCGTTGAAGAACTCGCCGAGCACGACAAGCAGCTTGCCGAACTCGACAAGGCCAGTAACGGCGCGACGCTGTGGCGCAAAATCGATGCGGGCGCGGCGGACGCGGCCAAGACTTGATACACTAGCGGAAAATAAGAAACGCAGCCGCGCTCAGCGCGGCTTTTTTTGAGTGCGCTTAGCCACTTTTGACAACCCACTGACGAAGGAAACAGCATGGCAATCAACCCCACGCCGGCGTCGCAAACGCTGTCGCACAACATGAAACTCCTCAGCAATCACGATCTCGGCGGTTTCGGCGGCATCGGTGAGGGCATGGGCATGTCAAAAACGGCCGACGGCCGGCGCATCATGTGGCTGGGCCACGAAGGCCCGCCGAAGAACTTCACTGGCGTCGATGTCACCGACCCGAAAAATCCGAAGATGATTGTGCAGACCGATCTGCCGCACAACAAGATGCGTTCGAACTCGCTGGAAGTCTGCGGTGACTACCTGATCGTCGCGCACCAGATTCGCGGCACGACCATTCCGGCGACACCGGCCGGTTTCGACATCTGGGACATCAGCAAACCGGAAACGCCGAAAAAGATTTCTCATTACGATACCTCGGGCCCGCATTCCTGGGGCGTGCACTGCGTATGGTGCGTCGATGGCGAGTTCGTGCACATCTCGTCGGGCGCGCCTGATTTCGAACCGAACAACCCGAACGATCACCAGATCTACCAGATCATCGACATCCGCAATCCGTCGAAACCGGTCGAGGCCGGCCGCTGGTGGTATCCGGGGCAGAAGAAAGGCGAAACGCCGCTGCCGCGCAATCCGAACTTCGACAACGGTTACCGTCCGCACAACACCATGTGTTACCCGCAACGTCCCGACCGCGCCTACCTCGGCTACATCGACGGCGGCGTGGTCATTCTCGACATCAGCGACAAGGCGCATCCGAAAGAAGTTTCACGCTTCAACTATTCGCCGCCTTACAACGGCTTTACGCACACCGCGATGCCGCTGTTCAGTAAAGGCCTCTTGATGGTGTCGGACGAGTGCGTTTACGACGACGGCAAGGACTGGCCAAAGATGACCTGGGTGTTCGACATGCGCAACGAAAAAAACCTGGTACCGATTTCGACGCTGCCGCTGCCGCCGGTCGAAGATTTTGCCAAGCGCGGTGGCCGTTACGGCTCGCACAATTTGCACGAAAACTATCCGAGCCCGCTGTCGTGGCGTTCTGACGATATCGTGGTGGCGACATTCTTCAACGGTGGTGTGCGTGCCTACGACATGGCCAATCCGTTCCAGCCGAAGGAAATCGGCTATTTCGTTCCGGGTACGCCGCCGATGTCGCCCAAGGGTTCGGCGCAGATCAACGACGTCTATATAGATGACCGTGGCATTCTGTTCTGCGGTGATCGTTTCACCGGCGGTCTCTACATACTCGAAACCAGTTACTGATCCGGCATCAAGTTGCATAAAAAACGGCGCGTCGATGACGCGCCGTTTTTTTCGCCCGGATGTTTTAAAGTGGTTCGCCGCGCGCCAGTTTTTTCGACACGGTATCGATCATGCGCCGCGAAATGCTGATGCCGGCCGGCAGGTTCGGCAGTTTTTCGACATCAAAAAACGCGGCTTCTTCGATTTCAACGCCGTCCGGCGTGATTTCGCCACCGGCATAATCGGCGGTAAACGCGATCATCAGTTGATGCGGGAAGGGCCAGGGCTGGCTGCCGAAGTAACGCAGGTTTTTAATTTCAAGCCCGACCTCTTCACGCGTTTCGCGGTGTACCGTGTCTTCAAGTTCTTCGCCGGGTTCGACAAAACCGGCGAGCGCGCTGTAGCGTCCCTGCGGCCAGTCTTTTTTGCGCGCCAGCAGAATTTCGCGCCCGCGCATGATCAGTATCATGATCGCCGGCGAGACCGGCGGGTAGGTCGTATAGCGGCATTGCGGGCAAACACGCGAGCGCTCGTCGCGGCGCACTTCGGTCGGCGTGCCGCAGCGGCTGCAGTATTGATGATTGCGATCCCATTCCATGATCTGGAAGGCGCGGCCGGCCATGGTGCCGAGTGCCGGATCGGGGCCGCCGAGCACGGTGCGCAGGCCTTGCAGCGTGTGGCCGTCGGGCAGCGTATCGGCATGCGCAAGTTCAGAGACGTAACAATGACGGGCGCCCCAGGTGCCGAGATAAATGCTGCGCACGCTGCTCAAGCCAAGTTCGGCGAGGTCGCGACAGTGCGGCAGTTGCAGCGCGCCGCCTGCCTGCGTGATCAACAGTTCCGCTTTGTGAAAAACGAACCACAAGGCCGGCTCCGTGCGTTCGGCCGGCGCTGCAATTGCGGATTCATATTGTTCTGCCATCGCGGCATTTTAGCATCAGGTTCCGCGCGCAGACCGCCACGACGGGGCGCGTGACAATATAGAATACGCGGCAGTCACCATTAAAATGACGCGCATGAAAATATTATTGTCCATGGCAGGTTTGATCGCATTGACGCCGGCGGTCGTTTTTGCCGCGGATGCACCGGCCTGGCCGGCGCGGCCGCTGCGTATGATCGTGCCGTACGCGCCGGGCGGCGGCGTGGATATCATGGCGCGCATACTTGCGCCGCGGCTCGGTGAACGCATCGGCGTACAAGTGGTGGTGGAGAATCGCAGCGGCGGCAACACCATCATCGGTACTGACGCGGTGGCGAAGGCGGTGCCCGATGGTCACACGCTGTTGTTCGGCAACCCGGCGCTGTCGGCCAATCCCGCGCTTAACGCCAGTCTGCCGTACGACACATTGCGCGACTTCGCGCCGGTTGCCATGGTGGCGGCCTCGTTTAACGTGCTGGTCGTGCATCCGGCATTGCCGGTGAAAACAGTGCGCGAGCTGGTGACGCTGGCGCGGTCGAAACCGGGCCAGATCAACTACGCATCGGCCGGTGAAGGCAGCGCAATTTATCTGGCGATGGCGATGTTTCAGAACACCGCCGGTATCGATGTTGTGCATATCCCGTACAAAGGCGCCGGACCGGCCATGGTCGACGTGGTCGGCGGCCAGGTGCCGATGATGTTCATCGCCAGCCCGCCGGCGGTAAGCTACATTACGTCGGGCAAACTGCGCGGCCTCGGCGTCAGCGGCAACAGCCGGCTGGCCGCCTTGCCGGCAATCCCGACCATTGCCGAGAGCGGCTACCCTGGTTTTGAAGTCAACAACTGGTACGGCGTGCTGGCGCCGGCGGAAACACCGCGTGCCGTGATCGCGCGGCTTAATAGCGAAATAAACGCGTCGCTTGCCAGCGCGGAATTCAAGGAACGCGCAGCGGCGCTAGGCGCCGAAGCGTCCGGCGGTACCGCCGATCAGTTCGGCCGGCGTTTGCGTGACGAGATCGCACTGTGGCGCAAGGTTTTTGCCGGATCCGCCGCAGCGAAGGCAAAATGAGTTGCGACGCGGTCGCAACAGAATCAATCACGGAGTAATGATGAGTGCACAAGACTACAAGCGCTGGCAATGCGTGTTATGCGCATTCCTTTATGACGAAGCAGCGGGTTTGCCGGACGACGGCATAGCGCCCGGCACACGCTGGGAAGATGTGCCGGAGTCGTGGACCTGCCCCGATTGTTCGGCGGGCAAGGCCGATTTCGAAATGGTGCAGATCTGAACAATGCGCGCGCGCTTGTCAGCGCATTCGCCGGCGCGGTGGCCCGTTTTGCCGCAGTGGTGGCATTCGTGACGGCGCCTGCTGTGCTGACTGCACAGGCGCACGAGTTCCGTTCGAGCGACGGCGTGCGTTTGAATTACACCTCGAACGGCAGCGGCGAAGTGATCGTGCTGGTGCCGGGGTGGACCATGCCGGCGGCGATCTGGGCACCGCAGATCGAACACCTGTCGAAGCGTTACCGCGTGATTGCTTTCGATCCGCGTTCGCAGGGCGACTCGGCGATCGCAAAAAGCGGGCACAACATGGCGCGCCGCGCGCTGGATATTGGCGAATTGATTGAACATCTCGGTGTGCCGCGCGTGGTGCTGGCCGGCTGGTCGCTCGGCGTGCTCGAAGCGCTGAGTTATGTGCAGACACAGGGCGACGCGCGCATCGCGGGCCTGGTGCTGGTCGATAATTCAGTCGGCGAAGACCCGGCGCCCAGGGGCGGCGGCAATTTCATGGCGCGCTTGCGCGCCGACCGGCCCGGCGTGATGGCCAGGTTCGTGCGTGAAATGTTCAGTTCGACGCAGACCGAGTCCTACCTCGACGCGCTGACCGCGCGGGCGCTGAAAACACCCTACAAGGCGAGCGTTGATTTGCTCACCATCAAGCAACCACGTGAATTCTGGCGCGGCGCGGTCTACGGCACCGCCAAGCCGGTGCTCTATGTCGTCACAAACCGTCTCAAGGGGCAGGCCGACAACCTGCAGCGCAAACGGCCGGCCACCCGCACCGAGGTGTTTGAGGGCGCCGGCCACGCGCTGTTTGTCGACGAACCGCAGCGTTTTAATGAGCTGATGGACGAATTTCTGCTCGAAATCCTGCGCTAGGCGGCTCCGCGGTGGTGCATGCCCCGGTCATGTGAGCCAAATTGCTCAAAATTTTGGCTTTTTTACCTGCGGATTGCGATAATCACGCCCTTTGAGCATCGGCAGGGGTGCCGGTCTGTTTTGCGCACCTGTTTCGAAAGGGGATCATGGGGTACTGTTTCAGGACTTTACGGCTCTGCTTTGTTTTATTTCTGCTTGTTCCGGCTGCGGTAACTACAGCAACTGCGGCGGTTGCGCCGGCGCCGGTAATATCTACCGGCGAAATGGCGCGGATCGTGGCGGGATTGCAGTCGAACCCGGCTGGATTTGAAACCGACGCGCGCGCAATGTTTCCGGCCTTCGCGCGCGATGTGACCGTGCAATGGAGCAGCTACCGTGAAAAAATCGGTGTGCCGATGGCCAACTGGGCCTGCACCGAAATCGATTCGAAAGAGGGGGAAACCATTTTCTACCCGTTTTCGGGCCCGGATCTGTCGTCGGTCAACCAGTTGTATCCGCAGGCCGGACGCTACATCATGGTGGCGATGCAACGCGCCGGGCTGCCACCCGCACTTGATCGTCAACCGCCGCGCGAATTGAAACGCATACTGCAGGCCTATCGTGACCGCTGGCGTTTTTTCGCGCGCACCGGTTTTTATCGCACTAACGACCTCGAAGATTTCGCCAGCCGCCACGAAGTGACGGTCAGTGTGACCTCGCAATTGATGGCATTTGCCGCGCGCCTGGGTTACGAGGTCGAGTCGGTCGAGCCGGTACAGATCAGCGCCGATGGCAAGGATCTGGTGCGCGTCGCCGAAGACCCGGCGCTCGCTTCGGCGTGGAATTCGGCGCGTCTGACGCTGGTCAAGAACGGCCGCCGCGTACTGATTGATTACTTGCGTATGGATCTCTCTGATGGCGTGATTGCAAAACATCCGGCTAACCGTGCTTTTATCGAACAGGCCTCGGCCAATCGTACGCTGGTCAAAGCGGCCTCGCATCTTTTGCAAAGGTCCTATTTCCAGATACTGCGCGGTGCGATACTTAAAAATGCACCCAGCGTCATACAGGATGAGACCGGTATCGAATATGCGGCGCTGGCGGGCGTTTTTAAAACAAAGTTGTACGGTCAGTTCACCAAGCCGCATAATCTGTTCCAGACGAGCATGCAACACTCGCTCGCACTGGCGTATCAGAATGCGCGTGACGTCAAGCCATTGTCATTCAGGCTTGGTTACGACAAGACCGCCGGCTCATCGGTGGTGGTGGCGGCACGGGGTGCGTTTCCGGTAGTGCCGGCACGCGCCTGCGGAGGTGCGCAATGAGGAGGGCACGCAGAAATGCCGACTTCGATGATGAAGCGTCTATTGCATTCGTTGCTGCTGTTGCTTGTTTGTACCGCGCAGGCCGTAGCGGCTGATGAATCGGTCGGCCGGCCGCAGGTCAGGGCCGGCGACGCATGGACCTATCGCCAGACCAGCCTGATTACCCAGAAGGCGAACGAATTTATCTACCGCGTCGACGCGGTCAGCGCCGACAGCATCAAGGTTTCCTCTGACGGCTACAGCGAAACGTATACGCTGGACTGGAATCTACTCGAATCTTCGGCCGGGTTCAAAGTCACGCCGCACGAAGGTTATTTCGATTTTCCGCTCGCACCCGGCAAAACCTACCCGTTCAAGGCCGAGCGCAGCGTGGCAAAAATGCGCATGACTTGGGAAGGCACGGTCAAGGTGGCAGGCTGGGAAACGCTGGAAGTGCCGGCCGGCAGTTTTCGCGTTTTGCGCGTCGATATCAGCGGCAGTCGCGGTGGCGGCCCGGTGGCGCGCCGCGCGCAATTGCAACTGAGTTACTGGTGGTCGCCTGACACGCCGCGCTGGGTCAGGCAGGATTTGTGGATGAGCAAACCCGCCAGCAAGGATACCGATTTGAATATGCGCACCGAATTGATCCGTTACACGCCGGCGCAGTAGCATGCGCAATGCACAGCAGCGATATAAGTGAGTAAGCATGGACAGCAATAACGGCCGCATGGAACTCGGCGAGGACTACCCGGAGATCCGCGAAAGTGTAGCGAAACTCTGCGCCGGTTTTCCCGGCGAGTACTGGCGCAAACTTGAAGACGCACGCGCCTATCCGGCGGAATTTGTTGGCGCATTGACCGAAAGCGGTTTTCTCGGCGCGCTGATTCCGGAGGAGTACGGCGGCGCCGGACTGCCGCTGCGCGCCGCTGCGGTGATTCTTGAAACCATCCACAAGAGCGGTTGCAATGCCGGCGCCTGCCACGCGCAGATGTACATCATGGGTACTTTGTTGCGCCACGGTTCCGACGCGCAAAAAAGAAAATATCTGCCGGAAATCGCCTCGGGCAGATTGCGTTTGCAGGCCTTCGGCGTCACCGAGCCAAGCACCGGCTCGGACACCACGCAGCTGAAGACGCGCGCCGTGCGCGACGGTGAGCACTACGTCATCAACGGGCAGAAAGTGTGGACCAGCCGCGCGCTGCACTCCGACCTCATGCTGTTGCTGGCGCGCACGACGGCGGTCGATGCGGTAAAAAAACGCAGTGAAGGCCTGTCGGTGTTTCTGCTCGACATCCGTGCCGCGCTTGGTAAGGGGCTCGACATCCGGCCGCTCGACGCCATGATTAATCACAACGCCACCGAAGTATTCTTCAACGACCTGCGCATTCCAGCGGACTCTTTAATCGGCCGCGAAGGCGAGGGCTTTCGCTACATCCTCGACGGCATGAACGCCGAGCGCATATTGATTGCCGCCGAAGCGCTCGGCGACGCGCAGTATTTCATCGAGCGCTCTACCAACTATACGAAAGAACGCATTGTTTTCGGCAAACCGATCGGGCAGAACCAGGCCGTGCAATTTCCGATTGCGCGCGCTTATGCGGAAACCGAGGCGGCAAGCCTGATGGCGCGCAAGGCCGCCGCGCTGTTCGACGCCGGCACGCCCTGCGGCGCCGAGGCCAACATGGCCAAGTTGCTGGCGGCGGACGCATCGTGGAACGCGGCCGAAGCCTGCATGCAGGCCTTCGGCGGTTTTGGTTTTGCACGTGAATACGATATCGAGCGCAAATGGCGCGAAACGCGACTCTTCCGCACCGCACCGATCTCAACCAATATGGTGCTCGCCTATATCGGCCAGCACGTGTTGGGCATGCCGCGCTCTTATTGAGCGAATGCCGCCGGCTTCAGTCAGGTCAGGCTAGGATCTGATGCCGCTCGCCATCGCTGACGCGTTGCCGCAGGCCTTCAATATCATTGATGCGGATGTATTTGCCATCCAGTGTAATCAGGTTTTCGCGGTCGAGCTTGCCAAACAGGCGGCTCATGGTTTCGAGTCTGAGGCCGAGATAGCTGCCGATGTCCTGGTGTCGCATCGGCAGTTTGAATTCCGCCGGTGAATAGCCTCTGGCGGCAAAGCGGATTGAGAGGTCGAGCAGAAATGCGGCCACGCGTTCTTCCGCGCGCATGCCGCCCAGCAGCAGCATGAGCGCGCGGTCGCGGTTGATTTCCCTGCCGGGCAGGCGGTGGAAGTGCCGCTGCAATTCCGGAAACCTGCTGCAGGCGCGCCCCAGGTCGGTATAGGCAGGGTCGCAGACGCTGCTGTCTTCGATGGCGATGGGCATTGCACTGATGGATGCTGCTGGCAATGCCATCCAATCCTGCTGCGTCCCCCGGCATCAGAAAACAGGTGACCTGTTCCAGGCCGTCATCGGTACCGGTGGTGGCGATCAAAAATCCGCTGTGTATGACATGCAGAAAATCGGGCCGCTTCCGTCTGCGCCCGTACGCGATGCTGGCCGCGAGCGATGCCCAATTGAACAACTACTACTACGGCGTAGAACCGACTGAAGCAACGGCGTCGCGGCCTGCGTATCAACCGGGCTTCGGCGCCGGTGTTTCGTACGCGCAGAAGGTTCCGTTCGTGGAGCAGCGCGACCAGGCGCTGCGCAATCGCAATAGTTCGAAGCTGCTCAATTATCTGGATCCGAGCATCGATGTCAGCGTTGGCGACCTGATCGGCGCTCGGCGGCTCAAGGAAACTTATTTCGGTTTCGGCGTGTCGTATCGCTCGGGGATATTCGGTACCTCGCAACTGCTCGGCAACACCAATGGCGGCTCAAACTATATTTACACCTACCTCGAGTGGCAGATGTAAATGAATGGCTGTTCCGTAACCCCGTGCGCGCAACGTTGGAGAACGCACAGACGCGCGGTCATGTTGCAATGCAGACTTGCATCGCGCATTACCACTACGGAGAACGACATGAGACAAATGAAATCGACGGTAGAGTCGAATTGGCATGGCGCACTCGCAGGTCTGCTTGTCATGCTGGCGTTCGCTGCAACGGCCGGGGCGCAAATGCAGGCGCAAACCGATCAAGATAGCCAGCACGGCGTCGCTTACGAGAACGGCGGCTGGAGCATCGAATCCGCGGATGCGATGCGCAACCATGCACAACAGTTTCCGCTCATGATGATTTTTGCGTTGAAGGGCAGCGGCTCGTATCTGGCCGACGTCGACGTGCTGGTAACCGATGCCAGGGGCGTCGTCGTACTTGACCTCAAAGAAATGGGGCCGATGGTGGCGATGGGCCTGCCAAACGGCAGCTATAACGTAAAAGCCACACGTGCCGGCATCAGCCAGACGCGACGCGTCAATGTGACCGCTGCGATGCGCGGTGTAAAAAGCGTCATGTACTGGCCGGATGAGCAGGCGGCGACGGAAGGTCGGCGTTAAGTGGATAGTAAAAACGGGTCTGACGATGGCAGCAGTCATTTTCCGGCGCTCGCATCGCTGTGCGCGCCAGCGCACAGACCGGGTCGTTTCCATACCTTAACTTGGGCATACGCGGGACAACGGGGGCGCGCGCAGGGAAAACCCGGACGCGCTGCAGCAGATCAGAAGCCGCAGTCCGCCAAGTGGCAGTTTTAATTAAATATTCAATAAAGAGGCATTCAAATGAAAAGCATCAAACGCAATACGGTCGTAACGATGGTTCTGGCAGGGCTGCTCGGCCTCGGTGGTTGTGCTGATATGTCGACGCGCGACAAAGACACGGCAATCGGCGCCGGCGTCGGTGCAGTCGGCGGTGCGATCCTGACCGGTGGCAGTGCGATCGGCACGGTCGGCGGTGCGGCGGTTGGCGGTCTTATCGGCAACCAGGTCGGTAAACCCAAATAATGCGCTGCGTAACGCATGAGGGGTGCATTGGCCCGATGTGGCCGGTGCACCTTCTCTGTTCATGGCGGTGGTGCGACCACAAGGGAAATCAATATGGAAACACAAGCCGATAAATTCCCCCATTCAATGATGTGGATTGCGGGTATCGCAATTACATTGTTCTGCGTAACGGGCATTGCTGCCATCATGGGTTGGATCCCGACCTCGATGGGCCGGTCCGACGACAGCGCAGTGCCGGCCGCAGTTTCCGCGGCGAAACCCGGTGCGGCCAAAAGCCATGCAGCTTCGCAGGTCGGCAACGGTCGCGGCAATCAGGTGGCGACGGCAATTGGTGCAGTGGGTGGCGTGGTGGCCGGAAACGAAATCGAGAAACGCATGAAAACGACCAGGGCTTATGAAATTAACGTGCGCATGGAAGACGGCACCAGCCGCACGATACGTCAGGCTGCTGCGCCGGCGTGGCGCGCCGGTGATCGCGTAAAAATTGTCGATGGCGCGATACGCGTCCTCTGATTTATCCGGCACAGTGACTCCGGTAAAACGGTTTCGCAATACCGGGGTATTTGACGGAGCGGTTTTTAACTTGTCCGGAGATACAGAATGAATGCTGAAATGAAAGCAACACGCAAAGCATTGCGTCATGCAATTGCCGAAGCCGCTGTCAGTCATCGCGAAGCGGCGAATTTCACCGACAGCAAGAATAAATTGCTGGCCGACCTGAAAATGACCGTCACCGATGCCGACAAGCTGCTCAGGGATGCGGCCGCTTCCTCGGGCGATCAACTGGCGGCGGCGATGACCTGCGTCGAAACGAAAGTGGATGAGACCAGGGACAAGCTCGGCCGCGTCACCAGTGCGGCCGGCAAAAAGGCCGGGCAGGCAGTTGACGCGACCTCCACCTATGTCAGGAAAAATCCGTGGCGTTCGGCAGGGATTATCGCGGCGGCGGGGTTGCTTGCCGGCATGCTGCTACACCGGAGCAAGCCACCCCGTACTTCGGAGTGATCGCTGTTTGCACGGAAGCCGGCGGCGCCGCGCTCAGGGTTTCGTCAGCGTGAGCAGAATGTCGGCGTACCAGGCGCAATTCAGGCCGAGCGCTTCGTCCACTTCGAGATCGCGCGAGTCGACATCGAGTCGTGCCGAGTGCACGCCCAGCAGGGTCCACGGCAGATCGCCATAACTTGTGTCAGGTTCGGCGATACGCATCACCACCGGCGCACCGCTGGTGCCGCGGTGCGTGCGTGCATCGGTCAGAAAATAGCCTTCACCCTTGAAGCGCAGCCCGAACGAGGAGGCAATAACGGCGTGGCGCGCCACCGGCATGTGATGCAGCGTATCGTGGAAGCCGAGCGGAAAACCCACAATCAGCAGCGATGTGCCGACTTCAATCTGCTGTTCCGGGGCATACAGGTGTTCGGGCGAGAACGCCCGATAGACCGTCGATTCGGGCAGCTTGGCGCGTTCGAGTTCGATCACGGCGACGTCGATTGCGCCAGCGCTGTCACTGCCCTGGCGCCAGACGCTTTTGCCGTCGCGGTAAAGCGGAATCGAAAAACCGGTGGATTTTGTCAGATTGACCACGTCGAGATGCAGTTCAATTTCGATGCGGTCGGGAAAGTGCTTGCTCGGCTCATCGATCATGACGTGCCGGCTGGTGACAAAAAAAAGGCGCTCGTCGCGTTCGAAGAAAAAGCCGCTTGCATTGGTCAGCGGCCGTTTCTGCTCGAACGTCAGCACACGCGCGGTGGTGAGCAGTATCGGTTCAATCATTTAAATATCTCATTCGACAGTATGCTTGAATATTGCCATCAACTGTAACACTGCACGGCGGCGGCCGTGACGCTGACTGCGGTACGGCGCATTTGCACTTTTGCATAAAAGAGCTACTATCTTCCGTCGCATGTCGAAACGGAAAGTGATGGCCAACAATAGAAATCGTATTGAACGCGACTCGATGGGCGCGATCGCGGTTGCCGCCGACCGCCTGTGGGGCGCGCAAACCGAGCGCAGTCTGCACCATTTCGATTTTTCCGGTGAAACCATGCCGATCGAGGCGGTGCGCGCGCTGGTGCAGGTGAAGAAAGCGGCGGCGCTGTCGAATGTCAGACTGGGTGAACTGACGCGCCGCCAGGGCGCCGCCATCGTCAGGGCCGCAAACGAGGTGCTGCGCGGCGATTTCGACGATCAGTTCCCGCTGGTGGTCTGGCAGACCGGCTCGGGCACGCAAACGAACATGAATGTCAACGAAGTGCTCGCCAACCGTGCTTCCGAGATTCTCGGCGGCGGGCGCGGCGACCGGCGGCTGGTGCATCCGAACGACGACGTCAATCGCGGGCAGTCTTCCAACGATACTTTTCCCACCGCCATGCATATTGCCGCGGTCACCGTGCTCGAGCGGGAGTTGCGACCGGCATTGGCCGCATTGCGCGACGTGTTGGTGCGCAAAATGCGGAATTTCGATGACATCGTGAAAATCGGCCGCACCCATCTGCAGGACGCCACACCACTGACGCTCGGTCAGGAATTCAGCGGTTATGTCGCCCAGCTTGACCACGGGCTGGCGCACCTCGACGCGGCACTGCCGCATTTGCGCGAACTGGCGATCGGCGGCACTGCCGTCGGTACCGGCCTCAATGCGCATCCGCAATTCGGCCGGCTGGTCGCGCGGGAGCTCTCGGTGTTGACGGGGCTGCAATTCGTCAGCGCGCCGAATAAATTCGAAGCGCTTGCCGCCTGCGATGCGCTGGTGAATGCCCACGGCGCGCTGAAGACGCTTGCCGCCAGCCTGATGAAAATCGCCAATGACGTGCGCTGGCTGGCGTCCGGACCGCGCAGCGGTATCGGTGAGCTGATATTGCCGGAGAACGAACCGGGCAGCTCGATCATGCCGGGCAAGGTCAATCCGACGCAATGTGAATCGCTGACCATGGTGTGTTGCCAGGTCTTTGGCAACGATGTTGCGGTCAACATCGGCGGCGCCTCGGGAAATTTCGAACTCAATGTATTTCGCCCGCTGGTGATTCGCAATTTTCTGCATAGCGCCAACCTGCTGGCGCAGGCCTGCACCAATTTCAGGAAATATTGCGTCGCCGGCATCCGTCCGAACCGCCAGCGCATTGCGCAACTGACGCGCGAGTCGCTGATGCTGGTGACGGCGCTGGCGCCGCATATCGGTTATGAGAAGTCTGCGCTGATTGCGAAGCAGGCGCATCTCAAAGGCACGACGTTGAGGCAGGCCGCCGTCGAACTCGGGCATGTCACGGCAAAACAATTTGACCGCTGGGTCAGGCCCGAGCGCATGGTCGGCGCAGCGGCGCCGAAATCGAAGCGACGTTAAGTTCCAAAAGTCGCAAACATTGCGATGACCGCGACCGCCATCACCGCGGTCGCCAGCCAGCCGAGGAATTTCAGCCGGCGCGTGATGACAAACTGCCCCATGATGTCCTGTCTCACCGCCATCAGCATCATTACCGCCATGATGGGCACCGCGATTACGCCGTTGATGACCGCGCTCCAGAACAGCGCCTTGATCGGATCCACCGGGCTGAAGTTGAGCGCCACGCCGAGCAGTGTGGCAACTGTGACAATGAAGTAGAACCCTTTGGCATTCGGCAGGGTGCGGCCGAGACCGATTGGCCATCTGAATGCTTCGGCAACCGCGTAGGCGGTTGAGCCTGCCAGCACCGGCACGGCGAGCAACCCTGTGCCGACGATACCGGCGGAAAAAAGCCAGAACGCAAAATCGCCGGCCAGCGGGCGCAATGCTTCGGCGGCCTGCGCCGAGGTTTGTATGTCGGTGATGCCGTGGCGGTTCAGCGTGACTGCGGCCGTCAGCATGATAAAAAACGCCACCAGGTTGGAGAAACCCATGCCGATGTAGGTATCGATCTTGATGCGCCGCAAATGCGCGCGCGCCTGTTCGGGTGCCTGTTTCAGCGGGCGTTCGCCGGGTGCTGCGCGCTGCTCCTCGACTTCCTGCGAGGCTTGCCAGAAAAACAGGTAAGGGCTGATGGTGGTGCCGAATACCGCGACGACAACGACAATGTAATCGGCGCGCCACGACATCGACGGCACCAGACTGTCGAACAGCACCTCGTCCCACGGCACTTGCACGGCGAAAACCGTTGCGACATAGGCAAACAGCGTCAGCGTCAGGCCCTTGAGGATGGGCGCGTAGCGCGGGAAGGGAATGGCGATCTGCAATATCAGCGACAACACGCCGAACGCGACCGCATAAGCGTGCGCCGGCCCGCCGATCAGCAGTCTCAACGCCGCACCCATCGCACCGATGTCGGCGGCGATGTTGATGGTATTGCCGATCAGCAGCAGGCCAACGATGGCGTGCAAAAGCGCGGCGGGGTAATGCGCGCGGATATTGGCGGCGAGACCGTGCCCGGTGACACGGCCGATGCGCGCGCTGACAATCTGTATGCCAACCATCAGCGGGAAGGTGAACAACAGCGTCCATAAGGTGCTGTAACCGAATTTCGCGCCCGCCTGGGAGTAGGTGGCGATGCCGCTGGGATCGTCATCGGCAGCGCCGGTAATCAGGCCCGGCCCGAGCTTTTGCCACAGCGTCGGCGCCTTTGCGGCTGCATTCCTGATTTGCTTCATTGGGCGGCTTCCAGCGCAGGCCCGGGCAGCAGAGCTTCGGGGCACTGGTAGTTTGACACGCGCGCGGTTGCAGGGCGACCCCGCCGTCCGTGCCGCGGTGTCACATCAGGCAGAAACGGCGGCCGGGCAGGGATGCTGCCCGGTCGCCGTCGTGTTGCCTGCCGCCGGGGTATTGCGGCGGCGCTGCGTTTTGCCGCTGCGTTTACTGTGCGGCGATTTTGATATCGTTCTGTACCGAGACCACGCCTTCGGTTGCGCGTGCAATTGCACCGGCTTTGTCGATTTCCGCCTGCGTCTTGGCGGTGCCGCTCAACACGACCATGCCCTTGTTATCCGTATCGACCGAGATCTTTACGGCGCTGACCAATTTCTCTTCAGCCAGCTTGGTTTTGATTTTGGTGGTGATGACGGAGTCTTTGACAAAGACCTTTGGTGAAGAGCGATCCTTGTCGCCGTCGGCCGCATGGACGGCGACAGGCAGCAGAAACGCGCCCAGCAGGAAACAGGTTGCTGCAAATCTGGTTTTCATGGTCTACCTTTCGAGTTTGAATATTGAAACGGTTTATAAGTGCGGCGATCTTCATCGCCACGCCAGAGTCATGCTAGCGATCGCGATGTTCGGGGTCTGTTCGCCGCCGCACACAGAACGAACGGGCTGCCGAAGGCGCGTGACAGAAGAGCGCTCTACTTCTTGATGCCCAGTTCGCTGACCACGCTGCGCGCGCCTTCGACGGCGCGGGCGAGGTCCACGGCACGGTCGATCTGTATCTGATTGTTGACGAAACCGCTGAGCTGAACTACGCCTTTGCGCGTCACTACCGAAATGTCCGCGCTGTTGACCGTCGGGTCGGAGATAAACACGGCTTTTACCCTGGCGGTAACAATACTGTCATCGACCGTATTGCCGACGCTGACCTTGTCGGCCCTGATGGTGATGCCGTTCTCCACGCCTTTGACGCCCTGCACGGCGCGCGCGACGGCGATTGCACTTTCGGCTCGCGCCTGACTGTCGACAAACCCGCTCAACAGCGCGACACCCTTGCGCGTTTCGACCTTGATTTCGATGGCCGCCCTGGTGTCGTTGCCGTCGAGCAGCGCGGATTTCACTTTTGCCGTCAACACCGTGTCGTCGATCTCGGTGCCCACCGTGGTCTTTGGCGGCGCATTGGAATCGGGGGAAACCGGTTTTTGCCGGTCGCAGGCGGTCAACGCAATGGTGGCGCCGAGAAGCAGTGAAATAATCCTGATATTCATATTTGCCACTCCTGTGTGTCGAACACCGTGTTGCCGCCGGCACGGCGATAGCCGCACCGGCCTTTTGTCATGAATTGCGGGTGATGTCTTTTTGTCGCGCCTGCCAGTCGGCAAGCTGTTTTTCGGCAACGTCTTTCGAGACGCCGTAGGCTTCCTGGATCTTCCCGGTCAGTTGCTCGCGTTTGCCCGCGATCACGTCGAGCTGGTCGTCGGTGAGCTTGCCCCACTGCTGTTTAACGTTGCCTTTGAATTGTTTCCAGTTGCCTTCAATACGATCCCAGTTCATTTGCATCTCCTTGGATTACTTGATGGCCGGAGCCGGTTCGGGGATGAAGCCGGGTGCCATCAGTGTCTGTATTGTGTCGCCGCCGCATTCGCTTATCTGTGCGCTGGCGCGCATAAAAAACGGCTTCCCGGCGCAGGTGCAACAATGCGCGGACGCGCAACGTCTGAATATTTAGAACAGACGTCCGAACAGCCGCGCCGTAAATTCCTTCAGCCGCAGCAGTAACGAGCGGCGCTGCCACTGCGCCGGCTCGATCGCCTTTGATGCCTCGATGTCCTTGCTGAAAGCGAGCTGCATTTTCCGGCCGAATTCCCGTCCCAGAACAATTGCATTGATTTCGTCGTTATCGATAGCGCTGCGCCAGTCGAGATTGCTTGAACCAAGACACGACCAGACGCCGTCGATGACGGCGGTTTTTACATGCAGCACGGCGCTTTGTCTTTCGTATATTTTTACGCCGCCGTTGAGGAGTTTCGAGTAATGCGAGCGCCCGGCATAAAAAGCCACGTCCGAATCGGAATGACTCGGCAGCACCAGCCGCACGTCGACGCCGCGCGTGGCGGCATCGAGTAGCGCTTTGATCAACTGCGGATCGGGCACGAAGTAGGCGTTGGTAATGTAGACCTGCTTTTCCGCATTGGTGATCGCGGAGATCAGAGTCAGATAGATCAGGCTGAACGGATCATCCGGCGTGCTGCCGATGGCGCGGACCACTTCCCGGCCCTGCGGCGAGATCGCCGGGAAGTGATTTTTTGCCGCCGCTGCTTTGCCGTTTTCCCCGCGCTGTTTGTCCCAGGTTTGCAAAAACAGTTTCTGCAATTCGGCTACTGCCGGGCCGTCGACCTGAATGTCGGTGTCGCGCCAGCCACTGGTGAGATCAACCTGTTCCTTGCCGATGCCGACCGATGACCCGCTGGAATAGACGTTGCTGATATTGATACCGCCCATGAATGCCGTGCGCCCGTCCACTACCAGCAGCTTGCGGTGATCGCGATGGTTGGGCGCCCACGCCTTTTTCGCGGCGAGCGGGTTGACCGGGTTGAATTCGAGCACGTTGACGCCGGCCTGTCTCAACCGATCAAAGAAGGTTTTCGGCGTTGCCACGCTGCCGAAGCTGTCATAAATCAGATTGACCTGGACGCCCTGCAATTGCTTCTCGATCAGCAGATCCATGAACTGCCTGCCCAGTTCATCGTCGTCGATGATGTAGGACTCGACATTGATGTGATCTTTCGCCTGACCGATGGCGGCGAACATTGCCTTGTCAGTGGCCGGGCCGTCCTGCAGCAGGGTGACTTTGTTGCCGACGGTGAGGGGCGTTCCCGTGATCTCCTGCTCGAGCGTAATCTGCCGGTCCAGAATGTCGAGGTCGCCCGCTGTACGCTTGAGTTCCGCCATTACGGCGGCGTTCTGTTTTTTCGACAGCGGCCCGCGCGCGCTTTCGAAACGCGCCGCCTGTGTTTTATAGCGCTCGCTCAGGAATTGCGTATCCGGCAGCGATGCGCAACCTGCGGCGAACGCGAGTCAACAGGCCGCCACGGCGACTTTAAAGAGGCGGGTTAGCACAGACGTTCGCCCGGTGGCAAGGACCCGTGATCCAGTTTCTTTGTAGGGTCCATGACGTTTTCGGGAAAAGTCTGGCGCCACAAGCCGGCGCCAAACCGGTTTACAGAATCTGCGAGCGGTTGCTGCTGCGCGGGCCGAGGAAGTACCACAGGATCAGGCCCAGCAGCGGCAGCAGCGCCACGGCGAGAATCCAGATCAGTTTCTTCTCGTTGGAAACGGAACTTTGAAAAATATTGATGATTGCCCAGATATCGCCGGTGAGTATTAGCAGGCCGAGCAGACTGTTGTATCCCATGGTCATCATGTTGAGCTCCTTTGGTTTTGAGGGTTGATCTGTGTGCTAAGCAGCCGTTCTATTTGCGCCTGTCGCCGAAAACCAGCAGCAGGCCGCCGATCGCGATCGCGATCGCGATCGCGCCGACGCCCGCCCATACCGGAATGTTGACCGTCTCCTTGTCCTTGACCGACATTTCAATCGGGCCGATCTTCACATCGTGGGTTTCCTTCGTATAAGTGAAGCTGCCGTAGGCGAGGCCGAGAGCGCCGGCGATGATCAATGCAATTGCCAATCCTTTGACTGCATTCATGATGGCTCCTTCTTAAGGTGGTCTAAAACGCCGGGGTCCGGGAAGCCGGCAACCGGTGGTGAATGTCCGTGTCATTTATAGCGCGGGTGGCGGTGCGCGGTCTGTGCGACAACCCACACGGTATTCAGGTGGTGTCATGCCGGATCGCAGAATCATCCGGTCGTCGCCGGCGCCTGCACGTCTTCTTCCCAGGTTTTTCCAGCGCTGCGGCCGGATAGATCGAAGCGGCGCGCCGCTTCTTTCCAGTTTGCGACCGCCCACCAGCCTTGCAGATACCCGGGCCGCCGGTTCTCATGCCTGAGATAGTAGGCATGTTCCCAGACGTCGTTGAGCAGAAGCGGGTAATCGCCATGCATGCAGGGATTGTCATGGCCGGCAGTCGTGCAGATCGTCAATTTGCCGCCGTCTTTTCGCGTGCGCGCCAGCCACACCCAGCCGGAGCCGAAAACCTTTGCGCCTGCGGTCTCGAATTCTGTTTTGAATTTGTCGAAACCGCCGAAATCGTGCTTGATCGCAGCGCCCAGCAAACCGCCGGGCGCACCGCCACCGTCGGGCGACATCGCATTCCAGAACAGGCTGTGGTTCAAGTGCCCGCCTGCATTGTTGTGCACGGCGCTGCGCAGCGCCTCGGGGATTTTGTCGGGATTACGCAGTAACCAGACCGCGGAGCGGTTTTGCAACCCGGGCAGTTTTTCCAGCGCCGCATTCAGACTGGTTACGTAGGCTTTGTGATGCATATCGTGATGCAGCGTCATGGTGCGCGCGTCCACGTGCGGCTCCAGCGCTGCGTATCCATAGGGCAGGGGCGGCAGTTCGTGTTTCATGGCAGGGTCTCCTGAAATGGCAAATGAAATCGCCGGGCGCTTGCTTTATACGGGAGGGCGCCCGCTGATGACGCGCAACAACACTGCGATGATGGCAATGACCAGCAGAATGTGGATCAGACCACCCATGGTGTAGGCAGTGACCAGTCCCAACAGCCATAAAATGATGAGGACGACGGCAATCGTATAGAGCATGGCGGATTCCTTTCGCATGGCGCGGTCAGAAATTTGACTGCGCATCCGGTTGCCATCATGACGATGTGCGAAAGAAAACTCTGTGCGTTGGCGAACACACTGCGGAGATTTTTCAGCGCGTTATTGCGGGCTCGCGCCGCGCCGGAGCCGCGCTGAGCCAACGCGCTCAAAATTTGACACGGCGGCCTCCGCCTGTTTTATCGCGTGGCTGCATCGCCGGCGATGCAGCCGGAGCAGGTCTTGTTACTCGGCGGTGGCGCCGGTCGCCTTGACCACTTTGGCCCACTTGATGATTTCGTCGCGCACGATGCGGCCGAACTCGTCCGGCGTGGTGATCGCGACATCGGCCCCCATCGCGGTCAGTTTGCTCGCGACGTCGGGGTTTTTCAGCGTCGCCGCACTTTCGGCGTTTAGCTTCGCAATAATTTCCCGCGGCGTGCCGGCCGGTGCAAACACGCCGTACCACGACACCACGTTGTAACCGGGGATGCCGGACTCATTGACGGTCGGCACATCGGGCAGTTGCGGCGCGCGTTTCATCCCGGTGACGGCGATGGCGCGCAGACGCCCGGCCTGCACGTATTGCAGCGAACCGGGAAAGCCCAGCGCCGCCAGTTGTATGTGCCCTGCGATCAGATCGGTCACCACCGGGCCGGCGCCTTTATAAGGAATGTGATTGAGTTTCACGCCGAGCAACTCCATACCGAGGTGGTTCGGCGAGCCAGTATTGGCACCGTAGTTGAGTTTGCCCGGATAGGTTTTGGCGAGCGCAATGAGTTCGCGTATCGACTTCACCGGCAGCGAAGGATGCACGGCGATGATGCTGGGAAAGGTCGCCGCCTGTATGACGGGGGCGAGGTCTTTCGCCATGTCGTACGGCAGTTTCTTGTACAAACTCATGCCGATCGCCTGCGGGATGCCGGCACTGAGCAGCGTGTAGCCGTCGGGCGCGGCTTTCGCCACGAAGTCCGCACCGATGTGGCCGCCGCCGCCCGAGCGGTTTTCCACAACCACCGGTTTGCCCATGCTTTCGGTCAGGCCCTGGCCGATAAAACGCGCCAGCAGATCGGCGGCGCCGCCCGGTGCGAGCGGCACGATCATGCGGATCGGTTTGTTCGGATAATCCTGTGCGGCGGCCGCCAGCGTCAATGCAGCGAATGCGCAAGCGAGGATGCAGTGCTTAACAATCGTCATTCGGTGCTCCAATTCTGCTGATGTTGGCGGCGCGAGCGGTGCGCGCCGGGTTAATTGAAATCGTAGAGCGTGCGTGGATTGTCGAGCAGTATTTTCTTTTGCTGCGCAGGGTCATCGGTCCACAGCGTCATGATGTCGAGCAGATCGCCGTCGTTGGGCATCACGAAGTTCGCCGGCATATGGCCCGGTACCGCGGGATGCGGCCAGTCGCTGCCCCACACCACGCGGTCGGGCGCGACTGCAATCATTGCGCGTGCGAACGGCGTCACATCGTTATATGGATAGGGCAGTTCAGACAGGCGGTACGGTGCCGACAGCTTGGCCCAGAAACGTTGTTCACGCATCAGCGCCAGGAGTGCGGCGAAACCCGGATGATCGACGCCGGCTGCGGCCGGCACATGACCCATATGATCGAATACCACGTCAACGCCGAGTTTGCGCAGGCGCGGTGCGATTTCTTCGAGATTGCGCGCGTCAGCATGCAGTTGTATATGCCATTTGAACGACTTGATGCGCGCGGCAATCGCTTCGAGGTCGTCGAGCATGAGGCCGCTTTTCGCAAACAGATTGACCCGCACGCCGCGAAAGCCGGCGTCGTGCAGACGCTGTAGTTCGCTCTCGGCGACGGTGGTCTCCACGACTGCAACGCCGCGCCAGCGGCCTTGCATTTCCAGCAGCGTATCGAGTTGGCGTTCGTTGTCCATGCCGTACACGCTGGGCGTCACCAGCACGGCGCGTTCTATGCCCAGCGTTTTGAGCAGTTGGCGGTATTGATCGACCGTCACATCAGGAGGCGTGAACAGACGTTTGGGCGAAAACGGATAACGCGCCAGCGGCCCGAATATATGCGCGTGACAATCGATTGCGCCGGGCGGCGCTTTGAGTTCGGGTTGGCGCGGTCGCGTATCGGGACCATCGCATATGGGAATACCGTCGGCGTCGCACTTCGTTGATTCGGTCATTTCGGGATCTGTGCCGGAAAAATGCTTGAAAGAAAATTTGATGGCTGCATTAATATCCTATCATGGACACGCCGGTGCCGGACGTTACACAATGTCCGTAATGCAGTGCCTTGCATTTCTGAAAAATAAAAAACGGGGAACACATGAGCACAAAGCGGCTTACCGGCAAGATTGCCACCGGGCGCATATTGATGATGGACATTCCGCGTCCGCCGCGTTCGATCATCGATGATTTTCTCAAACTGACGGATCTCGCCGGCACGGTGTCCGATGCGATGGACGAACTGGGCATTGCCGGAGCAATACCTGCCGCGGTGTTGAACCCGATGCTGCCCGGGGCGCGCATGGTTGGCCCTGC
This sequence comes from Betaproteobacteria bacterium, assembly GCA_025363435.1. GTDB lineage: Bacteria > Pseudomonadota > Gammaproteobacteria > Burkholderiales > SG8-41 > PALSA-1004. Next base: position 25,717 of record JANYDY010000081.1, read on the forward strand.
GCTGACCGTGCGTAATATCATGCAGACGACGCCGCCAACGCTGGGCGCGATGGAGCGCAAATCAAAACAGGCTGATCTCGAAGCGCACAATCTGGCCGAACCCGGCGATGTAGTGGTGATTGAAGGTGTTGCGGCGTACTCCAGTCTCGGCGGTAATTCCTGCGCGCTCGGGCATCGCCAGGGCGAGGCCGGCGCCATTGTAGATGGCGGCACACGCGATGTAGCGACCGCGCGGCGCCTGGGTTATCCGGTATGGGCGCGTGGCGTCAGTCTCATCACCGGCAAATGGCGTCTTGAAACCGTCGCCATCAATGGCCCGGTGCAAATCGCCGGCGTGCCGGTATTTCCGGGCGACCTCATCGTCGCTGACGACAACGGGGTGTGCATCGTACCGCGCGAACGCATCACCGAAGTGTTGCAACGCGCGCGTGCGCTGTCGCAGGCGGAGGATGTGCGCAATACCGACGTTGCCGCCGGACTCAGCATCGTCGAAGTTGCCAACAAACCGTATTTTCAGAAAATCGGCAAAGCATAAGTCAGGAGCGCAGCATGGTTGCAGCAACAATGTTCGACAAGGTTTGGAACCGGCATGTGATTGCCGAAGAGGAAGGCGAAGTCCTGATGTATGTGGACCGCGCGTATTTTCACGAAGGCTCGTCGCACGCCTTTACGCAGATGGACAAGCGCAATCTCAAAGTCGCGCGACCGCAGCAGGTCTTCGGCTTTACCGATCACTATGTGCCGACGGCGAGCCGCGCCGGCGGCATCGCAGGCATCGCCGTGCCTGAAATCCGCAATATGGTGATCAATCTGCATGCCAATGCGGATAAGTACGGTTTCCAGTTGTTCGGCTTCGATGATCCGCGCCAGGGCATATTGCATATCGTGCCGCCCGAGCAGGGGATTACCCAGCCCGGCATGCTGATTTGCGGCGCCGATTCGCACACGTCCACGCACGGCGCTTTCGGCTCGATTGCCTTCGGCATCGGCGCATCGGAAATGATGCATGTGATGACCACGCAGCGCATCTGGCAGCGCAAGCCGCGCACCATGCGTATACGTGTCGACGGAAAACTTGGTTTCGGCGTGGCGGCCAAGGACGTCATCATTGCCATCATTGCGAAAATCAGTTCGCAGGGTGGCGCCGGCCATGTGCTTGAATACTCCGGTTCTGTTTTCAAGAACATGACCATGGAACAGCGCATGACGGTGTGCAATATGTCGATTGAAGGCGGCGCACGCGCCGGTCTGATCGCACCCGACGAAACAACCTTCGCTTATATGCAGGGCCGCCCGTGGGCGCCGCAGGGCAAAGCATGGGATGACGCCGTCGCATTTTGGAAAACGCTGCCGAGCGACGAAGGCGCAACGTTTGATTGCGAAGTCACACTCGACGGCGCGGGCATCACGCCGATGGTGACCTGGGGCACCAATCCCGAGCACGCGCTGCCGGTTACCGGCACGGTGCCCGACCCGCGCAGCGCCGGCGATGACGATAAGCGTATCGAGTTCGAAACCGCACTCGAATACATGGGGCTGAAAGCCGGCATGCCGCTGTCGGACATCGCGGTGGACCGTGTATTCATCGGTTCATGCACCAACAGCCGGATCGAAGACATACGCGCTGCTGCAGAGGTTGCAAAGCTCGGCAAAGCGCGCGTGCCGGCGTGGGTGGTGCCGGGTTCACAGACCATCAAGCTTGCGGCAGAAAAAGAAGGCCTCGACAAAATTCTGCTGGCGGCAGGCTTCGAATGGCGCGAGCCCGGCTGTTCGCTGTGCACGGCGCTCAATGGCGATCAGTTGAAACCGGGCGAGCGCTGCGCTTCAACCTCCAACCGTAACTTTCGCGGTCGCCAGGGCACCGGCGGGCGCACGCATCTGGTGAGCCCGGCAATGGCTGCCGCCGCCGCCATCAACGGACACATCGTCGACGTGCGTGAAATGCTGAGGAAATAAACATGGAAGCTTTTACCAAACTTAAAGGTATCGCGGTACCGATCGACGAACCCAATGTCGACACCAACCAGATCTGCCCGACGCGTTTCAACAAAGTGCCGCGCGGCCCGGCCTATGCCAAAGTGCTGTTCCACGACCGCCGTTTCAATCTCGACGGCACGGAGAAAGAGCACATTTTCAACATCGAACCGTTCAAGCGCGCGCGTATCGTCGTTGCTGACCGCAACTGGGGCTGCGGTTCGTCGCGTGAGAGCGCGGTGTATGCGCTATACGAGTTCGGCATTCGCTGCGTGATCGCTTCGAGCTTCGGCGACATTCATGCCAACAACTGTACGAAAAACGGCGTGCTCGCGCTGGTGCTGCCGGAAGCCGACGTGATTGCCTTGCGCAAACAGCTGCACGAGAAGCCGGGGGCGGAACTCGACATTGATCTGGCGGCGCAAACCGTGATCGATGCGAGCGGACGCAAATATACGTTCGACATCCCGCCGGCGCGCAAGAAGTGCCTGCTCGAAGGTCTCGACGACATCGCCCGCACCGAAGTCTACGAAGCGCAGACCGCGGCTTTCGAGGCGGCGTACCGGGCGGAGCGTCCCTGGCTCTATCAAGCGAACGCCGCGCAGAACTGATGCTGCGGCCGCGCCGTATCGGGGATTCCTCGAAACCGTTCCACTGAAAGCCCGCGCAAGCGGGCTTTTTTTGCCATTGCCGCGCCGGCGGAAAATTACAAAATTGTAATTTTCCGGCAACTTATCTGGCGGGCTTGGGCAGCAATGATGTCAGCTGTCCCGTTTGTTATTGAAAACAAAAATATGACGTACACGATGCACGTTCAAGGAGAGGACGGCGCCGCGAGGCAGTTCGTACACCGCGACATCATTCCCGCCAAAATCGCCGAAGACAAAGCCTACGCCGATCTGCTGACGAAGATCGGCGCCTATACGATGACCATCCAGAGCGGTGCCGGCGCCACCTACAATCTGTTCAAGTCCGTCAAATACATCGTGCAAAACAGGATACGGGGCGACATCGTCGAGTGCGGCGTCTGGCGCGGCGGCTCGATGATGCTGATGGCGTACGCACTGCAGTATTTCAACGACCGTACGCGGTCGCTCTATCTTTACGATACCTATAACGGGATGACGGAGCCCGACGAAATCGATATCGATTACGAAGGGCGGAATCTGCGCGCCATCTGGCAGGGGGCGCACCAGGCGGGCGCAAAAATGGGTTACGGCGGCAGCGTCGATAGTGTGCGGGGAAATTTGCGCAGCACCGGTTATCCGCCGCAACGCATGAATTTTATCGAGGGCGATGTGCTGGAAACAATACCCGCAACGCTGCCGGAAAAAATATCGCTGTTACGACTGGACACCGATTTCTACAAATCCACGCTGCACGAACTGACCCATCTCTATCCGCGCGTGGTCTCCGGTGGCGTCATCTATATCGATGATTACGGCTGGTGCAAGGGCGCGCGCCAGGCCACCGATGAATATTTTTCCGCGATCGATTTTCAGCCGTTTCTGGCGCGCATCGACGAGACGGTCAGAATTATCATCAAGCCCTGAGCGTGCGCCTGGGTGTATCGGGGTTGGCGTCTGCCGGTATGTGGTGGGCGGTACTGGGATCGAACCAGTGACTTCCACCGTGTGAAGGTGGCACTCTACCGCTGAGTTAACCGCCCGCGTGGTCGTGCTGCGGGAGGCGAATATTACCATTTTCCGCGGCGGCCTTTCAAACGCCCTGCGCTATATAATCGCGGCTGTTTCCTCACCGCTTTTTTCCCCATGCTGCCGTTCGAACAACTGCCGGCGCCGCCGGGCAAACATGCTGCCGCGCTGTTGAAAGGCGTCACCGTGCTCGACCTGACGACTTCAATCGCCGGGCCTTATGCCACCATGCTGCTCGCCGACATGGGCGCACGCGTAATCAAAATAGAACGGCCCGGCGCCGGCGACGACTGCCGCGCCTGGGGACCGCCGTGGCACGATGGCGAATCGTTGTGGTTTTTATCGGTCAATCGCAATAAAGAGAGCGTGACGCTCGATTATTCAGGCGAGGCCGGGCGCAAAATTTTGCACGACATGGTGTGCCGCGCCGACGTCGTGATCGTCAATCTGGTCGGCCGCGTGCAGAAAAAACTCGCCATTGATTACGCAACGCTGTCGGCGCTGAATCCGCGCCTCGTCTTCGTGTCGCTGACCGGTTTCGGCATAGAAGGCGCGCGGCGTGATTTTCCGTGTTACGACCTGATCGCAGAAGGTTACAGCGGTGTCATGGATCTGACCGGCGAGCCCGACAGTCCGCCGCAGAAAGTCGGCACGCCGGCCGCCGATCTGATTTCAGGCATGGATGCGGCGATGGTGGTGATGGGCGCATTGTTCGAGCGCGCGAGCAGCGGCAAAGGGCATCAGATCGATATCGCGATGGTCGACAGCATGACGCGCTTCATGTCGCCGCGCATCGTGCCCTACCTCGGCGTTGGTGAAATACCGCACCGCAGCGGCGCGCGCGACAGCGTGATCGCCGTCTATCAGGCGTTCGACACGCAGGACAAACCGCTGACGCTGGGGCTCGGCAATGACTCGATCTGGAAACGTTTCTGGCAGGCGGTTGGTGAGCCGGCCAAAGGCGACGATCCGCGCTTTGCCGGCAATGCGGATCGGCGCAACGCGCGCGCTGAAATCGTCGCCGACATTCAGCGTGTGCTGAAAACAAAACCGCGCGATACCTGGCTGCAGATTTTTTCGGCGGCCAAAGTGCCGGCGGGGCCGGTCAACAGCATCGATGATCTGACGCAGGATCCGGAATTGATTGCGCGCGGTTTGTTCTACACCGCGGAGTCGGCAGGGCGCCGCACACCGCAGGTCGGTTTCGGTATCGGCATCGACGGCGGTAATCTGACCTGGCGGTCGCCGCCGCCGCGGCTGGGTGAGCACACCGACGCGGTGCTGCAGGAGTGGCTGGGTTACGACGCCGCGGCAGTCGCGCAATTGCGTGCGCAAAAACTGGTCTGAGCGCGCGACTGCGAGCGGTGCCAAGCGTTGACTGATTTCGCATGAAAAACATCACCATCATCGGCGCCGGTATCGTTGGCATTGCCACCGCCTGTTACTTGAAGCGCGACGGTCATCACGTCACCTTGGTCGATCGCGCGCCGCCCGGTGAATATTGTTCGTTCGGCAATGCCGGCATCCTGAGCCCCGGTTCCTGCGTGCCGATTGCGATGCCCGGCGTGCTTGGTAATGTGCCCGGCTATCTGCTCGATCCGCTCGGCCCTTTGCGCCTAGACTGGTCGTATTTTCCGCGCGCGATGCCGTGGTTGTGGCGTTTCATCAACACGACCGGCCGCGCGCAAATTGAAAGTACTGCCGACGCATTGCGCTCGCTGCTGGTGCAAACCTTCGACGCGCATCTGCCGCTGGCGAATCACGCCGGCTGCGCCGATCTGATCCGGCAATCGGGCTACATCGTCGTTTACGAAGACGAACAGAGTTATCGCGGCGATGCGCTGGCGTGGAAGCTGCGGCGCGATCGCGGCGTCACCTGCACCGAACTCGACGCCGCCGGTATCGAAAACCTGGTGCCGGCGCTCGGTCGTCGTTATCCGCGCGGGCTGCATCTGCCCGAGCAGGGCTTCGTCGCCAATCCGGAACGTCTGACCCAAACACTCGCTGCACAATTTCAGCGCGACGGCGGCCTGCTGTTGCGACGCGATGTGCTGGATATCGAACTTGGCGAACAGGGGCCGGTTGCCCTGATGACCGACGCGGGCCGTCTGCCGGTTGAAACGCTGGTGTTGTGCGCCGGCGTGCATTCGGCAAAGTTCAGCGCCAGACTTGGCGATGCGGTGCCGCTCGAAGCAGAGCGCGGGTATCACGTCATGTTTTCCGACCCGCGGCTTGAGTTGCCGATGCCGGTCGGTTCGGCGCAACACAAGCTGTTCGTCACGCCAATGGAAACCGGCACGCGCATTGCGGGGCACAGTGAATTCGCCGGCATTGATGCCGAGCCCGACTATCGCCGTGCCGATGCGCTGGTCGCCCATATGAAACGCATGTTCCCACAGGTGCGCGAAGTTGAAACCACGCGCTGGATGGGGCGACGCCCTTCAATGCCCGATTCAAAACCGGTGATCGGCCGCGCCACGCGTTACGCCAACACCTGGTATGCCTTCGGCCACGGTCACGTCGGACTCTGCGGCAGCGCGCCGACCGGGCGTATCATCGCCGACCTGATCGCCGACCGTCCGGTTAACATTGATCTCGCACCATTTCGCGTCAACCGTTTTTAGGAGGAGAAAAACATGTCACACAAAAGAAAATTCTCAACGCTACTGGCCGTATTGTTATTGAGCGTACTAATGAATCCGGTTGCTGCACAGACCAAACCGAAGCGCACCGACGCCGGAGGTCCGGTGCCGCAGTCGGTACTTTGGGTCGGCAACAGCTTTTTTTATTACAACAACAGCATGCACAATTTCCTGATCAATCTGGCGCGTGCGGCTGATGCGCAGGCGCGGCCGCGCGGCACCTCGGTGACCATCAGCGGTTCGGGTATTGATTGGCATGACATGGAGTCTTACTTCCGGCCGAACGGCATCGGCCGCTACTCGTTCGTCGGCGACAACGAAATCGTTTTCAACAAGCCGGGCCGCCAGTTCGACGCCGTCATCATGATGGATTGCAGCCAGTGTCCGATACATCCGCAGTTGAAAGCCACGTTTCACGAGTTCGCCAAAAAGCATGGCGACACCGTAATTAAAAACGGCGCGCGGCCGATATTGTTCATGTCGTGGGCCTACAAAGACAAGCCGGACATGATCAAGGCGTTGGCGGAGGAATACACCATCGCCGCCAACAACAACGACATGCTGGTTATTCCGGCCGGCCTTGCTTTTGCGAAAGCGATCGGCAGGCGCCCCGATCTTGAGTTCTATCAACCGGACAAGCGGCATCCGAGTTTGCTCGGCACCTATCTGGCGGCGAGTACGACGTATGCTGCACTCTATGGAAAATCGCCGATCGGCAACACCTACATCGCCGGCATAGACGCGGCGACTGCGGCCTTTCTGCAAACGGTAGCGTGGGACACCGTGCAGGAATTCTACGGGCGCTAGCTCTGCGCAACCGCCCCCGACCATGGCGACATCACATCAGAAATGCCGGTGTGTTCGCCGGTTTTAATGTCCTGCATTACAGCACTCGGACAGGCAAAGTTGTTGGGGAAGACCACCAGCTCGGTCAGGCTGAGCGGAAACTTCGCGGCGAGTGCATCCTGCACGTCGGCCGGATGACGCGGATCGACGCCGACCGTGTCGCCGCCGCTGGCGTCGATGCGCGGTTGATGAAAAGCATCGTCGAGATTCATGCCGTGATCGATCAGGAATGAACAGACCTGCGTTACCGCCGGCATGATCTTGCGCCCGCCTGAGGCGCCGATCGCAAACCAACCCTCGCCGTTTCGCGTAACGATGACCGGGCACATATTGGTCAGCGGCCGTTTCGACGGGCCAAGATAATTCGGCGATTGCGGCCGCGGGTCGAACCAGTTGATGCCGTTGTTCATCAACACGCCGGAAGTCGGCAGCACCAGGCGGCTGCCATAGACCGAGAGCAGCGTTTGCGTCACCGCAACCATATTGCCTTCGCGATCGATGACATTGAAATGCGAAGTGCAGCCGGGGCTTTTTTCGTCGCTGGCTTCGCCCATATTGGTGAGCCGTTCGGCGTAGGCGTCGCGCAGCGTTTGCGCGTAGGCGACGAAGGCATCGACTGAAGGCGTCGGACCTTTTTTGAACTGCTGTTTGGCGAGTGCGTTCAACACGCCAGCCATGCTCTGGCCGCCGGTCAATCCGCCGGCCAATGACACGCGCGCGCCACCGTAATCGACATCGAGCGGCGCGACGATGCGCGCATGAAAATTTTTCAGATCCTCGGCATCGAGCACGCCGCCCAGCGCTTTGATGTCCTTGACGATATTGCGCGCAACTTCGCCTTCGTAAAAATCGCGCGGCCCGTTTTTGGCGAGCAGGCGCATGGTATCGGCGAGCCCCGTCAACTTCAGGCGGCCGAGCGGCGCACCCTGCGCGGTGATCGGCGGGAAACCGTTCGGCAGCCACACTGCGGCGCTTGAAGGGTAACGCGACAGCTCGGCAGCCATTGTCGCTGTCTTCAATGTCAGAAACCAGTCGGCGGCGATGCCGAGATCGGCGAGCTCGATCGCCGGCGCAATCACTTCAGCAAATGATTTGGTGCCGAATCTGGCGAGTGCGGTGGCGTGACCGTCAACGTGCCCCGGCACTGCAATCGACAGCGGACCATGCACATTGCGATCGTCCTTGACGCTCGGCCAGGTAAAGAGATCGGTAGTGGTGCCGCCACTCAACGGATAGTCGGCGGGATTGGTTCGATGCGGCGAGACCGGCCCGAAATCGACGACGTGTACTTTTTTCTCACGCGCCAGATACACCAGCATGAAGCCGATGCCGCCAAGCCCGCTGTTCCACGGCTCGACTGCGGCGAGCGCCAGGCCGGTGGCGGCTGCGGCGTCGATGGCATTGCCGCCAGCTTCGAGTATGCGCACGCCGGCTTCACCGGCAATGCGATTTTGCGTGGCGACGATGCCGCCTTTACTGCGGGCGAGCGGTTTGCGGACTTGCCAGTTCTGGGAGAGGTGTTCGAGTTTCATTGCGGTGTGCGTTCTGATTGGCGGTAAAAGACAACCGCATCATAGCGAATCGGGCTGCGGTGCGCTTGGCGCTCACTGCTATAATTTCAGTAACATTATCTTGAGAATTGTTTAAACGTTTTTCCCTCACCCCGACCCTCTCCCGGAGGGAGAGGGTGAGATCGGATACATTTCGCTGATGCGAATTGTGTAATTAGTAAAGGCGCGCATGGCCAAGCACATAGTCTGTCTGACTTTCGATTTTGACGGTATCTCCGGTTTTGTCGCGCGCGGTTCGCCCACACCGAGCCCGGTGTCGCGCGGTGAATTCGGCCCGCGCGTGGCGGCGCCGCGCCTGCTGGCGTTGTTCAAAAAATATCGCATCAAGACCAGCTGGTACGTGCCCGGCCACACCATCGAGAGTTTTCCCGACGCGGTGAAGGCGGTGGTCGACGCGGGTCACGAAATCGGCCATCACGGCTGGCGGCATATTTCGCCGGTGGCGTTTACGCGCGAAGAAGAAGAGGCCGAACTCATCCGCGGCAACGAATCGGTCAAACGTATATCGGGTGAATACGCGCGCGGCTACCGTTCGCCGGGCTGGGACCTGAGCCCGCATTCGGTCGAGTTGTTCATCAAACACGGTTTCACCTACGACAGCAGCATGATGGGCGACGATTACGGCATGTATTACGCGCGCCGCGGCGATGTGCTCGATCTGCATAAGCCTGCGCAGTTCGGTGCGACCACAACACTGGTCGAACTGCCGATCAGCTGGTCGACCGACGATTCGCCGCATTTCGAATACATGCGCACCGGCAACGCCGTGCGCCCGGGTCTGGCAAACGCTGGCGACGTGCTCGAAAACTGGATCGCCGATTTCGATTACATGCAGAAGACCACCGAGTGGGGCGTGCTCACCTTTACCTGCCACCCCTTCATCAGCGGCCGCGGCCACCGCATCATGATGCTGGAAAAATTAATCCGTAATCTCAAGGACAAGGGAGCGGTATTTCAACGCGCCGATAAGACAGTGTTGGAATTTCGCAACCGCGCAAAGGCCGGCGGCCGCAATTGATGTCATTTGCATGGCAATCGGGCACGCTGTTCAGTTAAAGTCGGACTGTTATCAGGTAGCCGCGCACGACATAAAAAGCGGGCGGTTGAAAAATCTGCAGCATTTAATGTCGCTTCATCACTGGAGGGGAAAATGATCAAACAAATTACGGTTGCCATGGCGGTTGCGGGTGCCCTGGCTGCAGGTTCGGCATCAGCGCAATGGTACGCTGGCGGCAATCTCGGCCAGAGCAAAACCAATTACAACGCCGGGCAGTTGTCGGCTGATTTGCGCGCTGCCGGTATTACGGGAACGGGCGCTGTCAGCAGTTCCGATCTCGGGCTGAAATTGTTTGGCGGTTATACGTTCAACGAAAATTTTGCGCTGGAAGGCGGCTATTTCAACATGGGCCGTCCGTTGAGCTATAACGGCACCATTACCGCGCCGACAGCCGCGACATTCAGCGGCAAGCTTGAGGGGCAGGGCGTCAATCTGGATATGGTCGGCACGCTGCCGCTGGCACAGGGTTTTTCGCTGATCGGGCGCCTTGGCGCCGCGTACTTTCAGGCCAAGGCAACGGCGACGGTGACTGCCGGTTCGCTGTCGGGTTATGGCAATGCAACCAGCAACAAGGTTGTGCCGACCTTCGGTGTCGGCGCGCAATACGATTTCACCAAAACGATCGCCGGCCGTCTTGAAGTGCAGCGGTTCAGCAAGGTCGGTAACAACAACACGGGTTCCGGCGACGTTGATTTCTACTCAGCGGGTATTGTCTTCAAGTTCTGAGTTCCGGATTTGAGCGCGCGATTCTGCGCGTAAAAAAGGCCGCATCAAACGATGCGGCCTTTTTATTTTCAGACGGGCGTGTTCAGCCCAATGTCACCGGCTTGTGGTTCTGCGTTGATTGCAGTATCGCTTCGAGCACGGCCACGCCATGCGCTTCGTCGCCACCGGCGACGGCCAGTGCGCGCTTCGCCTTGATTGCATCGGCGAAGTTTTCGAGTTCGAGGCGTTCGGTGCTGGTCTGCGGGAAGCTGACCACCTGCGGTTTGTGATGCACGTGCAGATTGTCCGGGTTGACGTAGCAGACGCGCATTTCCCATGTCGTCAAATGCTGCACGTCGCCGACCTCGGCCCAGCCTTTGGAGCCGAACACCTGCATGCGCCAGGTTTCGGCGGTGGCGATGAAGGTGCCGAGATAGCCGGTGGCGCCGTTTTTGAACCTGAACAGCATCGAGGTCGTATCGTCGATGCCGTAGTCGAGGGTGCGGCGGTAGCTTTGCGCATAAACATTGTCGATCTGGCCTGACAAATACATCATCGCATCGACCACGTGCACACCGCGCCCAGTCATGCCGCCCGCCGGGCCTTCTTCAGGACGCAGCCGCCAGTGCTCTTTGCCGAAGCGGTAAATGCTGGGGCCGCAGAAGTTGCCCTCGATATGCTGCAACACGCCCAGACGGCCGTCTTCGAGCATGCGCTTGATTTCCTGCAGCGCCGGCTGAAAGCGCCAGTTGTAGCCGACCGCCAGCGTTACTTTGTTATCCGCGCAGACCTTGATGCAGGCTGCGGCTTCAGTGCTGGTTAGCGTCAGCGGCTTCTCGGTGAACACATGTTTGCCGGCGCGGGCGGCGGCGCTGATGAGTTGGACGCGTTGCGTATGCGGCGTGGCGAGGATGACCGCATCGATTTTGGGATCGGCGAGTAGTTTTTCCACCGAATCGAGCAGCGGAAATTTCTGCGCGGCGGCGTAATCGACGGCTTCTTGCGCGCGCGTGCGCGTAGCGCCGGCAACGACGCGAATTTTGTCGCTCTTGCCCTGTATGCTGTTGACGAGGTTTTGTCCCCAGCGGCCGAGGCCGATGATGCCTGCATTGATCATTGTGCTTCCCTGAATCGTCGATTACGAAGGCCGCATTTTAGCGGATAGCCGTGCCGCAGGCGGGTGAGGGCAGCCGGCGTAGTAAAATGCGTTTTTTTCAGCGCATTTATCATGATCAGAACCCGCTTCGCCCCGAGCCCGACCGGTTACCTGCATGTCGGCGGTGCGCGCACCGCGCTGTTCAGCTGGGCTTACGCGCGCAAGCACGGCGGCAAATTCATCCTGCGCGTCGAAGACACCGATCTCGAGCGTTCGACGCAGCAATCGGTGCAGGCCATCCTCGACGGCATGCAATGGCTGGGTCTCGATTGCGACGAAGGCCCGTTTTATCAGATGCAGCGCGTCGAGCGTTATCAGGCGGTTGCCGAGCAGCTGGTGAACGAGGGCAAGGCCTACCGCTGTTATGCCAGCAAAGAAGAACTCGATGCCATGCGCGAAGCGCAGCGCGCGCGCGGTGAAAAACCACGCTACGACGGGCGCTGGCGCGATTCGCTGCAAAAACCGCCGGCCGGCATCAAACCGGTGATCCGTTTCAAGAATCCGCTCGACGGCGAGGTGACCTGGAACGACGAGGTCAAAGGGCCGATTACCATCAGCAACAACGAGCTCGACGATCTGGTGATTCTGCGCGGTGATGGCGTACCGACCTACAACTTTGGCGTCGTCATCGATGACCTCGACATGAACATCACGCACGTGATCCGCGGCGACGATCACGTCAACAACACACCGCGGCAGATCAACATCTACAAGGCGCTCGGTGCTGCGCTGCCGAAGTTCGGCCACGTGCCGATGATTCTCGGCCACGACGGGGAGCGTTTGTCGAAACGCCACGGCGCGGTCGGCGTCATGCAGTATCGCGACGAAGGTTTTCTGCCGGAAGCATTGGTGAACTACCTCGCGCGCCTCGGCTGGTCGCACGGCGACGACGAAAAATTTTCGCGCGAACAACTCATCGAGTGGTTCGACCTCGCGCACATCAGCAAATCGCCGGCGCGTTTCGATCCGGACAAGCTGCTGTGGCTCAATCAGCAATATCTGCGCGAAGCCGATATGCATCGTCTCGCCGAACTGGTGCAGCCGTTTCTCGCCGCCGACGGTTGTTCTACCGCGGGCGGGCCGGCGCTTTATGCGGTAATCGATTTATTGCGCCCGCGCGCCAGCAGCCTGCGCGAACTTGCAGACGCGGCAGTGTTTTTCTACCGCCCGCTGGCGCCGTCTGCAGCGCTACGCAGCCAGTATTACACCGCTGAAGTGCATGCCGCGCTCGCAGATCTGCATACGCGTCTGCATGCCATTGTCTGGAACCGCGCCGCCATCAACGACGTGGTCAAGGCGGTGGTCGGCGCGCATGCGCTGAAGATGCCCAAACTCGCCATGCCGCTCAGAGTGATGGTGACCGGCTCGACGCAGACGCCGTCCATCGACGCCACGCTCGAACTGATCGGCAAGGAAACCGTTTTGGCGCGCATGTCCGCGGAGTTAAAGCGATTTCCGGCCTGACATTTTCTTTACAGC
>JANYDY010000086.1 GCA_025363435.1 Betaproteobacteria bacterium
TGCAGGTTGGCAACAACGGGACGGTGGGCAGCATCGCGGGGAACGTGGCGAACAGCGGGACGCTGGTGTTTGCGCGCACGGATGCGGTGAGTTTCGGCGGGGTGATCAGCGGCACGGGTGCGTTGACGGTGAACAACGGCGGCACGCTGACCTTGGGAGGCGCGAATACCTACAGTGGCGCGACGACGGTGAATAACGCGAGCACGTTGCAGGGTGGTGCGGCGAACAAGCTGTCGGCGAACAGTGCGGTGACGCTGAACAACACGGCGACGCTGGATTTGGGCGGGTTCGACCAGACGATCGGCTCGCTGGCGAGTGCTGCGGGCGGGACGCATGTGAGGAACAGCACGGGTAGTGCGGCGACGCTGACGACGGGCGGCAACAACAGCTCGACGACGTTTGCGGGCGTGATTGAAGACAATACGATTGCTACGGCGTTGACGAAGGTTGGTTCGGGGACGTTCACGCTGTCTGGAACGAACACGTATACGGGGACGACGACGGTGAAAGGCGGCACGCTGCAGTTGAGCGGTGGTGCTGCGATTGCGGACACGGGTGCGGTGGTGCTGGCGAACACGGCGGGTGTGTCACTTGATCTGTTGAACAACGAAACGATCGGTTCACTGGCTGGTGGCGGCACGACGGGCGGCAACGTAACGTTAAATGCGAACACACTGACCACGGGTGACGCGAGTAACACGACGTTTGGCGGCGTGATGAGCGGCACGGGCGCGTTGACCAAGGTCGGCACGGGCACGTTCACATTAAGCGGCACAAACACGTATACAGGGACGACGAACGTCAACGGCGGCACATTGCAGTTGAGCGGTGGCAGCGCAATTACCGACGCGGGTGTGGTGGTGCTGGCGAATGCCGCAGGGGTTTCGCTGGATCTCGCGAGCAGCGAAACGATCGGGTCATTGGCCGGGGGCGGCGGAACGGGCGGCAACGTTACGCTGAACGCCAACACGCTGACGACAGGCGGCAATAACACCTCGACGACGTTTGCGGGCTTGATCAGCGGCACGGGTGCGCTGACCAAGGCCGGCACAGGGATATTTACGTTAAACGGTGCAAACTCGTACTCCGGTTTGACCACTGTGAGTGCCGGCACATTGCGTGCCGGTAATGCCACCGCGCTTGGTAGCACGGCGGGTACCACCAGTGTCACTGTCGGCGCCACGCTCGATATCGCCGCGGTGGCGATCGGCGCCGAGGACGTTGCATTGAATGGCAACGGCGTAGGCGCTGCCGGCGCCCTGACTTCGTCTGGGGTGGCCTCGCTCGGCGGTAACGTCAACGTCGCGACCAACAGCCGCATTGGTGGCGGCGGCACATTGACACTGGGTGGAACTGTCAGTGGTCAATCGCTTGATCTGGCCAACACCGGCGGCAGTGTGACGTTCTCGAACGACGTTACGCTTACAGGCCTGACGGTTGCCGCAAACGCTTTCAACATCGCATTCAACGGATCGAACAATTCGATCGGCGGCGCAACGACATTTTTGAATACGGGTACGCTCGGGTTGGGCAACGGCAGCGACACGATTGCGTTTACCGGTGGAGTGATTGCAACCGCGCCTTCGTCGAAAACGATTAACGGCACGGTGAGCGCAGCCGGAACGGGCGTCATCAACCTCGGCACGACTGTGGTAAATGTGGCGGGTAACTCCACAATAGGCGGAACTTCGACCGGCCTGATCACTGTGGGCAACGCAACGCTGGTTGATGGCGTGACGCTGACATTGGGGGCGGGTGCGGCGACGCCGGCCAATGCCGGTTCGATCAGCGGCACGGCAGCCGGTGCAGCGTCAGATGTGACGATCAATACAACGGGTGCGGTGACTATCAGTGGCGCTGTGGGTACCGATATCGGCGTATTGACGATCACGAATAGCGGTGGGGCGACTTTCCAGAGCACGGTTGACGCGGCGACGATTGCGATTACCGATACGGTTGCAAGTCAGACCGTAGCTTTTCAGGGCAATACCAACGCGACCACGGGGATGACGGTTGGTGCGGGCAGCGGCGCCTATAACGTCAGTTTCACCGGTTCGAGCAACACGATTGCCGGCGCAACGACGTTTAACAACACCGGCACGCTGACGCTGGGCAACGGTGGCGGCGACACGCTCAACTTTACCGGTGGTGTTGATACCACTCCGGTTTCCGGGGTCGTCACAATCAATGGAACGGTCACCACGACCAATACCGCGCTGAAGCTGGGTGCAATAACTCTTGGCGGTGCCGGCGCTACTACAATCCTGTCTGCCGGCAACGGCCAAATCGACGTTGGCACAGTAACGGGTGGTACTAACAGTCTGACAGCAAACACGACCGGTGCGACGAACTTCAACGGCGCGATCAGCGGCGTCAATGCGCTGACCACTGATGCAGGTGCCGGTGCGACAACAGTGGCGAACACGATCAGTGCGACGACTGTAACGTTTAATGATGCAGCGAATCTGAATGGCGCGTCGGTAACAACGACGGGCAATCAGGACTACACGACAATCACGTTGGGCAACAACGTCACGCTCGATTCGGGTGCGGGCAACATTACGACGACGGGTAATATTGGCGGCGGTGGTACGCGCAATCTGACGATACAGGGTTCGGGCACGAATTCGATCGCCTCGACGGGCAGCATAAACACACTGGCGCTGAATCAGACGGGCGGCTCGATCACGTTCACCGGCAACCTCGACACGGCGACGCTGACAACGGCAGCTAACAACTTCAACATCGCGCTGCAGGGTACGACGAACACGGTGACGGGCGGGTCGCTGACGGCGTTTACGAACACCGGCACGCTGACGCTCGGTAATAGCGGCGATACCAGCACATTTAACGGCGGATTGACGGCGACAGCGCCGTCGCTGGTGAATATCGGCGGTGCGGTCAATGCAACGGTTGCCGGCCGGGCAGTGACGCTGGGCGCAACCAAGCTGACCAGCGGCACGCCTTCGGCCATTACCACGAACAACGGCAATATCGTCTTCAACAGCACGTTGACGGGCACGACGGCCGGCGCGGAAAACCTGACGCTGACCGCGGGCACGGGCAATGTGACTTTCAGCAACGTGGTAGGCGGGACGCGACTCGGTGCGGTGCAGATCGTCAGCGCAACCGACCTCAACGTCAATAACACGTTCACCGCAGTGTCACTGGTGCAGACCGCCGGCGGCGCAGCCGGTACCACGACGATCGGCGGCGCAGTCGATACCAACACGGCGACGGGTGTGAGCCTGACGACGGCGGGCGCGATCACGGTGAACAACACGATCACGACGACGACGGGCGCCTCGGGCGGCGGCGTTGCGTTCAGCAACGGAAATTTGCTGACAATCAACGGCAATATCACGTCGGACGGCAACGTGACGCAGGTGGGCGGTGGCAATGTGACGATCACGGCGCCGCGCACGATCACGACGACGGGCGACTTGGTGAGCTTCGCGAACAACGTGACGTTGAAC
>JANYDY010000106.1 GCA_025363435.1 Betaproteobacteria bacterium
CGCGCGCCGCCCGGAAAATCGACGATCTCGACGTTCAGGCCTTCGTCCTTGAAAAACCCGCGCCGCTCGGCGATCGTCAACGGCAAATAATAGAACAGGCTTTTGCCGCCGACCGCGATGGTGATTTTTGTTTTTTCCAGCGCCTGCGCCATGGCGCCACAGGACGCCATGCCGAGTGCGCCCAGCGCAAGCAGAATTCCAAGTCTTAATTTGATCACGCTTCCTCCGGTTCGAGCTGCAATCCTGTGCTCGATTAGTGCGGGCGATGCTCACATGCGCATATCAGGCTGTCAAGCGCGAGGGCCGGTTCGCGGTTATGGCGCAACAATTAAAACGCCCGCGGCCGCGGGCGTTTTAACCGGCTTTCCGGCCATCAAACAAGCGGCCGGCTTCGCGCGTGGTCAAGCGCTAGCTTGATTCCTGCACCTTGCGGCCGTTCAACGGCTGCACCGGTCGCGCGTTCATTTTGTAGAGTTTGCGGAACGCATCGATCTGCGCTTTCGACAATTCGACCGGTTGTTTCATCACCTGCCACGCCACGCTCTCGCTGCACGGCGGTGTCGTCAGCGAACCTTTGAACGCGTAGTAGCCTTGGTCTGCCGGCAGGATATCCGCCGCGTTCAGCGGCGCTTTCAATGCGGTCTTGTCACCCTCTTTCGCCGGCATCGAATCAAACACCGCCTTCAACGCCGCGTTTTCCTTGCCTTCCTTGAACAGGATACCAACCACACCCAGACCGCCGGCGGCGCTTTTATGCACGAAGTGCGCGACCAGTGGAAAATTCTTGCCGTCGACTTTTTCTTCACTCGGCGTATGAAAATGGAATTGCAGCAATTGATAATCGCCGGCCGCAAGTTTCACCGACCCCGCGTCGCTCAGGTTCACCTGTATGGTGTGGCCGTTGTTGACCACCTCACCGGCGCCTGCCTTGTAGTTAAAGCCGATCGCAGCGAGTTTGGCCTTCACTGTCGCTTTGGTCTGGATATCGATCGGCGATTGCTCCTTGCCGATTTTGCAAACCTTGAAGTCGCCGCTCAAGTCACCCCATTTTGCAGCTTCGTCGTAACCCCAATGCGGCGCTTGAGTATCGGCGGCGGAAATGCCGCCGGAAACGGCAATTGCTGTTGCCAGCGTTATTGCACGAATTGATAAATTCATGGATCCCCCCCCCTGTTAAACGTTATTTAAACTGCCGGCTCAATCGCCGCATAAAGCGGAGCGAAGGTAACATCAATTCGCGACCGCGCAAACAATCGCCTTTGCTACAGCGCAGCGATGCGTTCGTATATGCGCCGTTCGAGCACGAAGCCGTTGACGCGCCGCTGCGCACGCGTAAGAAACGCCTGCTCCGACGGGATGCGTATTTCTTCAACACCGTCCTGGCGCGGCGTTGCCTTGACGCGTGCGATCAGTTCGGCGAGAACTTTTTCACATTGCTCGACCGGCATCAACAACGCCGGATCGAACACCACGAACAAAAAAGCAAAATCCTGCACCTGGCCTTTGGGCAGCGCGGCGCCGGCGAGCAGACCCATCGCCTGGATCATGAACGACAGGCCATAACCTTTATACGCGTGCGTACCGCCAAACGGCAGAATGCCGCCCGACAAGGCCGCCTGAGGATCGCGTGTCGGCACGCCTTGCGCATCAACCGCAACACCTTCCGGCAGCAATTGTCCGAGGCGCCCCGCCAGTATCACGTCGCCGTGATTGGTCGCCGACGTGCCCATATCAAAAATAACCGGCTCCGGCTTGCCGGGCAGCGCGAATGCGATCGGATTGGTGCCGAGAGCCGGTGCGCGGCCGCCGTGCGGCACCACCACCGGCCGGCTGCACGCGAGGTGGATACCGGCAAATCCTGCACGCGCGATTTTTTCCAGGTAATAAGCGTTGCGCCCGGACAGCCAGCTATTGTGCACACCTACCAGGGCGAAACTGTGACTGCGCACTTTCTCAATCGCAATTTCACAGGCGCGATACACCGCATACAAACCAACGTAGTTCCCGCCGTCGATCTGCGCCGATACCGGCGTTTCATGTACGATGGCAACCGGCTTGCGCGGCGCGCGCATGCGTTCATGCTCGGCAACAGTGAGTATGCGCGCCAGCCCCAGCGCCGGATAACCGCACAATTCCGAATCGACCAGATGCGCGGCAATGATGGTCGCCTCGTCGCTGCTGAAGTCGATACGCTGCAACGCCGCCGTGCCAAAGGCCAGCGCTGCAGCAGCGCCGAGCGTTACGCCATCGCCGCCTTCAGTCGACACGGATATTGGCCTCGCGAATTACTTTCGTGTAACGCGCAAAATCCCGTTTGACGTAAGCATCGAACTCCGCCACCGAGGTGGCGCCCACTTCGAAACCCGCTGCAGTCATGCGTTCCTGCATCTCGCGGGTTTTCAGAATGTCGTTGATCGCCTTATTAACGCGCTCGATGACGGGCCTCGGCGTGCCGGCCGGCACATGCACGCCGTTCCAGCCGACCACATCCATATCCTTAAAGCCGGATTCCGACAGCGTCGGCACCTCTGGCAGCACATTCAATCGTTTGGCGCTGCTCACCGCCAGCGCGCGCAACTTGCCGCTGATCACATGCGGCACGCTGCCCTGCGTGATGCCAAATCCCATATGCGCCTGCCCGGAGATGATGTCGGAAATCGCCGCCACCACACCCTTGTACGGAATATTGACGAGCTTGATTTTGGCATCCAGCAAAAACATTTCCGTCACGATATGGCTGGAGGTGCCGTTGCCCGGGTTGGCGTAATTCATCTGCCCCGGTTTCGCCCGCGCGAGCTGCACGAATTCATTCAGCGTTTTTGCCGGCACCGACGGGTTTACCACCACCACCCACGGCAGGCTGCCCATCAGCGTCACCGGTGAAAAATCGCGCTGAAAATCGAACGGCAGTTTCGGATACAAACCGGCCAGCGTCACAAACGACGCCGTCGATAACAACCACGTGTAGCCGTCGGCCGGCGCCTTGGCGACAGTCTCGCCGGCGATGATGCCGCCGGCAGCCGGGCGTTGATCGATCACCACCTGCTGGCCCCAGCTCTCAGCGAGTTTCTGGCCGACCATGCGCGACAGCAGATCCGGCGAGGGACCGAGTACCAGGCGGATCGGGCGCGTCGGAAAATCCTGTGCGTTAGCGGCTGCGCACGCTGCCACTGTCGCAATCAATACGATAAAAAAGCGAACACGTTTATTCACGCTCTCCTCCTCCGCTTTCGATACTAATTTTCTACGTTCACCGGCAAGCCAGTCTTCGCCGACTCGATCGCCGCGCGTATCAGCGCCAGCGCCTTCAACGAATCACGCCCGTCGGTCTCGGCTTTGCGCCCGTTCAATATGCAATCGGCGAACTCGTCGATCTCTTCAAGCATCGGATCGCCGATTTTCAGTTCGATGCGCTGCGGCTGCGTGCTGCCCTTGCTGACCATTTCCAGCCGCGTCGATTCGTCAGGCCCGACCGTGCGCTCGGTATCGAACTGGCGGTCGGGCCGCGCCACCGTGCGTATCAAGTTCGCCTCGGTTCCATAAACCTGCATCCAGTTGGTGCGCGGCGAAGCAAAGTTGGCGCCGATGTAACCGAGTATGCCGGACTCGAACCTGAACATCGTCGTCGTCACATCGTTGACCGGCGCCGGAATATGCAAATGATTGAAAAACGAGAACACGGTCTTGATCGGCCCGAAGATGTAATTCAGCGTATCGGCCTGATGCACGCCTATGGTCATCAACGCACCGCCCGGGCAACCGGTGTCGTCGTCGCGCCAGCGGAATTCATCGGGTTTCAATTCCCAGCCCTGCCCGCTCGACAGGTTGGCTTCGACCATGATCGGTTTTCCGATCGCGCCGCTGTCGACCAACTCCTTTACCTTGCGATTGGCAGCGTGACGCCTATGCACGTGGCCAATCAATAAAGTGACGCCGGCTTTATCGCAGGCCGCGATCATTTTTCTGCCGTCGTCCAGCGTATTGGCAATCGGCTTTTCGACATAAACATGTTTGCCGTGCGCGGCTGCGAGTTCGGTCTGCTCGCGGTGAAAAGCGTTCGGCGAGACCAGCAGCACGCCGTCGAGATCGGGGCGCTTGACCATCGCTTCAAAACTCGCCTCTTCGGCGCAGCCGTAGCGTTCGCTGCTGGCGCGGCGGCGCTCGGTCAGCGGGTCGTAACAACTGACGAGTTCGATTTTTTTGCTGCGTTGTATGGTGTTGGCGACCACATAGGAAAACGAACCCAGCCCGCACATGCCCAACCGCACCTTGTCGCGTCTTGCCATTGCTGTGCCTGCTCCTCCGGATCGGCGGTTACGTGCACGCCGATGATTTCGCCGCGCGCCGCCATGCGTTACTATCGCGTCTTTGCGTCGACGCGGTTCGGCAATTATCGCAGACGCAGCAATGTTTCGTCTTCAAGCGCGGCATGAATTCCATCTCAAATCCGGCAGCAGCATGACCCCGCAAACTAACGCACCGGTCGCGCAAAAATCGTTCGCGGCGCTGCGCCATCCGGCGTTCCGCGGCTATTTCATCGTCTCCGCGCTGGCGATGATGGCTGACAACATCGAACACGTCATCAGCTACTGGATGATGTTCGAGAAATTCCACTCGCCGGCGCTGGCCGGTTTTGCGGTGGTGTCGCACTGGCTGCCCTTCCTGCTGTTCTCGGTGTATTCGGGCGCACTCGCCGACCGCTTCGATCCACGTCGGATTATTCAAGTCGGCCTGTTGTGTTTCATCACCGCGTCGGCAGGCTGGGGCTATCTCTTCATCACTGACACACTCGAGATGTGGCATGCGATGGTGCTGCTGGTGCTGCACGGTTTCGCCGGCGTGTTGTGGGGGCCGGCCGGGCAGTTGTTGATCTACGACATCGTCGGCCCGGCGCAATTGCAAAGCGCGGTGCGGCTGTCTGCTTCGGCGCGCATGCTTGGCCAGTTGTTGGGCCCGGCGATTGGCGGCGTGCTGATGGTCATCTTCGGTCCGCCGCACGGCATCCTCGTCAATGCGCTGATCTATCTGCCGTTCATGATCTGGCTTTGGAAAGCGCCGTTCAATCGCAAAAAAGAAAGTACACCCAAAACTTCTGCACGCGGTCTTGCCGACATCCTGCCGACCATGCGCGAAATCGCCGGCAACCGCACCATCGTCGGCATGACGCTGCTCGCCGGCGGCGCTTCGCTGCTGGTCGGCAATGCCTATCAGGCGCAAATGCCGGAGTTCGCACACGATCTCGGCCACGGCCGCGCCGACATGGCCTACAGCCTGCTGCTCGCCGCCGATGCCGCCGGCGCGCTGGTTGCCGGCATCGTGCTCGAATCGCGCGGCCTCTTGCAGGCACGGCCACGCACAGCCTTCATCCTCGCCATGTTGTGGTGTTGCGCCATCGGCGGTTTTGCCGCCGCTGATTCGTACGCGCTGGCCATTGCGCTGTTGTTCTCGGCGGGCTTTCTCAATCTCAGCTTTTCATCGATGGCGCAAACGCTGGTACAGATGGAAGCGCCGGTCAATATCCGCGGCCGCGTTATCGGCCTCTACAACATGTCGAGTCTCGGCCTGCGCGCCTTCGCCGGCGTTACCGTGGGTTTGATGGGCAGCCTGATCGGCATCCACTGGTCGCTGGCGCTCTCGGCTCTGCTGCTGCTGGCGCTGCTGGCGGTCATTTTCGGCTTGATGGTTGCGCGCAAGCCGAGAAAATAAACTCAACTACGGAGCCACCATCCCCATGCTCATCGTCGATGCACAAGTCCATATCTGGGCCGCCAGCACACCCGCACGCCCGTGGCCGGCACGCCACGCGCCACACCGCCCGCAACCGTTTTCGCAGCAGGATCTGCTCAAAGAAATGCAGGCCGCCGGCGTCGACCGCGCCATCATCGTGCCGCCGAGCTGGGAAGGCGAACGCAACGATCTGGCGCTCGCCGCTGCCGCCGCGCACCCGAACCGTTTCGCCATCATGGGCCGCATCGATCCCTGCCTGCCCGAATCGCGCGCGCGCATCGCCGGCTGGCGCACCCAGCCCGGCATGCTGGGCATGCGCTTCACCTTTCACATGCCGCCGTTCAAGGAGATGTTAAGTGACGGCAGTCTCGACTGGCTGTGGTCGTCGGCAGAAAAAGCCGGCGTGCCCATCATGCTGCTGATGCATCAACAGAACTCGCCGCTGGTCGACCGCATCGCCGTGCAATATCCAAAACTTAAGCTCGTGATCGATCACATGGCCGTACCACCGGGGCCGCGCGGGCACGATGCGTTCACCGAAATTGATCAACTGCTTAAACTGGCGGCGCGCCCGAACATCGCGGTCAAAGCCAGCGGCATTCCGGCGCTTGCGCTCGACGCCTATCCGTACACCAGCCTGCATCCGTACCTGCGCGCCGTCTACGACGCGTTCGGCGCGCAGCGCGTGTTCTGGGGCACCGACCTTACGCGCCTGCCCTGCAGCTACCGTCAGGCGCTCACCATGTTTACCGAAGAGCTGCCGTGGTTGAGCGAGGCGGACAAGGAATGGACAATGGGGCGCGGGGTTTGTGAGTGGCTGGGGTGGAACGTGGTTTAACGCTTGAATAAGCGGTGCCGGAGGCGCCCGCATTGAACGAATGGTTAGGGGCGAAGTAGACCTTGCACAAAAAGTGTCGGTCGCATCAAGAATTCAACGCGTGGTAGTCCGCTTTCTGATCATCTTTACAGCGATCCCCTCATCCCCCATAACTCCTTCCGCTGTATCTGCATCTTTACGAACCAGTTTTGCGTTATGGCTGGGACAAGAGTCCCCGCGTGGCGACATTACGCTACTGCCATCTATCTGAAAGTAAAATTCAGTATCTGTGCATTTCAGAACCGCCACCGGAAATGTCTGTTCCCGGCACGGGGAATTTTGCTGTTTATGTTTGCCAAGGCGAGCAACCCATTTCCCCTTGTCACCTGATATCGTCAGCTCAGCTTCAGTATCCCATCCTCTAGCCCTGTCTAAATAGTGTCCTATCCATTGACCATTGCAACTGTCATCAGCAAACGCCGGAACACTGGCACATACGGCACATACCGTCATCGTCACTGCTGAAAACCGGATCAGTTTATTCGACATATTCTAGTGTCCCGATGGAAGCATGGCGGATCTAATAAATGGGGCCGGAGTCGAATGGCACTTACTTAAGCTTGATCGGATGTCCATATTTTCGGATTTTCTCTCTGGCGATTTCTCGCGGTTGCGTCAGCATCGGATAGGGTTTAGGTCGCCGTTTGAGGGCTCTGGGTTCGATGCGACCCTGACGA
>JANYDY010000005.1 GCA_025363435.1 Betaproteobacteria bacterium
AAGGCGCCGCCGACGCGGAACACGTGGTGGGCGAGCATACGGATTGAGCGCTCGCGGTTGGCGATGACGTTCTCGGCGAGTTGCGCAGGCGACAGCTGGCGCGCCAGGCGCTGCGCTGCGTGCAGCACCAGCATCCACTTCGCGAACAGCTGCTCCGGCGGCAGCGGCGTGTGGCCGGTGCCCTGCAGACCGACGAACTCGGCGACGTCTTCCAGATTCATTGCGAACACGTACTGCGCGCCGCGCGCGACGACCGGCACAGTGCGCACGCCGAGCGCCGTCAGCTTTTCGCGGCCGCCGGCATCATTGAGAATGTCGATGGCGACGTAGTCGATACCTTTTTTCGAAAGAAACTCTTTCGCTCGGAGGCAGCTACTTCACCCGGGCTGGGTGAAGAGTATGAATTTGTCGTCCGGGATATTCATGTGTGGATCCTTGCAGGTGAGAGGCCAAGCGTACTATCCGCAACTCCATAACGTCAAGAAGGCTGTCGGCTAGAGTCAGAATGGCGGCAGTGCAATGGTATAATTGCGCTTATGAAACGTTGTGCAAACATGAAGAACGGACGAGAGCATGAAGTTGATTGCAGCGCTCGCCAGCCCGTACAGCCGCAAGGTGCGTATCGTGCTGGCGGAAAAAAAGATTGAATACGAATTCATCATAGATAGTCCTGGCGATCCGGCAACACGTGTTCCCGAATACAACCCGCTCGGCAAGATCCCCGTCCTCGTGCTGGATGACGACACGACGCTGTTCGACTCGCGCGTCATTGTTGAATACCTCGACAACGCAAGCCCGGTCAGCCGATTGATTCCAGACGATACGCGCGCGCGCATTCAAGTGCGCCGCTGGGAGGCGCTCGCTGATGGCTGCACCGATGCGGCCAACGCGATTGTGGTGGAAAAGCGGCGTGCGGCGGCTCAACAAAGTTCCGAGTGGATAACCCGTCAGCAGGGCAAAGTTGATCGCGCACTCAAGGCCATGTCGGACGAACTCGGCACGCGCGCGTGGTGCAGCGGTGATCATTACAATCTGTCCGATATCGCAACCGGTTGCGCGCTCGGTTATCTGGACTTCCGTTTGGCCGATATCAACTGGCGCCGCGAATATCCGAATCTCGGCAAGCTGGCGGAAAAGCTGAGCAAACGCGCTTCGTTCGTGGACACGGTGCCGCCGGCCAAATAGGCGTTAGTAGCCGCTGGCCGCGACTACTGAATAATGCCGCCGCCGAGGCAGACGCGGCTTTCGTAGATCACCACTGATTGCCCCGGCGTCACCGCCCATTGCGATTCTGCAAATGCCATTTCGCATTTGTCGGCACTCACACTATTAATTGTGCATGGCGCATCTTTCTGCCGGTAGCGTGTTTTCGCGTTGTAAACCCAGTTGCAGTGCGGCGCTTCGCCGCTGATCCAGTTCAAATCGCTGCTGCTGAGCGTGTTTGAAAGCAGGGCGTTGTGTTCGCGCCCCTGCACGACGATCAGCCGGTTGTTGGGCATGTCTTTCGCCGCCACGTACCAGGCGTCGCCGTCGCCGTCGCGGGTGCCGCCGATGCCGAGGCCTTGACGCTGGCCTATCGTATAGAACATCAGGCCCATATGGCGGCCGACCATGCGACCGTCAACGGCCCAGATTTCACCGGGTTCCGACGGTATATAGCGGTTGAGAAATTCGCGAAACGGCCGCTCGCCGATGAAGCAGATGCCGGTCGAATCCTTTTTCGCAAAATTTGCCAGACCGGCCTTGCGCGCAATCTCGCGCACTTCGCGCTTGTAGATGCCGCCCAGCGGAAACAGCGTTTTCGACAACTGGCCCTGATTCAGCCGGTAGAGGAAATAACTCTGGTCTTTGCTGCCGTCCTCGGCTTTGAGCAACTGGCAGAGGCTGTCGGTTTCGCGTACTTGCGCGTAATGGCCGGTGGCAATGCGTTCGGCGCCCATCGCCATCGCATGATCAAGAAAGGCGCGGAATTTTATTTCGGCATTGCACAGCACGTCCGGATTCGGCGTGCGGCCCGATTTGTATTCGCGCAGAAATTCGCTGAAGACGCGGTCTTTGTATTCTTTCGAAAAATTTACCGCTTCGATTTCAATGCCGATACGGTCGGCAACCGACACTGCATCGATGAGATCCTGGCGTGAGCTGCAATACTCGTCGTCGTCATCGTCCTCCCAGTTTTTCATGAAAAGGCCGACGACGTCATAGCCCTGTTCCTTAAGCAGCAAGGCGGCGACCGATGAATCGACCCCGCCCGACATACCAACGACGATGCGCGGTTTGCTCATGCTTGCGGCGCGTAGCGGCGCGCGAGTTCGAGCGGGTAGCGTGTGCCAGCGAGAAAATCGTCGATGCATTGCATGACCAGCGGCGAGCGATGTTGTGCGCGGCTGGCGCGGATTTCATCGACACTCATCCACGCGTGCCGGATGATGCCGGCGTCGAGCGCGCGCGCCGCATCATAACTGGTGACTCGGCCGGCAAAAGCGAAACGCATATAGGTGACGCCTGCTGATTGTTTGTGGTGACTGTGGTGATATATGCCGAGCAGCGATTCAGGCTGGAAATGATGCGCGCTTTCTTCGAGTGTTTCGCGGACAACGGCCGCGGTCAGCGTTTCGCCCAGTTCCAGATGACCGGCCGGTTGATTGAACAGCGCACCGCGTTCGGTTTCTTCTTCGATCAGCAGGAATTTGCCGTCCCGCTCAATGACAGCGGCAACGGTGACTTCGGGCTTCCAGATGGTTGTGGTGGCTTGCATAACGCCGATTTTATCGCCTTGTCGCTACATACCCAAAGCGGAGCGCCGGCCGGGGTTGATTGAGCGCGGGTTTAGCCGCGATATATCCGTTCCGGCCTCTCACGCAGGCAATAAAAAAGGCAGGGGAGAACCCCTGCCTTTTCGTGAAGTCGAAAAGCTTACTTCTTCTTTTCTTCTTTCTTTTCTTCTTTTTTCGGCTCGTCTTTTTTCGCGTCAGCAGCAAACGTGCCGAACGAACCAAGGATAAACGCACCAGCGACCAGAGCAGCGAGCAGCTTCTTCATTTTGTTTCCCTCTCAAGTTTATATTGATGGATCACCAACACGGCTCTATGCGCAGCCAGCTAAACAGGCAGCGCACGATATCCTGAATTGGCCGGCGAAATATATAACATGCTGTTTACATTTGCAAATCCATTTACGAGGCCTCCTATGCGGCAAGCGTCAAGCGCGCCCGGCTCAGCTGACCGCATCGGCGATCGGCAGTTTTGCGCTGATTTCTCTACTTGCGACGGTGTGCTCGGTCGGGCGAGGGTTCAGTCTGAAAGTGCTTACTTTTTAATGGCATAATATTCAGCTAAGCGGTCGTCTATCGCCCCTTTGCGCCGCATTGAAAAACATGCCCATTTCCGGAAATCGCGAACCCGAAATCGACGGCCATCGCGCCGCGCCGGTGCTTGCCCCGGCATTGTTGATTTCGCTGGCAGTGCATGCGGCAACGGCTGTATTGCTGTTTCAGGCGCTGCAGCATTTACCGCTTAAGCTGCCGCAACCGCTGACGGTTACCCTGGTCGAAGCGACGCCGCTGGTTGCGCCGGCGGTCGAAGTGCCGCCAGTGCCGCCACGTGTGCACCGCCACGATCCTTTCGTTCCGCAGCGCACGCCGCAACCGGTACTGACTGTGCAGCGCGCACCGGTTGCCGAGACGCTGGTGGTCGAGCGTGCGGCGGCAGCACCGGTGGTTGCCGCGCCGGCGGTCGAAACGCCGCCCTTGCCGGCGGCAGTCACAAAAATCGCGGCGGCGCCGGTAGCACCGGTGCGCGCTGAAGTCATCGAGCCGCCGCATTTCAACGTCGCCTATTTGAATAATCCGCGCCCCGCCTATCCGCCGATGGCACGCCGCCTCGGCATTGAGGGTCTGGTGGTGCTGCGCGTACAGGTCAGCGCCAAAGGCACGCCGGAGCAGGTCGCGGTGGCGCAGACCTCGGGCACACCGGTGCTCGACGAAGCTGCACTGCGTGCAGTGGAGGGCTGGTCGTTCGTGCCGGCCCGGCTCGGCGAAAAGCCGATAGCGCATGCGGTCGATGTACCTGTGCGCTTCCAGCTCAAAAATTAATCAGCTCCGGTTCATCGTGCCGGTTCGCCACTAAGGCATTGAAATACTATACCAGGGGATAGTATATTTAATTTTCTTAAAACGGAGGATATTCATGGCGCACGCATTGCATGAAAAAAGCAGGGTACTGGCGCGCATACGCAGGATTCGCGGTCAGGCCGAAGCGCTGGAGAAGGCTGTTGCACAGGGCGCGGATTATTCCGTGATGTTGCAGCAGATTGCGGCGATTCGCGGCGCCGCCAGCGGTTTGCTGACGACCGTGCTGGAGGAGCAGATCCACGCGCACGAAGTGTCGCCGGTGCCGGCCAGGCATCATCATCTTGAGCACCGGCAACTGATACATCTGTTGAAAGTGTGTTTGCGCTGATGTTTTTTTCGGGTGGATGCGGCTGAAGGGCAGGGGGATGCAATTTCCGCGCGTCATTGAGAAGCCGGTGCAACTGCTGGCATGCACAGTGGCCGCATGTTTTACGTCGGCCGTTTTTGCAGCGGGCGTGCAAACGCTGGATACCGTCGAAGTCGTTGATGCCGTAGACGATCTGATCGGCAGTGCTACCGCGGCGACCCAGGGCACGGTGATTCGCGAGCAGATTGAAGCGCGACCGAATTACCGGTCCGGTGAAATTCTTGAGGCCGCGCCCGGCGTGATCGTCACCCAGCACAGCGGTGAAGGTAAAGCCAACCAGTATTTTCTGCGTGGCATCAATCTCGATCACGGCACTGATATTGCGATCACGGTTGACGGCATGCCGGTCAATCAACGCACGCACGGTCACGGTCAGGGTTACAGCGATTTGAATTTCCTGATTACCGACGTCGTGAGCGGGCTGCAATACAAGAAGGGGCCTTATTACGCAGACGAGGGCGATTTTTCCTCGGCCGGCGCGATGAATCGGCAATTGCCTTACTATCTTGACAAGGGCATCGCGGAAATCGGCGCTGGCGGGCTTGGTTATCGCCGTGCGCTGATCGCAGACTCACCCAAGGCCGGTAACGGCAATCTGCTTTATGCGCTTGAGCTGTTTCATGCCGACGGGCCGTCGACCAATCCCGACGACTATCGCAAGTTCAACGCCATGCTGCGTTACGCCGAGGGCACCGCACAAAACGGATTCAGTGTTACGGCGATGGGCTATCAGGGAACCTGGAACGCAACCAACCAGATTCCGAAGCGTGCGGTAGACGCCGGGCTGATCGGGCGCTTTGATTCGCTGGATCCCTCCGACGGCGGGCAGGCCAGCCGTTTCAGTGTTTCGGCGGCGTGGAATAAAACCGGCGAAAAATCCGCCAGCTCGGCGAACGCTTTTGTCATTCGCAGCAAGCTCAATCTGTGGAACAACTTCACCTTCTTTCAGGACGACCCGGTCAACGGCGATCAGTTCGAGCAGACGGACCGGCGCATCACGACGGGGTTCAATGCTAAACATACTTTGTTCGGCAAATGGGGCGGGCGCGAGGTCGAAAACACTTTCGGTATTCAGACGCGCAATGACAACATCGATGTCGGGCTGTTCAACACCGTGCAGCGTGCGCGCATCGGTACGACGCGCGCCGATCACGTCGTCGAAACCAGCGGCGCCGTCTATTATCAGAACAGCCTGCGCTGGAACAACCGGTTCCGGACGGTGGCGGGTTTGCGCGCGGACTATTATCGCGGCGACGTGACGAGTGACAATCCGCTCAATTCCGGCCGGGCTAATGATCATATGTTGAGCCCGAAGCTTGCGCTGATATTCGGACCGTGGTCGAAGACCGAGTATTACCTGAATTACGGGCGCGGATTTCACAGCAATGACGTGCGCGGCGCGACCATCAGCGTCGATCCGAAAAATCCCGCCAATGCGGCGACGCGCGAAGCCCTGCTGGTGCGCGCGACCGGCTACGAAGCCGGATTGCGCACGACGTTCGTTCCGCACCTGCAAACTTCGCTGGCGGTGTTCCGGCTGGATATCCAGTCGGAACTGTTGTTCCAGGGCGACTCAGGAACCACTGCCGACAGCGGGCGCCCGAGTCAGCGCGTCGGCTTTGAGCTCTCCAATTTGTATACGCCGAATTCGTGGTTGATGCTGGACGCCGACATTGCTTATACGCGCGCGCGTTTCTCCGGCATTGATGCTGCAGGGGCGGGCGACCGTGTGCCGGGGGCGATTCAGGGTGTGGGTACGTTGACCGCGGCGATCAATAATCTGGGGCCTTATTCCGGCAGTCTGCGTCTGCGGTATTTCGGCCCGCGCCCGTTGATTGAAGACAATTCATTGCGCTCAAATTCAACCACTTTGCTGTCGGCCAGGGCCGGCTATAAATTCGACAAAAGAATTCGCCTTCAGCTGGACGCCTTCAATCTGCTGAACCGGCGTTCCAGCCAGATCGACTACGCCTATACCTCGCAATTGCGCGGCGAGGCGGCACCGGTCAACGACATTCATTTTCATCCGACCGAACCGCGTTCGGTGCGGCTGGCATTGATCACCAGTTTTTGAAGCGGGTGGCGCCGGCACTGCCGGCGACAGGCAATAAAAAACGGCAGGGTATAAACCCTGCCGTTTTTCTGAAAGCAAGAATATTACTTCTTGTCTTTCTTCATTTCTTCTTTCTTCATTTCTTCTTTTTTGGCTTCTTTCTTCGGCTCGTCTTTCTTGGCATCGGCCGCGAAAACAGAGACGGTACCCAGCGCGAACATAGCAGCGAAAATTGCAGCAAGCAGTTTGCTCATTTTTTTTCCTCTTTGGTTTGATGAAAACTACGTCCTTGGAACTACGACCGTATTGCGGTCACAGCAGTTAACGCGTTCGATGCCACGGCGGTTGACGTACTTTTGCTGTTGCTAAAACAGCTGCCCGGTCTGCTAGACCATCATGTTTTATTGTTATAAAACAAGCATGTAAAAAATAAAAGGCAGGGGTGACCTGCCTTTTATGATGTTGGTGCTCGCTTACTTTTTAGTGGGTTTCTTGGTTTTCTTGGCTTTCGCCGGTTTTTTTGCCTTGTCCGATTTCTTGGCTGATGCTTTGGGCGCGTCGCCTCCAGCGCCTTCAGCAGCGATGGCCGTCAGCGATCCGGCGGCAAATACGGCGGCAACCAGCATCGTAAGAAATTTGCGCATATGTGTTTTTCCTTCACAAAAATATTATTGGTCTATGACGGAATACTGTCGTATTGCCACATCAAAAAACGCGCGTTCGGTGCGCGTTGGCGGGATAGTCTACTTTACTTGCGACCGCGTTGCATCTGCGCGCTTGCATGTGGCGTTGAGGCGACTTCAATTTTCTGCCACTGAGCCGGTGCTATGCCGTCGAGATTCCAGTCGCCAACGCTAAAACGTACGAGGCGCAGTGTCGGCAGGCCGACTGCTGCGGTCATACGTCGCACCTGTCGGTTCTTACCCTCGGCGATTGCAATCTTGAGCCAGCTTGTCGGGATGCTTTTGCGAAAACGCACCGGTGGCTGGCGCGGCCACAGCCATGCCGGCTCAGCAATAGATGCGACCTGCGCGGGCTTGGTGATGAAGTCGCGCAGGTCAATGCCCTTCGCCAGTCGTCCGATGGCGTCAGGCGTTGCAATGCCTTCGACCTGCACCAGATAGGTTTTAACCAGTTTGTGCTCAGGCGCGCTGATGCGGTTTTGCAACCGGCCGTCATCGGTCAACACCACCAGGCCTTCACTGTCGGCGTCGAGCCGGCCTGCCGGATAGACCGCCGGCACCGTGATGAAATCCTTGAGCGTCTGGCGGCCGGCAGAGGCGCGGAACTGGCAGAGCACGCCGAACGGTTTATTGAAAAGTATGACCCGGCTCATGTCGTCTCAGTGATGCGAAAAAGGCAACGCCCGCGAGAGCGGGCGTTGCAGTCTATCGACATGCCGGTTGTAGCCGGTCTTCGTCGCGTTATTTCGCGCCCCACGGTTTGATCGCCGCTTTGAGTTTGGCGTAGCCGTCAAGATAGCGCGGACGTGCACCGCTGAATACCTTGTCGAACGTCGCTAGCTGCACGTCGAGCCAGTCGGCGAGTTCCTTGTTGCCCGGATTGGCCGCTTTGTAGGCTTCGTTGATCAGCACGAAGTGTATGCGCGGATCGTAAGGCTGTTTTTCGCCGCCGACGGTTTCATCACCGTCCAGCAGGCGCAACAGCATGGCATCGGCCGAACCGAGTGTTTGTTCGAATATCGGCGCGCCTTCCATGCGGTACATGACGCTGGTCATGTCCTTGCCGTTGGTCATGGTAAAGCCCATATCTTTCCAGACATCGTTCATTTTTTTTCCGGCTTTGACGTGATCGAGCACCAGTTGTCCCCACGCGCGCAGCACATCGGGCGCATCGGCCATCAGGTCGGTCAGGCGGTCGCCGTCGAGGTCGGTTGCGTAGACGATGCAATCACGTTGATTGATCATGTCGTGCAGGAGCAGGCCGAAGTTGGTGTCGGAGATGTGCTCGTACACATCACCGCCCCAGTTTTCCATACCGGCCTTGAAATCCTTCGGCAGCAGTGCGGCGATGGCGTCGACGTTTTCCTTGTGCTCTTCGTAGGCATTCACCGAGTACTGGCGCTTCAGCTTGAATTTCGTGCCCTGCAGCAGCCAGCGCATGATGCCGGCGTTGACAGCGTCTTCCTTCGCCTGCGTCGGCTTGGTGGCGACGCGGCCGATCTGGCCGGTTTCGTGCACCATTTTCAGGAACAGGCGCGCAGCGTAAGCCATGCGCACGCCCGGCGTATTCATTTCGGAGTGGATGTTGCCGGTCGCTTTATCGACGACAAATTTCTTGTTGTCCTGCGAGTAAGGCAGGCCGGGCATGAAGCGGATGCTGGTGATCGGACCGTACGGGCGCACATTGCAATAGACGCCGGCGGCGGTGCGCAGCGGCGCGTTGGCGGACTTGCCGGCCACGACGACCTTTTTACCGTTGTCGTTGACCATGAAGTCGCCGGCGGTCGACCATTTCAGGCAGATGTTGTCCATCTTGCCGAACCAGTCGAGCGACTTCAGTTTGGTGTCGTGGCGGAACTGCGCCATCATCGGCACGCCGAGGAAAGGCAGGCCGAGCACGTCGAGTGCCATGAGCGTGCCGTTCAAGGCGAACATATCGGTGAGTGCATGGGCGACCGGTTTGACGCCGCCGGCGTTGTTGCCGCCTTCCCAGATAATCGCATCGGTATAGCCGCGCGGCTGGGTCTTGGAACGTTGGTATATGCTGTCCAGGCACTTGAACAGATCGCCGTTCTGTTCTTCCTGTGCGATTTTCAGCAGGTCAAGTTTGTCAGCCATGATTCTTTGTCTCCGTAGGAATATTCATTGAGTGATTGTCGATGCGATCGGCGTGGCACGGCGATCTGTCGAGGCGTCCTGAAGGGGAGTGCGGGCAGGAAGGTATTGCCGCGTCCGCCACCCGTTTCGTCTAGATGCGTGACCCGATTATCGCATTTATTGCGACCGGCATAAATAACCCTGCGCGCGGCGCGGCACGTGGTTATAACAGGGCACGGCGCGCGGAATGGCCGAAAAAAAACCCGTCCGGGTGAGCGGACGGGCTTTCTATCGATATTCTGTAATGCCGTATACCGTTAGCTTAGGCGCCTTGAATATTCGAGGCTTGCTTGCCTTTCGGACCTTGGGTTACTTCGAAAGTAACTTTCTGGCCTTCCTTCAGGGTTTTGAAACCGCCCATTTGAATTGCAGAAAAATGGGCGAAAAGATCTTCACTACCGTCATCCGGCGTAATGAAGCCATAACCCTTAGCGTCGTTGAACCATTTCACAGTGCCTGTTGCCATATTGCGATACCTCATAAACTTAAAAATTACCGGAAAAAGCTTCCGGAGACTGTTTGAGTTTCAAGGCACACGTATATGGCGGCTAGTACTGCGAAACCGGTCCTACGATAGAGCTTGAAGCCAAACACCTTTGCGCTTTCTAGGCTATTTGTCACGGGAAGTCAAGTTTTCCCTGTTCGGGGTCGGTAAGAAGGCAAAAAGGCCGCTATTTAACACTTGAAAAATCTGCGGTTTTGGTCAAAATGAGAAATCGTAGCGCGTCGGTAAATGGTGGTGTGGAAGATGGCGATACGGCAACGTTCGGACACGGTTTTGGAGGCGAAAAAGGCCAAGGTCAAGTCGCCGCCTATGTTCAAGGTCATGCTGCTTAATGACGATTACACACCCATGGATTTTGTTGTTATTGTGATTCAGCAGTTTTTCTCCCTCAGTCGCGAAAAGGCAACGCAAATCATGCTTAAGGTTCATCGCGAAGGCGCCGGTGTCTGCGGGGTCTACCCGCGGGATGTGGCTGCTACCAAGGTCGATCAGGTGATGGCTTTCGCACACCAGCACCAGCACCCGTTGCGTTGTGTCATGGAGGAGAACTGATGATTGCCCAGGAACTCGAGGTTAGCCTGCACATGGCCTTCATGGAGGCCCGGCAGAAACGCCACGAATTCATTACGGTCGAGCACCTGTTGCTCGCGCTGCTCGACAATCCGTCGGCCTCCGAGGTGCTGAAGGCCTGCGCCACGGAAATCGACGATCTGCGCAAGCTGCTGGCCGATTTTGTCACCGAACACACGCCAGTCTTGACTAACGACGACGCCGATACCCAGCCGACGCTGGGTTTCCAGCGCGTCATTCAGCGCGCCATTCTGCACGTCCAGTCATCCGGCAAGAAAGAAGTTACCGGCGCCAATGTGCTGGTCGCCATCTTCGGCGAAAAAGATTCGCATGCAGTCTACTTTTTGCACCAGAAGGGCGTGACGCGTCTTGATGTCGTCAACTTTATTTCGCACGGCATCAGCAAAGTGCCGCAGGCAGCACCCGGCAAGGCCGAAGGCGAAGCGGAAACCGAGCAGGAGCAGGCCGCGGGCGGCGCGCTCGAAACCTACACGCTTAACCTCAATACGCAGGCCGTCTCCGGCAAGATCGATCCGCTGATCGGGCGCGACCGTGAACTTGAACGCGTGGTGCAGACGCTGTGTCGCCGGCGCAAGAACAATCCCCTGCTGGTGGGCGAGGCAGGGGTCGGCAAGACCGCGATCGCCGAGGGCCTCGCGCGCCGCATCGTCGAGGGTGAAGTGCCGGAGATACTCGCCAAGAGCACGGTTTACGCGCTCGACATGGGCGCCTTGCTCGCCGGCACCAAATACCGCGGTGATTTCGAGCAGCGCCTGAAGGCGGTGCTCAAACAGCTGCTGGACAATCCGAATGCGATACTTTTCATCGACGAAATTCATACACTGATCGGCGCCGGCGCCGCCTCGGGCGGCACACTCGACGCGTCAAACCTGTTGAAGCCGGCACTGTCGACCGGGCAGTTGAAGTGCATCGGTGCGACGACCTATCAGGAATACCGCGGGATTTTCGAAAAAGACCACGCACTGTCGCGGCGCTTTCAGAAAGTCGATGTGGTCGAGCCGAGCATTGCCGAAACTATCTCGATTCTGCGCGGCTTGAAGACGCGTTTTGAAGAACATCACGGCATCAAGTACGCAACTTCGGCGCTGACTTCAGCCGCTGAACTGGCGGCGCGCTACATCAACGACCGCCATCTGCCGGACAAGGCGATCGACGTCATCGACGAAGCGGGCGCGGCGCAACGCATCCTGCCGAAATCGAAGCAGAAAAAAGTCATCACCAAACACGAGATCGAGGAAATTGTCGCCAAGATTGCGCGTGTGCCGGCGCAAAGCGTCAACTCCGACGATCGCACGCAACTGAAAAACCTCGAGCGCAATCTCAAGGCGGTGGTGTTCGGACAGGACAAGGCGATCGACGCGCTGGCTTCGGCCATCAAGATGTCGCGCAGCGGCCTCGGCAATCCGCAGAAACCGACCGGGTGCTTTCTGTTCTCCGGCCCGACCGGTGTTGGCAAGACCGAAGTCGCGCGCCAGCTCGCTTACATCATGGGTGTCGAACTCATCCGCTTCGACATGTCGGAGTACATGGAGCGTCATGCGGTATCGCGCCTGATCGGTGCGCCGCCTGGCTACATCGGTTTCGACCAGGGCGGCCTGTTGACCGAAGCGGTGACCAAACATCCGTACTCGGTGCTCTTGCTCGACGAGATCGAGAAAGCGCATCCGGACGTTTACAATATTCTGTTGCAGGTGATGGATCACGGCACGCTGACCGATAACAACGGGCGCAAGGCCGATTTCCGCAACGTCATGATCATCATGACCACCAATGCCGGCGCCGCCGAACTGTCGAAGACCAGCATGGGCTTCACGGCGAGCACGCAACTCGGCGACGAAATGGTCGAGATCAAGCGCCAGTTCACGCCGGAATTCCGCAACCGCCTCGATTCGATTATCTCGTTCGCGTCGCTTGATCGCGAGATCATCATGCGCGTGGTCGATAAATTCCTCATGCAGCTCGAAGAGCAGTTGCAGGAGAAAAAAGTCGAAGCGAATTTCACTGATGCGCTCAAGGATCACCTCGCCAAGAAGGGCTTCGATCCGCAGATGGGCGCGCGGCCGATGTCGCGGCTCATCCAGGACACCATCCGCACTGCGCTCGCCGATCAGTTGTTGTTCGGGCGCCTTGCCAGCGGCGGCAAGGTTACTGTCGATATCGACAAGAACGACAAAGTGCAGCTCATCTTTACCGAAGAAGAGACCGCCAGCGTGGTGTGAGGCGGCAGTTCGCCGTTATTAAGATATAGCGCAACATTCGAAGCGGAAAATCCGCCGGCGCTATAATCTTTGTCGATTCTCTAGGAGGAGCCATGCGTTTAATCTACGCCATACCGGCGGTGCTCGCGATTGCATTTTCGGCCGCACCCGCCGTTGCCCAGGATGCCAACACCGCACGCAGTCTTGCCGCAACCTGTACCACCTGCCACGGCGCCGACGGCATCAGCGTCGGCGGTGTGCCGCCTAGTCTCGCCGGGCAGAACAAGGATTTTCTGCTGCAGCAACTGAACGACTTCAAGTCGGGCAAACGTCCGGCGACCATCATGCATCAGCATGCCAGGGGTTATACCGATGCGCAGCTTGCGGCCATCGCAGGTTATTTCGCAGCGGTCAAACCCGGCGCCGCGCAATCTGCGCCGCGCGCCGGCAATTGAGGGAGCGACCATGACTATTTCCAGACGCGAATTCATGCAATGGTCGGCGGCGGCAGCGGGCGCCGCAGCGGTCAGCGGTTGCGCCACAGGCGGCGGCAGTGCGGGCAAAGTGGTTGTCATCGGCGCCGGTTACGGCGGTGCCACAGCAGCCAAGTACATCAAGATGTGGGCGCCGGACATCGACGTCACGGTGGTCGAACGCGGCAACGAATTCATCTCCTGCCCGCTGAGCAATCTGGTGCTCGGCGGTAATACCGATATTCGTGAGCTCACCTACAGCTTCGATGGACTGAAGCGCCGCGGCATTACGATCGTGCGCGATGAAGCGACCGCGATCGACGCGGAAAAACGCGAAGTGCGTCTCGCCGGCGGCAATACGCTGTCCTACGACCGCCTGATCGTCTCGCCGGGCGTCGAGTTTGTTTACAGCGGCATCCCCGGTCTTGATAATGCCGACGCGCAGAACCGCGTGCTGCATGCATGGAAGGCCGGCGTGCAGACCATCGCGTTGCGCAAACAGCTCGAAGCGATGCGTGACGGCGGCGTCTACGCGCTGCACATCCCGAAGGCGCCGTACCGCTGCCCGCCGGGGCCGTACGAACGCATTTGCCAGGTCGCTGATTATTTCAAGCGCGCCAAACCGAAATCGAAAATTCTGGTGCTCGACGCGAATGAAGACCTGGTGTCGAAAAAGGGATTGTTTTTGACGGCCTGGAACGGCCAGTACAAGGGCATGATCGAGTACAAGCCGAACAGCGAACTCGTCGATGTCGATGTCAAAACCATGACGGCCAAGCTGCAGTTCGAGGACGTCAAGGCCGATGTGTTGAACGTGGTGCCGCCGCAGAAGGCCGGCTTGATTGCGGAGAAAACGGGGCTCATCAATGCCAACAACCGCTGGTGCGCGGTCGACTGGACGACGCTGGAATCGACCGCGGTGAAGAATGTGCACGTGCTGGCCGACGCCACGCTGTCGGGGCCGGCGATGCCGAAATCGGCGAGCATGGCCAACCAGCACGCCAAAGTCTGTGCCGCTGCCGTGATCGCCCTGCTCAAAGGCGAGAAAGTCAATGCCGATCCGGTGATGATGAACACCTGTTACAGCTTCGTCGATGGCAAGAACGTCATGCACGTTGCCTCGGTGCATACCTACGATGCCACGCAGAAAACGATGGTGCCGGTCAAAGGCGCCGGCGGCGTTTCCGACAAGGCAAGCGAACAGGAAGGCCTTTACGCCTGGGGCTGGGCGCGCAACATCTGGGCCGAAGCATTGGCATAAAATAAGCCGACAAGGCGAAAAACGGGCGCTGCGGCGCCCGTTTTCATTTGGAGGAGTAATGATGGTTATGCGCTTGCTGTTGACGCTTGTTGCTTATGGTTCGGTCATTTTTCTTGCGCCGCTATCGCGCACGGCCACGGCGGCGGAAACCTACCCGGTCAAACCCATACGCGTGATCGTGCCGAGTTCACCGAGTTCGGGACCGGATCTCGTCACGCGCCTGATCGGCGGGGTATTTACCGATGCCTGGGGGCAGCAGGTGGTTGCCGACAACCGCGCCGGCTCGGCCGGCAACATCGGCGCCGAAATCGCGGCGCGCGCCGCCCCCGACGGCTATACGCTGTTCATGGGCAGTTCGCAGCAGATCACCGGCCCGCTGGTTTTCGACAAGCTGCAGTACAGTCTGGTCAAGGATTTCACGCCGATCAGCCTGATTGCCTCGACGCCGTACGCGCTGATCGTCAATCCGTCGGTGGCGGCGCATTCGATCAAGGAATTCATCGCCGTGGCGAAAGCAAAACCCGGCGGTCTTTATTACGGCACCGGCGGCGTCGGCGGTGCGCCGCATCTGGCCACCGAAATGCTGCGCACCATGGCTGGTCTTGAATTCGTGCATGTGCCGTACAAAACCATTGTGTTCGCGTTGCTCGACACGCTGGCGGGACAGGTGCAGTTTTCGTTTTCGGTATTGCCGGCGGCGCTGCCGATGGTCAAGCAGGGCAAGTTGCGCGCGCTTGGCGTTACCAGCATGAAGCGTTCTTCGCTTGCGCCAGAACTCGAGTCGATTTCCGAAACGCTGCCGGGCTACGACATCATCGGCTGGTACGGCCTGCTCGCGCCGCAGAAAACCTCACCGGCGATCATCAGCAAACTGAGCGGCGCAGTGCTTGCCGCAATGAAGATGCCGGAATTCCAGGAGCGCGTGCGTTTGCTCGGCGCCGATCCGATCGGCACCAGTCCGCGCGAATTCGGCAGCTTTCTCGTCGAGCAGAATGAAAAATTCCGCAAGCTGGTCGATGCGGCGGGGTTGCGCAACAAGTAGGCGCCGCTCGGCGTTTCGCCGGTAATCGCGGCGGACTTTTCTCCTTCCCCCCTTGAGGGGGGAAGCACTCGCGACACGGCGTTCGCGAAGCGATCCGGGGCGGGAGCGAGTGCAGGGCGGGCTACCCGCCGACGGCTGGCTTCGCCAATAACGTGTCCGCGCGCCGGGATGGGGGGCTTGCTACTCAGCGCCGCCGGTCGTAATCGCGCAGGCGCGGGTTAAGCAAATCGATATCGGCCTGCACCTGATCGCGGCTGCGTTCGTAGACGATCTCGCGCCCGACCACGCTGCCGGCGTAGGCCATGCCGTTGCGCGTCGGCGCCAGCGTGCATTTCACGCTGTGCACGCCTTCGCCGAGCACTACCTCAATGCAATCGGTGCGCTTGTTGAAAACCACCACGTCCATGGTCTGGCCGGTCTGGGTGACGCGGACTTTGATTTTTTCGTTAAGCATCGGCGGCCTCCCGTAACGCGCGCAGTGCGCATCTTCGACATGCTACCCCTTACTACCGGGGTCGGCATGGCAATTTCGGTTATCCCGAAAACCGGATGAGCATTGCTGCGAGGTAAAGGGCGCCCGCCGCCAGAACACCGCGATACGGCACACTGAACCAGTAAAGTTTTCCCAGAAATGCGTAGGCTGTGAGCAGTAGCAGCCCGACCGCCAGCAGAAATGTGGATTCGAATAGCACAGCGCTCTGCGCCAGTGCGAGATAGCCGTAAACAAGCCCGAACAGTATGGCGCCGCAGCTATGACTGGCGTTAAAACCGATCCATGCTTTCCACATGCTGGTCTGACGCGAAATTACCGGCGATACCGCCTGCATGTG
Source organism: Betaproteobacteria bacterium (assembly GCA_025363435.1). GTDB lineage: Bacteria > Pseudomonadota > Gammaproteobacteria > Burkholderiales > SG8-41 > PALSA-1004. The sequence goes on from JANYDY010000005.1 coordinate 16,293, forward strand.
TGTTTGCAATTCGGCGTCGCGCGGCAGCAGTTTGGAACCGCGAAAGGTGTACAAAAGGTGGATTACACCGAGCAACAACACGATCGCTGCGCTGCTCGCAATCAGCCAGGCCGGAAGTGCATTCATTGAGTTGAGCCCCTGAAATCTATCGCGGCGTTGCCGTCAGTTCAAATTTCCCGAGCGTAACAACCTGACCGTTCAGCATCGCTTCAACGCGATGCGCGCCCGGATGGTGTTTGCGCGTGGTCATATCGGCGAGCGACAGCGTTTTTGCGAACGATGCGGCGGCGCGTGGTGCGAGTTCGATGCGTTTTAACTTGAACACCTTGGCGCCGGTTTTGCCGCCGGCTTTTGCGTAGTGAACCTTGAGATCGACCAGTACGCGCTGTACGCGGTTTGCGGTATTGACGACATCGAAAGTGATTTTGACTTTGCCGCCGATGGCCGCGCGGTTCGGGGCGATGGTGATTTTGCGCAGCGCGACGTTTGCGCGCCTGCCAAAACCCAGCAGCCCCAGCGCCTGTTTGTCGCCGCGCTTGATTGACGAGCGCAGCGCGTGCTGCACCAGTGCGGCGCGTGGCGCCGGCGCATTTTTCAGCCATCGCGCGGCGGTGGCGATCAATACCGGCGGATTGTCCTTGCCGATGTCGTTCAGGTTGTTGGCGACGGAGCGGCGCACATACAGCTGCGGGTCGTCCTTGAGCTTTTCCAGCAGCGCCACGACCGGGCGCGGATCGCGCTGGAATGCGGGCAGGCGCATCGCCCACGGCAGGCGCGGGCGTGTGCCTTCGGAGACGAGGCGCCGCACATGCACGCTGTCGTCTTCGCTCCATATCCGGAGTTCTTTCAGCGTGCGTTGCTGCTGATGAATCAAAAACGGCCGGATGCTGAATTCGGCGGTAAAACGTTGTGTCAATTCGTATTGCGCGCGCATCGAGAGTTCAAAGTGGGTGAGGCCGTGCGCGGCGACGAACAGTGTGTGCGGCAGGTAGAAGAAGGGCGCCAAACCGGTGTTTTCGCCGTCCGCCGGTTTTGGCCCGAGCGAGTCAATCAAAATTGCCGCGGCGCGCGCGTAGTCGTCGGGCAGGAAACGATGCAGCGCCGTCGCGATGTGCCGCGCGCGCGGCATCAGTTCGAGCGCGAGATAGCCGTCGAGCGCCGCAGCGACGAAGCCGCGTGTGTCGAATCGCGGATGCACAGCGGTGATCATCCGTGCGATGTGCACCGGAACGTCAGCGTCAAAGCGGTTCTTTAAAGGCTCAGCCATGAAGGTGGATACGCTCCCAGATTGCGCTAGGCTTCATCCGGACGGGATTGCCGTCAGCTACCGTCGCCTTTGATTCCCGCCTGCTTGATCAGCTTGCTGAATTTGGCGAGTTCGCTTTTGAGTATGTCGCGGAATTGCTCCGGTGTGCCGCCGGTGACCATCGAGCCGTCGGCGCGCGCGACTTCCTGTACTTCCGGCAACTGCAGGATGGCGTTGATCTCGCGGTTGAGCCGGTCGACGATGGGCTGCGGCGTGCGCGCGGCGACCCCCAGCGCAGACCATGTTGAGTTCTCATAACCGCTAAGGCCGGCTTCGGCGATGGTCGGCAACTCCGGCAGGATGCTCATGCGTTTGATACCAGTGGTGGCAAGTGCGCGCATCTTGCCGGATTTGATGTGTGGCATGGTCGGCAGCGCACTGTTGAACAGCACTTGTATGTGGCCGCCCATCAGATCGATCAGCGACGGCGCCGAGCCTTTGTACGGCACGTGCGTCATCTTGACGCCGGCGGTAACCGCAAACAGTTCGGCGCAGATGTGGCCGAAGCCGCCGATGCCAGACGTGCCGTAGGTAAGTTCGCTGGGCCGCTGGCGCGCAAGCGCGATCAATTCCCTGACGTTCTTCGCCGGCACCGACGGATGCACGATCAACACGCCTGGTGTCGTTGCAATATGGATAAGCGGCGCGAAATCGGTTTGCACGTCGTACGGGAGTTTGGATAAATGCGGCGCCACGGCCCAGGTGCCGACGGTCGAGATGATCATGGTGTAACCGTCGGCCGGGGCGCGCGCGACGATTTCCATGCCGATCGCGCCATTGGCGCCGCCGCGATTATCAAGCACCACCGGCTGGCCGAGGCGCGCGGTCAGGCGGTCGTTGATCATGCGCGCCTGGATATCGGTGGTGCCGCCGGGCGGAAACGGCACGATAAAGCGGATCGGTTTCGACGGGTAGGGCTGCGCGAACGATGATGTTGCGATGAAGACTGCCGACAGCGCGAGCGTGGTTCTAGCGTTCATTTCATTCCCTGATGATGTTCAATCGATTTCGTTTTGGCTGGGGAATCATACACCGGCGCCGCAGCTTGACGGCGTGCTGCGGCTGGCGGAAGCTTGATCGGAAAACCGGCGTCCATTCATGGACGCTGCCGCGGGGAGGAATCGATGCTCAGATTGGCAGTCGCAACGTCCGCCGTATGCGTTTGCGTTCAGATGCTCCCTGCGCTGGCGCAGGATTCTCCGTCGCGCGCAGTGCGCCTGATCGTGCCGTCGTCACCCGGCGGCACCAGCGACATACTCGCGCGCCTCTTGGCGCCTAAACTCGCCGAAGCGCTGGGGCAGCAGGTGGTGGTCGACAACCGCGCAGGGGCCAGCACCGTGATCGGCGTCGCGCTGGTCGCCAAGGCGCCGCCCGACGGTTACACCATTGGCATCACGCCGGCGGCGCTGGCGACCAATCCGAGCATGTTCAAGAAGCTGCCGTTCGACACGTTGAAGGATATTGCGCCGGTATCGCGCCTGGTCGAAGGCCCGAGCACGATGGTCATACACCCGTCGGTGCCGGCAAAGAACGTGAAGGAACTGATCGCAATTGCGAAGGTGCAGCCCGGCAGTCTCGTCGTCGCTTCGTCGGGGCTCGGCACAGTGCCGCATCTCGCGCACGAACTCTTTCGCATTACCGCGCGCGTCGATATGCCGCAGGTGCTGTTTCGCGGCACCGGGCAAGGCATGATCAGCGTGATTTCGGGCGAGCTGGCGGTGTTCTACGCGAGCCCGATTGCGGTGCTGCCGCTCTTGAAGGCCGGGCGTCTGCGCGCACTCGGCGTCAGCACGGTGAAGCGCTCGGCGGCACTGCCCGAAGTGCCGACCATTGCCGAGACGCTGCCCGGCTACGAAGCGACGCAGTGGTTCGGCATGATCGCGCCGGCCGGCACGCCGCGTGCGATCGTCGAGCGCCTGAGTGCGGAATTCGCGCGCGCGCTGCGGTCAACGGATCTGAAGCCGCGGCTGGTTGCCGACGGACTTGATGTCGTCGCCAGCACGCCCGACGAATTCGCGCGCGATCTCAAGCGCGATATCGAAAAATGGGCGCTGGTCGTAAAGACCGTGGGGATCAAGCCCGAAGACTAGCGGAGCTTCGTAGGGTGGGTTAGGCGCGAAGCGCCGTAACCCGCCATCCGGGTACATCGCAGAAACGCCATGCGGCGCAATGCGCTGCGCCTATTGCGCCCTGCCTGGTTTGTTCAGAGCATCTCTAGCGCGCCGCGTTGTCGGCAATCCATTTCAGGACGACGTCTGCAACCTGCAGATTGTTTTTGTCCATCATCATCATGTGACTGTTGCCGGCGATGCCGATCGACGGCAGCATGATCTGGGCGGCGCGGCCGCCGGCTGCCTTGATCGCGTCGACCGCTTCGAGGCAGCGATTGCGCCGCGCGTCGCCGTTGACCGTGCCTTTGGCGCCGACGCTGTTGTCGCCCCACACCGAGACGAAGGGCACTTTCGCGAACGCGCTCTTCGCATCGTCGGCGCCGAGGTTTTCGCAGCCGCCTTCAACGCTGACCAGCGCGCGCACCGCCTGCGGCCGTTTCCTGACGACGTCGACGCCATAGACGCCGGATTGCGAATGCACCATCACCACCGCCGGGCCGATTTTGTCGAGCAGCACGGCGAGCGCATCGACGGTATGCGCCGCGCCGCGTTCGAGCGCGGTTTCGCTGTTGACGATCAGCTGCTGCAGATACTGGTCGAGCGCTTCGAGCGGAAACTGCAGATTTGGAAATGGCTTGCCGTATTCGGGGCCGAAACGGAAATTGACCCACGCGCGTTCGTGCGTGCCGAAAAACATGGTCGGCAATGTCGACGGGTTAGTACCCGGCTTGTCGCGCACTTCATTGATGCGCGTCGGGTTGAAACCCGAGCGACCGCGACCGGCGTGATCGACCACGTAAACCGGGTGGCCGCGGCGCACGAAATAAGTCGCCCAGCCTTCGCGGCCGTCGGGCGTTGTTTCGTAGGTGACACCGCTGTGATTGGAGCCATGCACCATGATCACCGGCAACGCCTTGCTCGCAGCCGGAATGCGGTAGTGCACGTACATCTGGTTGACGGTGATGCGTCCCGGCGCGCCGGGGCCGGTCGCCAGCGAGGCACCCGGGTACTGTGTGTTGACGTTTTCGCCATTGACGAAAAAGCTGCCTTCGTCGGCGAGGTTGAGCGGCCCGCCGAGCGACGCGGCGCCGGCGCCGGTGGAAAACAGAAATGCGGTCATGGCAGCCACCCTGGTCAGATTCATGTTTACGCTCCCCCGAATAATTTTTATTTCACCGGCGGCCAGATGCGCTCGGCAACATTGGCCGAGCCCGGCGCGTGCGTGAGACTTGCCACCACCTTGTCCGACCATTCGCGGTTCGGATTGCCGTCTTCGTGTGAGCGCAGAAAATGATTGCGCGCGTCGAGCGAAGTGAACTCATACAGAATGGAACTCTTGGCCCAGCCGGCGACTGAGGCGAGTTTGCGCGCGCGGATGCAGCCGTCGAGACGGGTCATCGCCGGCATGCGCCATTGCGCGTACCACTTGAGCGCTTCGAATTCGTCCTGCCATTTTGCCTGGAAGGTGCCCATCTGGATGCAAGGCGCCAGCGCCATGCCCGCCGTGTAGTTTTTCGCTTCGGGACCTTCGACGCGCGCCGCTTCGCTCATGATGTTGACGCGTTCGCCGATGCGCACGGCAAGCATTTTTTGATCCGCAGCGGGCAGCGTGGCATGCCATTCCGACGGCAAGGGGTCGCCGAATACATTGGAGTCGGCGGCGCCGACCAGCAGGATGTAACGGTCGCCGGTCGGCACTTCGGGATCGGTTGTCGTATATTTATTGCCCGAGCTGCGACGCGGAATTCTGTCTTCGCCGACCGAAGCGTAATGCGCGGCCCACAGATAGCCGGGGCGTTTCAGCAGCGCGGGCAGATAACTGCCATGCAGCCACGCCAGGTATTCATCGCGGCCGCCGTCGGGCAGGTTGTACCAGGTGATCCAGAGTGCGCGGTCCATGCTTGTCCTGTGCAGTGAAGTGGTGCGTGTAATGGGTGATCAATGGGGTGATCAATGCGCAACCGGCGGATCGCGAGGAGCCGCGGAGGCAGTGTCATGCGCGCCCGGCTATTTGAGCAATTGCACAGCGATCATCGTCTGTGCAACAAAGCCGGCGCTAAACGACAGCGTGCGCACCCATGGCAATGCCATGGTGTACGACACCGCGTGCACCACGCGCGCCCAGAAATAAAGTGAACACGCGCCAACCGTGGTGCTGTTGCTGATACCTGCATCCTGCGCGATCAGCACCAGCGCGGCAAACAAAACCAGATTTTCAATGGCGTTGGCATGCGCCTTCATCAGGCGTGCTGCCCACGGCGACTGCGGTTTGGGGTTCTCGGGATAACCGACGGAATCGACAAGGCCGCGCACCAGCGCGCGGTCGATGATGTACGGAATCCACAGCAGGCCGGTAAACGCGGTGACGCAGGCCAGATAGAACAGTTCCGGTTTCATGGTGTCTCCTCCCTGAATGAACAAAGCTGTTTTTGATTGTGTGCTGCAGCAGGCACGCTACGCCGGATTGACGCTTGATGCAAATGAGGTGCAGCAGGATTTGTAGCCCGCGCGGAGCGCGGCGGCGCCTACTCGACTTTTACCCCGGCGTGTTTCACCACATCACGCCATTTCGACATTTCCGCAGTGAGAAATTCGCGGAACTGCTGCGGCGTGTTGCCGACCGGCTCGGCGCCGTCTTTCGCCATGTGCTCGCCGACTTCCGGCGCGCTCAAGGCTTTCTTTATTTCCGCATTCAGTTTCTGCACGACACTGTTGCCGGTTTTGGCCGGCGCCAGCGCGCCGTACCAGGTGGTAGTCGCATAACCTTTGACGCCCGCTTCGGCAATGGTCGGTATATCTGGCAGCGCGCGTGCGCGTTTTGCGCTGGTCACGCCCAGCGCTTTCAGCTTGCCGGCGCGGACGTGACCGAGCGACGAGATCACGCTGCCGAAGGTCATCGTCACCTGTCCGCCGATGACGTCGATCAAGGCCGGGCCGGCGCCTTTGTACGGCACGTGGATCAATTTCACGCCGGCGAGATATTTGAACAGCTCGCCGGCCATCTGCCCCGAACTGCCGACGCCGCCAGAGCCGAAGGCCAGCGTATCGGGTTTGGCTTTGGCGGCGGCAATCAGATCGGCGACGGTTTTCACCGGCATCGACGGATGCACAACCAGCAGAAATGGCGCTTCGGCGATCAGCGTGATGGTGGAAAAATCTTTCAGCGGATCGAAGGGCAGATTCGTATAGAGGCTGGGGTTGATCGAAAAGCTGCTCGAGACGATCAGGATGTTGTAACCGTCGGGCGCGCCTTTCGACACCATGGTTGCCGCGATTGAACCGGAGGCGCCGGTACGGTTGTCGACGACAACTGCAAGATTCAGGTTCTCGGTCATTTTTTGCGCGACTGCGCGCGCCACCACGTCGGTGGCGCCGCCCGGCGACTGGCCGACCAGAAAACGCACCGGTTTGTCCGGATAGTTCGCCTCGCTTTTGCCTTGTGCATTTGTTTGCGCGCAGGCGAGGGCCGCCACCGCGCACAGTATGCCGCGCGCAATCACAGCTTCAATCCGGTGGTTTTGACGAGCTGCGTCCATTTGTCGATTTCCTTCGTAATCGTCGTTTTGAATTCTTCCGGTGTGCCGGTCAAGGCTTCGGTGCCGTCGGCAGCGAGTTTCTCCGTGACTTCCGGCGCGTGCATGGCGCGGCCGAGTTCATCGCTCAGCTTGCGCACGATCGCGGGCGGTGTGCCGGCCGGCGCGACGATGCCGTACCAGCCGGTAACGTCGTAACCCGGCACGCCGGCTTCGGCGATGGTCGGCAATTGCGGCAGATTCGGCGAACGTTTGCCGCTGGTCACGCCGAGCGCGCGCAGCTTGCCGGAATTCATGTGCGGTGCGGAGGAGATCGCGCTGGCCAGTAACAGTTGCACCTGACCGCCGAGCAGATCGATTAGCGCCGGCCCGCTGCCCTTGTATGGCACGTGCTCCATTTTTATCTGCGTCATCGACTTGAAAAGCTCGCCGCCGAGATGTGCCGACGAGCCGGTGCCCGACGAGGCGTAATTGAGTTTGTCCGGATTGGCTTTGGCGTACGCGATCAGTTCGCGCACCGTCTTTGCCGGTACCGACGGATGCGCGAGCAGCACGTACGGCTGTGAGGTGAGTTGCGTAATCGGTGCAAATGCAGTGCGCAGATCGTAGGGCACGCGCGTCACTAGCGTCGCGTTGGTGACCAGACTGCCGGAAATAATCAGCAGCGTGTAGCCATCGGCGATGGCCTTGCGGCCGATTTCCATGGCGATGGTACCGCCGGCGCCGGGCCGGTTATCGGCAACCACCGGCGTGTTCCAGCGCTCGGCGAGTTTCTGTCCTGCCGCGCGCGCCATGATGTCGCTGCCGCCGCCGGGCTGAAAGCCGACCAGAATGCGGATCGGGCGCGCCGGATAGTCAGCGGCCTGCGCCGTTGCGATGACGGCGGCGAATGCAAACATCAAAATTGTTTTGATCATGCCTGCCGCCTAGGACAACACGTTGACGATTTCAGCGACGTCACTGACGTTCTCGAGATCGTGGATCAAGGCAATCGCGCGCTCGACGTTTTTCGGCGCAACCGGTTTTGCCGCAAACGACAGGCAATCGCGGAATTTCATTTCGAGTTGTTCCTGTGAAACCGGATGGCGCGGATCGCCGGGCACGCCATCGGCCTGGCGCGCCAGCGTACGGCCGTCATGCAAACGGATTTCAACCGTCGGGCGTGATAACGCCGATTCGCCGCCGACGGGCGCTTTGGCATCGGGATCGGCGCGCCAGCTCACACGGTCGGCCATCGCCAGCACGGACGGATCGCGCAAAGCGGCATCGGTGTAATCGCGCAGTTGCACATTGCCGTGGGTCATCATGATCGCCGTAGTAAACGGAATGCTGAATTTGCCGTCGATGGCGAGTTGCGGGCGGCGCTTGGCTGCCAGCGGCTCGGACAACAACTGCGCGCCGCCGGTGCCGCCGATTACCGTGATGGTCTCGACGTCGGTGGGTTTGATCTTGTGTTCGTTGCGCAGTTCGAGCACGGCGGTGTTGGTGGCGCGCGTGTAGCCGCAGGCCGGCCACACCTTGAAGCCGTGTTTGGCGAGCAAGGGGAATTCGCGCCCGAGATTACCGAGCAGTGCCTGCCAGTCGGGCGCGGCGTCGCGCACGTAATTGCGAAACACGCCGTAGCGGCCTTCGATAATCTGTTTCGAGCCGACGATGCCGCGTTGCGCCAGCTCGGCGGCGAGCACCGCGCCCTGGCCGGAGAAACCGGCCTGCATCGAGCGCATATGCGTCGCCGCGCCGACCGCCATCTGGCGGCTGCCGCTCATCTGGTTGAAACCGATGCCGAGCGCGTTTTCCATTTGTTCGGGATCGAGGCCGAGCAGACGGCCGGCGGTGGCGGCGCCGGAGATGAAGCCGAACATCTGCGTCGGAAACCAGCCTTCGGCGATGGTCCAGTCGGGAATGGTGATCGCCTGATTCAGGCGCGTGTGTATATCGGTGCCGGCAGCAATTGCCGCAATGAGATCGCGACCGCTGACCGCCTGCCCTTGCGCCGCGCGTTTTTCGGCGAGTGCGAGCGCCACGGGAATGGTGACGATGCTGACGTGTCCGCCGGCGCCGACGTCGTCGTAGTCGAGCATGTGGCCGAGGCTGCCGTTGACGAGTGCCGCCGCCGCTGCGGGCGCCTTGGCGTCGAAGCCCCACAACGTGCTGTCGGCTTTGCCGCCTTGCTCAATCACGTAATCGGCAAGCGTCTTCGCCTCGGGCGCGAGCCCGCTGGCGCCGATCGCGACACCCAGCGTGTCGAGCACGCATTGCTTGAGCATTGCGACGAGCGATGTCGGCAACGCGTCAAACGGTAGCGTCGCGGCGTGCTGCGCGAGCAGTCGGGTTGCGTTGTCGCTTCCGGTATTCATGCGAGTCCTGTGGCCGGCGGAGGTTTTCAGTTGTTCTGCTTGGCGGTTTCGCGCATGTAGCGCGCGTAGGCTGATTCCGGCAAGCCGCCGGCCGCGAAAATCTGCTCGATCACCGGTGGAAATTTTCGCAGCTCGACGCTGGCGCCGCTGGCGGGAACCCGTACCACGCCGGCCGGATAGTCGACTTCGAGGGTCGCGCCGTCCTCGACAATTTTGGTGATGCCCGGTGCGACGAAAATCGGAATCGCGCGCGCAATGCTGTTGCGCAGAAAAAGTCTGGACACCGATTCGGCAAGGATTACCGCGATGCCGACTTCGCGCAGCACCAGCCCCGGGCGACTCGATCCGCAGCCGAAATTGCGGCCGGCGACGAGTATGTCGCCGGCTTTCACTTCTTTCGGAAATTCGGGGCGGTAGGCTTCCATGGTGTGCAGCTTCAGTTCCTCCATGGTCGGATAGCGGTAATACGGATTGATCGCGTCGGTCTCGATCGAATCGCCGAATTTCCAGACGCGCCCGCTGAGCGTGCGGTTAAGATCAAATGCCATCGAACACCTCGCGCGGATCGATGATCTTGCCCGCCACGGCAGCCGCCGCGACGGTGAGCGGTCCGGCCAGATAGATATCGGCTTTCATGCTGCCTTTGCGGCCCTTGAAATTGCGCGTCGTTGCCGTGATGCAGGCTTCGCCGTCGGACAGAAATCCGACCTTGGGCTGGCAGACACCGCAGCCGGGCGTGACGACTTGCGCGCCGGCTTCGATCAAGCTTTCGATCAGTCCCGCCTTGAGGCACTGCAGGTAGACCTGCTGCGACGCCGGCGAGATCAGGAAGCGCATGCCTTTTGCGACCTTGCGTCCTTTCAACATGCGCGCGGCGATCTCGATGTCCTCGAAACGGCCGTTCGCGCACGAGCCGATGATCGCTTGCTGTATCGCCACGCCTGCAACGTCCGAGACCGGGCCGACATTGCCGAACTGGTGCGGCTTCGCCACCGCGAATGGCATGCTGTCGACGTCGAGCACGATTTCTTTTTCGTAGACGGCATCGACGTCGGCGGCGATTGGTTCGAATGGTTTGTCGGTGCGCGTCTTGAGAAATTCGCGCGTTGTGTCGTCGCAGGGAAACATCGCCAGCTTGGCGCCGACCTCGACGCCGTGCGCTGAGAGGCACATGCGGCTGTCGATCGATAGTTGGGGCGTGAGCGTGCCGGCGTACTCGATCGACATGCTGCCGGCGAAGTCGTCGCCGTACTGTCCTGCGAGGTGCAGGATGATGTCCTTGGCAATCGGATAATTCGGCTGTTTGCCGTTCAACACCAGTTTGAGTGTCGGCGGCACCTGAAACCACAATTCACCGAACAGCAATACATAGAGCATATCGGCGCGTGTGATGCCCATGCCGCCGCTGTTGAGCGCGCCGTAACTGATGGTATGTGAATCGTTGCCGACGACGAGCTCGCCGGGTCGCGTGAGCCCGTAGTCGGCCATCATCTGGTGGGCGATGCCGGGTTCGGAATCGTGAAAGCATTTGATGCCCAGGCGTTCGACTTCGCGCCGGATCAGCGCGTTCTCGTCGGCCTGCTTCTGCGACAGCGTCGGCTGATGATGATCAAGCAGCACGTAGACGCGGTCGCGATCCCACACGCGCGGCAGCCCGTCCTTGAAACCGGCCTGCAACGCCAGATCGTGCATCGGCTCGTTGGCGTGGTAATGCATCATCGCGCCGTCGATGCGCGCTTCGAGGAAATCGCCGCTGTGCACGGGTTTGCCGGCGAGATTGTGCCGCGAGAACAGTTTTTCGGCGATGGTCTGTGCCATGGTGATCCGGTGTTTGCGTTTCAGTTGCGGTTGGCGGGAAACAGCTGCTTCAGGCGTTCGCGCTGTGCCGAACGCACGTGACGCCGCGCCGCTTCCTCGGCTGCATCGGCATCGCGTTTGAGTATGGCGGCGGCAAGTTCGCGGTGCTCGCTCTCCGCGGTTTTCGCGCGGTGCGGCAGCAGCATCTGGCTTTTGCCGAGCAGCCACAGTGAATCGTTGACCGCGGCAAGGCTTTTTTCGAGATATCGGTTGTGCGCGCCGCGGTGCACGGCGTCGTGAATCAGACGGTTGTGCCGCGCCAGCGCTTCGAGATCGCCGCGCAGTTTTTCTTCGCGTTTGATCAGCGCTTCGAGTTCCATGCGCTCGAAGTCCGAGGCGTGTTGCGCGCACAGTCGCGCCGCCGTGCCTTCGAGTACTTCGCGCATCGCATAAAGCTCAAGCATCGCGTGGCGGTCGAGCGAGGCGACGACGAGGCCGTTGCGCGGCTCGAGTACCAGCACGCCTTCGGTTTCAAGCCGGCGCAGCGCGTCGCGCACCGGTGTGCGGCTGACCTTCAGCCAGGCGGCGATCTCGACTTCCATCACGCGCTCGCCGGGTTTCAGCGTGCCTTGTTCTATGGCTTCGCGCAGTTCCTTGTAAACCAGCTCGCTGCGCGAGGCGTATTGGCGGTCGATGCCGGAAGCGGCGCTCGACACGCGTGGTGCGGTTTTGCGGCGCAGCGGTGTAATCGATCCCATGCGTTTCTCCCCGGCGTATTAACGAGCGACGGTTGCGTTCATATTGCGTTGCTCAAGCTGCGGTTGCCGCCGCGCCGGCACGAACGTACGACGCGGCTTCGCGCCCTGCAATGCGCCCAAACACCGCGCCGGCCATCAGACCGGTGCTGCCCGGATAGTTGAAGTAGTACAAACCGCCGACGAGTTCGCCCGCGGCGTAGAGCCCGGGAATCGGTGCGTCTTCCATATCGAGCACATGCGATTCCGGATTGATCTTGAGACCGCCGAAGGTGAAGGTGATGCCGCAGCCGACCGAATAGGCTTCGAACGGCGGTTTCTCCAGCGTGTTGGCCCAGTTGGTCTTGTTGATGGCGAGGCCCGTGGTGCCGCGACCGTCACGGATATTCGGGTCGAAAGACACGTCTTTTTTCACCGACGCATTGTATTCGCGCATAGTGTCGAGAAAATTTTGCGGGTGTACATCCTGCATTTTTTCGACCAGTTGTTCCAGTGTGTCAGCCTGCACCTTGGTGGCGCCGCGCAATTTGTATTCATCGCGCATCAGATGTTTGACCTGCTGGTCGAAAATTTGCCAGGCGAAGCTGCCTGGCTGCTGCAGCACGACGCGGCCGTACTTGGCGTAGGTGTAGTTACGGAAATCCGCACCTTCATCGACGAAGCGCTTGCCTTCGGAATTGACCATGATGCCGAACGGATAGCTGTGGCGATAACCGGCGTGCGGTTGCTCAACGTCGCCGAAGTCGGCGGCGTAGCGCTCCCATGCCACCGAGTGACAGCCCGACCACTGGCCGTACGACTGCGCGCCGATGTCGAGCGCCATCTGGATGCCGTCGCCGGTGTTGTAGCGTGTACCGCGTACCTTGGCGATATCGAAGCCCGGACCGAGGTAGCGCGTACGCATTTCGCGATTCGCTTCGAAGCCGCCGCAGGCGAGTACTACGGCACGTGCGCGGATCACCGATTCAACGCCGTCGCAACGTACGCGCACGCCTTCGACACCGTGCGCGCCGCGCACAAGTTCGCTGGCCTGCGTGCGGTAGCGTACCGGAATGCCGTGTTTGTCGAGAGATTTGTACAGGAGTTCCATCAACCCGCGGCCGCCGCCGTTGGCGTAGATAACTATACCGCCGAAGAATTTGAAGCGCCCGTTGACGTTATAGGCCTGGCGCCCGTAGTTCGGCATGAAGCGCGCGCCGCGACCACACATCCACTGCACGGTGTCGAAACTGTTCTTGACGATCGTTTCCGCAAGGTCGGGGTCGATGTAGTACTGGGTGATGCGGCCGAGATCGTCGAGGTAATCTTCGGCGGTGTACTGGCCAAAATCGGAGCGTGCGATTTCATCGTCGGTGAGGTCGGGCACGACCTTTTTGATGTCGGCGGTGCCGTGATGCACCATGCGGAAGCCACCGCCGGTGTAGGCACTGTTGCCGCCACGTTTGTCTTCGGGCGCGCGTTCGAGCACGATCACGCTGGCGCCTTGTTCACGCGCCGATAATGCTGCACACAAGGCGGCATTGCCGCCACCGATGACGGCTACATCATATTGTTCGCTACTCATGGCACGACACTCCGTTGATTGCGGGCGGGGCGGGTAAACACTTTACATCACTTTACATGCTTGAATTCACGTGTATACACAAGAATACGTTACAATGAATGAGCGGTCAACGGCCCCGCGGGCCACCTTGAACGACCGCGATTCAAGGGAGACAATAGTCATGAGCACCGCGTCCAAAGGCGCCTTGTTGCGCAAACTTTTAAATCGCAACGACAAGGTTCTGGCGATTCTGCATCCGCCGACTGCAGCGCACGCGCGCATCATGGAGAAAGCCGGCTGCGAAGCCGCTTTCGTTGGCACCGGTGGTGTCGTCGGCGCCTACACGGGGCTTGCCGATGTCGGCGCGCTGTCGATGGTCGAATGTGTGCAGATCGCCGGCTGGATCGCGCAGAGCGTGAACTTCCCGATCATCATGGACGGCGACACCGGCCACGGCGGTGTAATGGCGGTGCGCCGCATGGTGCGCGAGTGCATACGCGCCGGCATTGCCGGTGTGCGTATCGACGACCAGCCGATCGAAGGCAAGCGCCGTACGCAAAGCGCCGGCATGGAAGTAGTACCGCTCGAGCAGGCGATTGCGCGTTACCGCGCCGCCATCGATATGAAAAACGAACTCGATCCGGATTTTGTCGTGATGGCGCAGTGTTATGCGCGCGATGCGTCCAACAGCAGCTTCGACGATTGCATCAAACGGCTGAAGGCCTATCGCGAAGAAGCCGGCGTCGACTGGGTGCAGCTCGAGTCGCCGCATTCGACCGACGAAATCAAAACAGCGCGCGCCGCGGTCGAAGGGCCGTTCTCGTTCATGAAAGGCAAACTGCCGCACTACCTCGGCCTCGACGAGCATCTCGCACTCGGCATCAATATCGCCTGGTATCCGGGCTTTACGCACCATGTAACGTGGGCGGCGTTGTGGGATTTCATGCAGGCGTTTAATGAGAAGGGGGTGGGCGCATGGGACGATTTTGTCGCCTCGCGAGCGGATCATCCTTATCCGTTGCCGGAGATTGGTGCGGATGGGGAGGGGTTGGCGAAGCAGAGGGAACTTGAGGAGAAGTATTTCTCGGGTGCCGCGCTAGCGAAGTACCGGAATTAAGAACTTGAGTCCTGCGCGTCGATTTGGCGGTCATGTGGCGCAGGCGCCTCGCCTGCGCGAAGCACCGCGATTAATTGAACCCCAAAGCAACTTCGCCGGGGGCAGCCCGGCGGCCGGTTACTTTTCTTAAGCCGCCAAGAAAAGTAACCAAAAGAAGCGGCCCCTGGTTCGCCGGTCCTGCGCACTCCCCTGCGCTGCTCTCAAGGGGAAGCAGCATTTGTCCAATTGGAATGTTTGCGCAGATTTTCAGCCAAGTGAAAATGCTTCATTCACTGAAGTAAGAAAAGTCGTGCCGCTGACCGGTGCGCCGCCGGCGAAGTAAATTGTATTGCCGATAGTCACGGCGCCGGCGCCGTGGCGCGGCGTCGGCAGCGGTGCGCAGCCCTCCCAGCGGTCGGTCCTGGCGTCGTAGGCTTCGTTCTGGCCGTGGACTTTGCCGCTTGATTCGCCGCCGATGGCAAAGATGCGGTCGCGCAGAACCGCAGTGGCGTGGCCGTTGCGCGGCGTTGGCAGCGGCGCCCGTTTTTCCCACGCATCTGTTTTCGCGTCGTAGACATGATGCAGATCGGTGCTGCGGCTCGAGCTGTCGAAGCCGCCGCCGATGAGGTGGATGAGGCCGCTCAATGTTTCGGCGCCGGCATGATCGCGTGCCTCCGGCAGCGGCGCGCGTGCTTCCCATTTGTCCGCCGCCGGATCATAGACTTCATGCCAGTCGACGCTTTTGCGGATATCGCGGCCGCTCGCCCCGGCGATGACGTGAATTTTGCCGTTGAGTGCAACCACCGAGGCGGCAGCGCGCGCGCGCGGCAGCGGCGCAATTGCGCGCCATTCGCCTTTGGCGATGTCGTATACGAATGCCTCTTCATGCGGCAGGCGATTCTGATCGATGAATCCGCCGATCGCGTAGAACATGCCGTTGGCCGCCGCCACGCCGATGTGGCTGGCGCCGCGCGGCAATGCCGCCGCTTCGGCCCAGACATTTTTTGCGGCGTCGTAAATGTGGTGATAGGCGCGGTCAACGCGCAGATTGCCGTAGCCGCCGACCACGTGCATGCGGCTGTTCCATGCGGCGGCGGAAGCCATTTCGCTGCGTGGAAACGGCAGCGGCGCGCGTGCGCTCCAGCGGCCGGCATTGGCGGCGCGCGGCGCTGCACTGTCGCTGCTTTTTTGCGCTTCGGCATTAGGCGGCAGACGAGAAATCGATGCATCGCGCACGTGCATGATCTGTACGTCGGCGGGCTGCGCGCGCAATAGTGCCGGTGCGGCGGCGAGTGCGGCGAGTGCCGCCTTGAGCAGAGTTCTGCGTTGTCGGGAAGGCATCAAACGTCTCCGGAGTACTGAACGCAAATTATAGCGGCGTGGCGTAGATGCGCAGCGTGACTGCGCATTAATCGCGCTGAAACCTAATGCCTGCAGACTACAACTTAAGAGGAATGGTGTGCGGATCCGGGTATGCCGACAATTCAATCTCGGGAATCAGGCAACCCGCAGCACAGGGCGGCAGACATCCCGCACCCGATCAAGGGGAATAAAATGCGTGATCAAGCGTCAGGACTCACGGTGATTGCGGCTGGCGTTGATCGCTCGGCCGAATTCCGCCGCGAAGAACGTTCGGGGCGCCGCGTTACCGTTGTTTTGCTGACGGTCATTGCTGTG
This sequence comes from Betaproteobacteria bacterium, assembly GCA_025363435.1. GTDB lineage: Bacteria > Pseudomonadota > Gammaproteobacteria > Burkholderiales > SG8-41 > PALSA-1004. The sequence goes on from JANYDY010000005.1 coordinate 32,468, forward strand.
TTGCTGGTGGCCACCGGCTGGCTGGTCAATCTGGTTTTTGGCCCGCAGCTATCTGCGGCAATACCGGTTGGCGACGGTGCGCCGCGCTACGCCTATCTCAAGCCGGCTGAATTGAATACGCCGCGGCCGCACCAATCGCCATGATGAGCGCGCGCGACCGTCAGCGTTTGATGGAACGCATGGATGATGATGCGCCGCATAAAGCGGCGATTGTTGCGTGTTGTGGCGCGGCGCTTTGCGCACTGGTGATCATTGCGGTGGTCGGTGCGTTAGCGCCGGGAAATGGCACCGCGAATGCCGCAGTCGAAGTGCGCATACCGGCGCAGAATAGGCGGCAGGACAGTGTTGGCGAGCATAGACGCGAACTATTCGAGCAACGCCGGCAAAAATTTGCCGAAAGCAGAGGGCGGGCGCGCTACGTTGATCGCGCGCCGGAGGATGCCACTGCTACGCCGAAGTAAACAGCAGACATCAGCCGCCGACCGCGACCGGCCGGCGCGGATCGCTGCACCACTCACTCCACGAGCCGGGAAACACGCGCGAACCGGCAAGACCGGCGACTTCCATCGCCAGCTGATTGTGGCAGGCAGTCACGCCGGAACCGCATTGATGCACGACCTCTGCGGGATTTGAGGCGCCGAGCAGGGCGAGAAATTCCTGCTTCAACGCGGCGGCTGATTTGAAACAGCCATCGCTGCCGAGATTGTTCTGAAAAAAACGGTTTGTCGCGCCGGGAATGTGGCCGCCGACCGGATCCAGCGTTTCGTTTTCGCCGCGGAAGCGATCGGGGCTGCGCGCATCGATGAGGCGGGTGCCGGTGCTGCCGATTTCCGCTTCAACGAATGCGGCATCGACGCTCATCGCGCGCGCTGCGCCGCTGAAGTCGCCGTTTGCGGCGGTAGGCAATTCCGCGCTGACGGCATGCGCTGCCTTCGTCCAGGCGTTCCAGCCGCCATCAAGCACGGCGACGCTATTGTGGCCGACCCAGCGCAGCATCCACCACAGGCGTGCGGCGTACGCGCCACCGGAGGCGTCATAGGCGGCCACCTGCATGTCGTTGCGCATGCCGAGCGCGGCAAGACGCGCACAGAACGTTTTCGCATCGGGCAAAGGATGGCGACCGTTGCGACCGCTTTTCGCGCCGGACAAATCGGTGTCGAGATGGATAAAGCGTGCGCCGCGAATATGCGATTGCGCGTAGGCGCGGCGGCCGGCCCCGGTGTCGGTGAGATCGTGTCGGCAGTCGAAGACGATCCAGCGCGGATCGTCGAGATGCGCGGCCAGATCGGTGACACTGATGAGTGTGTTGAACACGGGATTGAGCATTCAGTGCGTTCGTGGACAGGAGCGGGTGATACTGAAAACGACCGGAAGCGGGGACTTACCTAATCCTCAATCCTGCTTTAACTTTAACTCCCGCCGCAGAAATTCGTGGAAGTGCAGCATGCCGTCTTCCATCGGCGACTGATATGGCCCGACTTCATTGATGCCCTGCTTGTAGAGCGCGCGGCGGCCATCGGTCATGCGCGTGCAGATTTCGTCGTCTTCGACTGCAGTTTCTTCGTATGCAGACTGTTCGGCGGCAACGAATTCGCGTTCGAACAGCGCAATCTCTTCAGGATAATAAAATTCGATAACGTGCGCGCAGGCTTCAGGGCCGCGCGGGATGACCTGACTGATCACCAGCACGTGCGGATACCACTCGATCATGATGTTCGGGTAATAAGTGAGCCAGATCGCGCCATGCGGCGGATTGCGGCCCCCGTTATAGCGCAGCAGCAGGTCGTGCCAGCGCTGATAGACCGGCGTGCCGCCGCGCGCGAGTTCCGGTTTTACGCCGCAGGTTTGCACGCTGTACCAGTCGCCGAATTCCCACTTCAGATCATCGATTTCGACGAAATTGCCGAGGCCCGGATGAAAGGGCACGACGTGATAATCCTCGAGGTAAACCTCGATGAAGGTTTTCCAGTTGCAGGCGTAGTTTTCGATTTGCACGCGGTCGAGCATGAAGCCGGAGAAATCGAGATCCTGCGCGACACCGAGCCTGGCGAGATCGCGCGCGACGTCGCGCTTGCCGGCAAACAAAAGGCCGTTCCAGTTCTGTAGTGGTGTCGAACCCAGATCGAGGCAGGGGTTGGCGGGGAAGTGCGGCGCGCCGAGCAGTTTGCCGTCCAGACCGTAGGTCCAGCGATGCAGCGGGCATACGATCGACTTGGTCGTGCCGCGATCCTGCAGAATGATGGCCTGGCGGTGGCGGCAGACGTTGCCGACCAGTTGCACGCCCTGATCGCCGTGCACGAGCGCTTTTGCATTGTCCAGCGCGGCGAGTACGTGATAGTCGCCGCGGTCGCGCGCCATCAATTCATGGCCGACGTAGCCGGGCCCTTGTTGAAACAGCAGCTTTTGTTCGAGCGCGTAAATTTGCGCATCGAAGTACCATGGAATCGGTAGTTGCGGCGAGGTCTTGGTCAGCGCTTGTAAGGTCGCCAGATCGGACATACGGCGTAATCTCTAGACTGGAAGTGACGGAAGGGTAGAACGCGATCGACCGCGGGTCGACGCTCTAAAACCATTTGTTTACAAGCCCTTAGACGAGGCGCTATTTTCCCCGCATTTGGTGGTGAGGGCAATAGTCATTTCAGGATTTCGCCGTATCCTGCTGTTTATTTGAATTAAATACTTGATGTGGCTGAGCACGGCCAGCGTTGCGGACCATTGCTTGCGCGCACGGGATGCGGCATGCGCCGGGATGCAAAATTCTTCGCGCCGTCGAGTGCCAAGGACATCGTCATTGCGCGCGGTGCCGCTGGCGCCGATGCGGAATCGGCAGCGCGCTGCAAACAATATCAGCAAACAATCTGTCACGGCTTGCGCGACACCGCTTTGACCGACAGTCCGTTGCCGTATCCGCTCTTATTTCCCCGCGTGTTTCGTTGACCGCAAGGCTCTGATTGCGCTATGTTCGCGGTTTAATCGCGGTCGCCGCTTCCTGGCATGTCCAAGACAGAAAAATCCGACAAGAGCCCGACCTACGAGAGCGCGTTGAACGAGCTCGAAGGCATCGTGACGCGCATGGAAGACGGGCAATTGACGCTCGAGCAGTCGCTGACGGCCTACAAGCGCGGTGCAGAACTATTGAAGTTCTGCCAGGCCCAGCTGGCGGACGCGCAACAGCAGGTCAAGGTTCTCGAAGCCGGTGTGCTGAAAAACTTTGCCGGCGACGATGACGACGAATCCACCTGATTTTCAGCGCTGGACGGCGGCTCAGCAAACCCGCATCGAGGCGCAATTGCAGGCCCTGCTGCCGTCGGCCGAACTGGCGCCGCAGCGTTTGCATGCGGCGATGCGTTACGCGGTGTTGGGCGGCGGCAAGCGTGTGCGTCCATTACTGGCATTCGCTGCCGGCGAAATCAGCGCGGCAGATCCGGCGCGTGTGGCGATAGCCGGCGCAGCAGTCGAGATGATCCACGCTTATTCGCTGGTGCACGACGATTTGCCCTGCATGGACGACGACGTTCTGCGTCGCGGCAAACCGACCTGCCATGTTGAATATGACGAAGCGACGGCGCTGCTGGTCGGCGATGCCTTGCAAAGCCTGGCTTTTCAGTTGCTCGCCGAATACCGGCTCGCCGACGATCCGGCGGTGCAGCTCGAAATGGTCAAGCTGCTGGCGGCGGCGTCGGGTTCGCGTGGCATGGCCGGCGGGCAGGCAATCGACCTGGCGGCCACCGGCAAGACGCTGACGCTGCCGGAACTCGAATTCATGCATATACACAAAACCGGTGCGATCATCCGCGCTGCGACGCTGCTTGGTGTGCGCTGCGGCAGCGTGCTCGATAAAAAAGAGTTCGAGCGGCTCGATCATTTTGCCAAATGCATTGGCCTTGCTTTCCAGGTGGTGGATGACGTGCTGGATACCGAGGCATCGACGGCAACACTCGGCAAGACTGCCGGCAAGGACGCGCAGCACAACAAACCCACCTATGTCAGCGTGCTGGGTGTGGCCGAATCAAAAAAACTGGCCGGTGAACTGCGCGCCGATGCGCTGGCGGCTCTCGACGTGTTCGGTGCGCGGGCGCTGCGCCTGCGCGAACTCGCCGACTTTATTGTCTTACGAAAGTTCTGATGTACGATCTGCTGACCACTATCAACGAACCGTCGGACCTGCGCAAACTGGAGCGCCGCCAGCTGCCGCAACTGGCGACCGAATTGCGCGAGTTCCTGATCGATTCGGTGAGTAAGACCGGCGGTCATCTGTCGTCCAATCTCGGCACGGTCGAGCTGACCATCGCGCTGCACTACGTCTTCGACACGCCGCACGACCGCCTGGTGTGGGATGTCGGTCACCAGACCTACGGCCACAAAATTCTGAGCGGCCGCCGCGAAGGCATGAGCCGGCTGCGCATGTGGGAAGGCATTTCGGGATTTCCGCGCCGCGAAGAAAGCGTTTACGACACTTTCGGCACCGCGCATTCGAGCACCTCGATCAGCGCTGCATTCGGCATGGCGATCGCATCACGCCTCGCCGGTGTCCAACGCAACGTCGTGGCCATCATTGGCGATGGCGCGATGACGGCCGGCATGGCTTTCGAAGCGCTGAACAATGCCGGCGACAACAATGCCAATCTGCTGGTCATACTCAACGATAACGAGATGTCGATTTCGCCGCCGGTGGGCGCACTCAACAAATACCTCGCCAAACTGATGTCGGGACGCTTTTATGCCGCGGCCAGACGCGCCGGCACGCGCGTGCTGGGCGATCTTGCCAAACGCGCCGAAGAACACGTCAAGGGCATGGTTACGCCGAGCACCATGTTCGAGGAATTCGGTTTCAATTACATCGGGCCGATCGATGGCCACGATCTCGACGCGCTGGTGCCGACGCTGAAAAATATCAGCGAATTGAGCGGCCCGCAGTTTTTGCATGTGGTGACGCGCAAGGGGCAGGGTTACAAAATGGCCGAGGCCGATCCGGTGCTCTATCACGGCGTCTCGAAGTTCAAACCCGACGACGGCATCGTCGGCAGCAAGGGCGGCGGCAAGCCGACCTACACGCAGGTCTTCGGCGACTGGCTGTGCGACATGGCGGCACTCGACAAGCGCCTGGTCGGCATTACGCCGGCGATGCGCGAGGGTTCGGGGCTGGTGCGTTTTTCCGAACAGTATCCGGAGCGCTATTTCGACGTCGGTATTGCCGAGCAGCACGCGCTGACCTTCGCTGCGGGGCTCGCCTGCGAGGGCAGCAAACCGGTGGTGGCGATCTATTCGACTTTTCTGCAACGCGCCTACGATCAATTGATCCACGATGTGATGCTGCAGAATCTGCCGCTGGTGCTGGCGATCGACCGCGGCGGCCTCGTTGGCGCCGACGGCGCAACCCATAACGGCAGTTTCGATCTCTCGTACTTGCGCTGCCTGCCGAACATGACAGTGATGACACCGTCGGACGAAAACGAATGCCGGCAGATGCTGTTCACGGCGTTTCAGATGAATACGCCGGCAGCGGTGCGTTACCCGCGCGGCAGCGGCCCCGGCGTCGAGATCAAAAAGGACATGACGGCGCTGCCGGTCGGCCGCGGCGAGATCCGCCGCCAAGGCAAAAAAATTGCGTTGCTGTCGAAAAAAATTGCACTGCTTGCTTTCGGCAGCATGGTCGGCGTTGCGCTCGAAGCCGGTGAAGAACTGGATGCGACGGTCGCCAATATGCGCTTCGTCAAACCGCTTGATGACGCGCTGGTGGCGCAGCTTGCCGGCAGTCACGATCTGCTGGTGACCATCGAGGAAAACGTCATTCAGGGCGGCGCCGGCAGTGCGGTGCTGGAGTCTTTGCAGCGGCGCGGCATCAAGGCCTCGGTGCTGCTGCTCGGTCTGCCGGACCGTTTTGTCGATCACGGCGACCCGGCGTTGCAACTCAAAAATTGCGGGCTTGATCGCGCCGGCATCCTCGCCGCAATCCGGGCGAAACTGGCCGAGTAGTATACTGCCCCTCCCGCAATACGCTTTCACGGTGGTGATATGAGACGACGCGCACCAGGCGCCCCGTCGCAGGACGACGATATCGACGGCTACGCGAAGATCGACCAGTACAACCCGCGCACCGTCAAAAATATCGCCGGCCATTTTCACGGCATTTTGGGCGAGCTCGGCGAAGACCCGACTCGCGAAGGCCTCGTTAAAACGCCGGAACGCTACGCCAAGGCGATGCATTTTCTGACGCACGGCTACGATCTTGATCCGGCGGCGATCCTGCGCTCGGCGATGTTCAAGGAAGAATACAAGCAGATGGTGATCGTCAAGGACATCGAAGTCTATTCGATGTGCGAGCACCACGTGCTGCCGTTTTTCGGTAAGGCGCACGTCGCCTACATTCCGAACGGCCACATCGTCGGCCTGTCGAAGGTGCCGCGCGTGGTTGATGCGTTTGCGCGCCGCCTGCAGGTGCAGGAACGCCTCACCACGGAAATTCTCAACTGCATACAGGACACGCTGCAGCCGCAGGGTGTGGCAGTGATTATCGAGGCGCAGCATATGTGCATGGTGATGCGTGGCATTCAGAAGCAGCATTCGATCGCGACGACTTCGGCGTTCACCGGCGAATTCGAACATGACAGAACGCGTGCCGAGTTTGTCCGGCTGGTTACGCGCGGTAGCGATTAAATTGATGGATGGCGTTTAAACGATGGCCGCAAAAATTCCCACCAGCGAATCCGTAATCGAACAATTGCTGCCCGAAGTGCGGCGCGGCCGCATGGTGATACTGATCGACGACGAAGACCGCGAGAACGAGGGCGATCTGTTTGTCGCCGCCGAGCGTGCGACAGCCGAGGCGATCAATTTCATGGCGGTGCATGCGCGCGGCCTCGTCTCGCTGGCGCTGACCGAAGACCGCATGCGCGAACTGGGCCTTGCCCTGATCGCAGACGAGCAGGGCAACCAGAGCAAATTCGGTACCGCATTTGCCACACCGATCGATGCGCGCGAAGGCGTGGGTTCAGGCATGTCGGCGCAGGACCGCGCGCGCACCATTGCGGTGGCGATTGCGGACGGCACGCGGCCCGGCGATCTGATCCGCCCAGGGCGGCTGCAGACACTGCGCGCGGTGGACGGCGGCGTGCTGACACGGCGCGGCCACACCGAAGCGGCCGTCGATCTCGCGCGCATGGCCGGCTTGAAGCCTGCCGGCGTGATCTGTGAAATCATGAATGAAGACGGCAGCATGGCGCGTACGGCCGATCTCGAAAAATTCGCCTCAAGCCACGACATACCGAAACTGCGCATTGCCGATCTGATTGCCTATCGCAAACACGAACGGCAGATCCGCCGCAAATCGGAAACCGTGCTGCCGACGCGCGACAGCGGCAGCTGGCGCTTCATGGTCTACAGCGACGATCTGGAAACCACACCGATTGTCGCCATGGTCAAGGGCGAGATCAACGCCGACACACCGGTGCTGACGCGTTTGCACTCGCAATGCCTGACCGGCGATGTGTTCGGCTCCGAGCGCTGCGATTGCGGCGAACAGCTCGAAGCGGCGATGGCGAAAATCGAGTCGGAAGGGCGCGGCGTCATCATCTACATGTTCGACGAAGGGCGCGGCATCGGCCTTCTGAACAAGATCCGCGCCTACGCGCTGCAGGATCAGGGCAAGGACACGGTCGAAGCAAACCACGCGCTGGGTTTTGCCGCCGATATGCGCGACTTCAAGACCGGCGCGCATATCCTGTTCGATCTCGGTGCGCGCAAAGTGCGCCTGATGACCAACAATCCGGAAAAAGTGAAAGCGCTCGAAGACTACGGCCTGACCGTCAGCGAGCGCGTAGCGATCGACATCGCGCCGCGCGAAGCCAATCGCCGCTATCTGGATACCAAGCGCAGCAAGTTCGGCCATCTGCTGTCGCTGGCCGGTACATCCGGCGACGCGGGCAAGGCGAAGAAGTAAGTTTTCGCGGTTTCGCTGACGCACCACGCTGTCGCCGTTAGAGAATGGCGCCAGCGCCTGACTCTTGCTTGCGCCGTCATGCGCACCACGGCCATTCGTTCGTCGGATTGGCGACGGCGCCAAGTTGCGTTATGCTGAAAACATGAATTTTTATTGCATGGTTGCCGACAAGTGTCTGTTTCAGGATTGGTTGTCGGGATTTGGTTACAAACAGGCGGAACGCAAAGCGTCTTTTAGGCAACCTAATTCACGTTAGACGGCATGGTCTATATCAGATGAAACGCACCGTATTTATTTCCGCGGTTCTTGGGGTAACGATTCCGCTGCTTCTATTTGGCGCCATGCAGTGGACCTCATTTCTGGATGAACTATCCGAGCAGGTAGTCCTGTGGATGTGGCCAACGTACTTCTTCCTGCTTGGCTTCGATGGTCCCGTTAATTCGACTGTTGTTCTTGCCGTTGCCATTACAGCTGCAGTCAACGGCGCCATCTATGCATTCGTAGCGCTCGTTGTATGTTTGGTGACGCGTCGCATACGAGGAATGCCGTCTAACCGTCAAATCGAGAGGGACGCTTGAAAGCGCCCCTCATTTGAATCGTTGAGGCTGTGCAAAAAGGTCGAATTACCGGTCCCCGTTAAGGTTGCATGAATCGTTAATCCATCAATCCGTGATGGAGTTAACGATGGCACGATTTAAATCAGTCAACATGAGCCCGCGGTTCCTGCCGGTGGTGCTGGAACAGCAATTGCAGCCGGGCACCTTCGA
>JANYDY010000049.1 GCA_025363435.1 Betaproteobacteria bacterium
TGCGCGATGTTTCTCACCAGCAACGGCGGGCCGGCGATGGCGCCGTGGGGCGGGCGCAAAAAAATCATCGGTACCAATCCGTGGTCGGTGGCGACACCGGCCGGCAAACATCCCCCCTTTCTGATGGACATGGCGAACACCGGGGTTGCGCGCGGCAAGATTTATCTCGCGCGCAACAAGCATCAACCTATTCCGGAGGGTTGGGCGATCGACAGCGGCGGCGCGCCGACCACCGACGCGCAGGCCGCGATCGACGGCATCATCCTGCCGATGGCCGGGCACAAGGGATATGCGATTGCGATGATGGTCGATGTGCTGTCGGGCGTATTGACCGGCAGCGGTTTTCTCTCGGCGGTGCACAGCCCGTATAAGACCGCGGAGAAAAGCAATTGCGGTCACTTCATGATCGCCATGAACATCGAAGCCTTCCAGCCGCTCGCGCAATTCAATACGCGCATGGAGGAATACATCGCCGAACTGAAATCGGTGCCGCTGGCAAAAGGTTTCGACGAAGTGTTTTACCCGGGCGAGATCGAGGCAAACAATAACATTGCGCATCGTCGCGACGGCTTGCTGCTGCCGGAAGATACGCTTGCGGATCTGGCGCGGATTGCGCGCGAGACTGGACTTACCGGCAAACTGCCGTTTGACGAGAGCGCTTTTTCGGCTGAGTGATCACCGCACCATCAACCGCCACAGCGAAGTCACTTCCGCGGCGCGCACCGCGTGTAGCGGATCCGTCTTGTCACTGACTTTGGGATGATACGGGCGAACCTCCGTCCGTCCCGCAACCTGCAGTCCCGCCGTCTCGAACGCAGCGAGCAGCATTTCGCGCGTACGCAGGCCGAGGCGTTCGGCAATATCCGATAACACCAGCCAGCCTTCGCCGCCGCTTTCCAGATGCGCGGCGAGGCCGGTGATGAAGCCGAGCAGCATGCGGTTTTCCGGGTCGTAGATCGCGTGTTCGAGCGGCGAGCTCGGGCGCGCCGGTATCCACGGCGGATTGCAGACGATGAGCGGCGCGCGTCCGTCTGGAAACAGATCGGCCTCCACGATTTCCACTTGCGCAGCCATGCCGAGGCGGGCGACGTTTTCGCGCGCGCAGGCCAGAGCACGCGCATCCTGCTCGGTGGCAACGACGCGAGTGACGCCGCGCTTTGCGAGTACTGCAGCGAGCACGCCGGTGCCGGTGCCAATATCGAAGGCCAGCGGCAGCCCGGGCGCGGGCAGCGGTGCGACAGCAACCAACTCTACATACTCCTCGCGCACAGGCGCGAAGACGCCATAGTGCGGATGGATGCGTGCGCCGAGCGCCGTGATTTCAATACCCTTCTTGCGCCATTCATGCGCACCGATCAGGCCGAGCAGTTCGCGTAGAGATGTAACCGAACCGCCGTCTGCCGGCGTTTGTTCAGTTGCCGGACCGTATGTTTCTGTGCAGGCCTCATGCACATCGGGTGCGCGGCGCAGCGGTACGCTGTAGTCGCCGGCCAGCGGAATCAGCACCATGCCAAGCGTACGAGCGCGTTGCGAACGCGCCTGGCGATGCAGATGAAACGCCTCGGGAAACGCGATGGCCGGCGGCGGTGTCGGCGCGGCACCGCGCGCGGCACGCGGTGCGCGCGGTTTTTTGTCGGCGCGTCGCGCCAAGGCTAGCAGCAACTGACGCGCATTCTGAAAATCGCCGCGCCACAAGAGCGCGGTGCCTTCGCAGGCATGCCGGTAGGCGACGTCGGCGGTCATCGTGTCGTCGGCGATGAGCACGCGCTTTGGCGGCGCCGCACTGCGCTCGGAGCGCCAGCGCGCGGAATGTGTCGCGCCGCCTTCGTTCCAGTTCAAGATCGGATGTTCGCTCATAGCGGTGCCTTGGTGAGCCATAGTTCATCCCAGCCCTTGTGACCGAGATTGCGCATGGTCGCGATATTGCGGTCGAAGATTTCGGCCGCATCGGGAAACGCGGCGACGGCGCGATCAATGCTGCTCTCGCGCAACAGGTGCAGCGTCGGGTAGGGCGCGCGGTTGGTGTAGTTGTCGATGTCGTCTGTTGCGCTGCCGGCAAACTCGTAACCGGGATGCAGGCTGGCGATCTGCAACACACCATTGAAGCCAAGATTTTTGACCAGGGCGGCGGCCTCGGCGAGGAAAAAGTGATAGTCGCTGAAATTAGTCATCACATGCGGATGGATCAGCAGGGTGGTTTCGAGTTCATCGGGATTGGCGTTCGCCAGCATTTCCAGTTCCTGCTTGAGCTCAGCGAGCAGCGCGTCGGCATCCGGTGCTGCCGTGACCGCATAGCGTATCTGTCGCTTGTTATGAACCGCTTTGGCGAAGGGGCACAGATTAAGTCCGATTACCGCGCGCTCCAGCCACAGTCGGGTGCCGGCAATACATGTTTCGGCCATTGCGTCGGTGCATGGCATCAATACAGCAGACATTAAAAATTGCTTTCTTAAATGTTTGAAGGCTTGCCGCTTACAACCCAGCGGCAGTGCGCTCGGTAATGCAGTCGCTGTCGCCGACCGCATAGTCGCGGCAGACGCCCGGCCTCTGCTCATATATCCCGCACAACATGGTGTCCCTTTGCAGTGCCGCGCACCAGCCGTCATTGAGGCGCGCCATGACCTGACCGCCCCAGCGGTCGGTTTCGATGAATTCGGGCGGCACGTCGTCATCGCCCATGAGTATCACTTCAAGCCTGCAGCAGCAGGCTTTGCATGAGGCGCAGGTGACGGCGGCAGCGGGTTTTGCGTGCGGATTTTTCACGATGTAAATATTGCCGCTGCCTGCCGCAACATGCGGGACCGGCGTGCCGTAAGGGTAAGGTGAGGGGATCGCAAGGCCTGCGATCATACCGACAGTATACGTGCTGCAATCCACCCGCGTGGCAAAAGAATTGGATTGCGCAGGCAGCCGCCAGCCGGCTTGCAGTCGGCTATGATTGCCCGATTCAGGAAAACACGAGCGGAGAATCTGTAGTGAAAAAACCAGGCTTGCAGCGCAAGGACATCGGTCTCGCCATCATCGGCGCGGGCCGCATTGGCACGATGCGCGCGAAACTTGCTGCATCGCATGCCGCGGTGCGTTTCATCGGCATCGCCGATAGCAATGAGGCCGCCGCAAAAAAACTTGCCGAAAATTCCGGCGCGTCGATCGCCGGCACCGACAGTCTCGAAATTATTTCCAATCCGGCGATCAATACGGTGATTGTTGCTACCGGCGAGCACCAGCACGTCGAGCCGGTGCTGCAGGCACTGCAACTCGGCAAGACGGTGCTGGTCGAGAAACCGATTGCCCTCAGCATCGAAGATGCAGACAAGCTGATCGCGGCGGCAGCGCAAAGCAGCGGCAGCCTGCACGTCGGTTACAGCCGCCGTTTCAAGCGTCGCTATCTGACCGTGAAAGAGCAGATCTCGCTGGGGCGCCTCGGCAGCGTGTCCGGCCTGTCTGCGCGTATCTACAATTCGCGCGCCCAGGTGTTCCAGATGCTGAAGCGCGATCCGCATGCGACGCCGGTGGTCGATTCGCTGACTTACTTCGTCGATCTGCTCGGTTGGTACGTGCCCGACAATCCGGTGATCGAAGTATGGGCGCGCGGCAAGGGCGGCACTATCCGCAAGGCGGGTTTCGATTGTGATGACGTGACCTACGCGGTGCTGACACTGGCTGATGGCGCGCTGGTGAATTTCAGCGTGAGCTTTGCATTGCCGGATAAATATCCGTCGCTCGGGTATTGCGCACGTATCGAGGTCATCGGCACCGAAGGCGTGTTGATGATAGACGACGACCATCTCGACCAGATCATGTACACCGAACGCGGCATTCCGCATATCTATGTGCCGGATCTGACGGTCAACATGGCATTCCTCAGCAGCTCGGCGCCCGGCGACTGGGTGGGCGGCGATTTCTGGGGCCCGCTGGCGAGCGAGACGCGCAACTGGCTTGATCATGTCGCAACCGGGCGGCCTTGCGCACTGGCGACGCCGCGCGAAGCCCGCAACAATCTGGCGATTACGCTGGCGATTGAGGAAGCGGT
>JANYDY010000050.1 GCA_025363435.1 Betaproteobacteria bacterium
GCCCTGGCCTTGCTCAGGGCCACCGCAATGAAACGCCACTCCTGTTGGCCGTCCACATACGAAATGGCGATACTGCCTTTGGCCAGCTCATAACCGCGCTCCATCGCTTTGCGGCGTAAAGCATCTTCGCGCGGTGTGTAATTCTTGTGAAAGCGCATGACCGCGGCCAGCGCCTGACGCGACGGCAACCAGCTTTCCAGACGCGAAATCCACATCATGCTGGCGGCGGACAACATCGCCAGCAATATCGCCGCCGCATAGAAACCGACGCCGACCAGCACACCGATCGCCGACGAAGCCCAGATCGACGCGGCGGTGGTCAGCCCGCTGATACTGAAGCCTTCTTTCAAAATTACGCCCGCGCCGAGAAAACCCACGCCGGTGACGATGCCCTGAATGATGCGCGTCGGATCGGGCGCGACGACGTCGATCGCACTGCCGCCGTACCAGTATTCGGGAAAGCCGGCGATAACGGTCAGCGCCGCCGACGCCATGCAAACCAGTCCGTAGGTGCGCATGCCGGCAGCGCGGCCATGGTAGGAACGCTCATAGCCGACCAGCAGGCCGAGCAGCAGCGCGCCAAGCAGATTCAGAAAAACAACGATATTGACCGCAACAGTCGTCGCAGACCAGTAGCCGGCCAGTGCTTCGAATGATAATCCGCTCACGATTCAACGCCCGCTGGAGAAGCCCCCATCATACCCCCGGCGCCCGGGTTGAAGCCGCCAGCTGCGGCAGCAGGCTGACCGCGTTATCGCGGAAAATGGCGCGCAACTCGCCCGCGCTGAAATCGAGTTCAAGAAGTTCCCTGACGTTGGCCTCAGGGTTGCGCAACGGAAAGTCACTGCCGAGCAGCACCTGCGTATGCGGCACGAGTTTGAGCAGCGGCGCCAGCGACCACGGGTTCGAGGCGTTGGCCGTGTCGTAATAGAAGCGCTTGAGTTCTGTGAGCGGCCCCTGCGGCAGGCGCTGCGCAAAATCCTTGCTCGCTGCGTAAAACTGCAAAATGCGGCCGGTCAACGCCGGCAGGGTGCCGCCGGCATGTGAAAAAATGAAACGCAGCTGCGGACAACGCGCCGGCGTGCCGCTGAACAGCAGGCTGGTGATGGTCCGCGCGGTGTCGGTGGCGAGTTCAAGTACGTTTTCACCGATACCGGGCATCAAGTTGCGGCAGCAGTCGGCGCGCGCCGGATGTATGAACACCACGGCGCCGCGCCGGTTGAGTTCATCCATCACCGGCGCGAAGGCCGGGTCGCCGAGGTATTTGCCGTTGTAGCTGGTCAACAGGCAGATGCCGTCGGCCTTTAACACATCGAGCGCGTATTCGATTTCGCGCAGACTGCCGTCGATATCCGGGATCGGCAGCGAGGCGAACAAACCAAAGCGCCCCGGGTAATCAGTCGTCATGCGTGCGCCGTAGTCGTTGCATGCGCGCGCAAGCTGACGCGCGGCCGCGTTGTCGCCGTACCAGACGCCCGGCTCGCTGATCGACGTCATCGAAGTTGCAATGCCTGCCTTGTCCATCGCTTCGATCGACTTCGCGGGCGTCCATTCCATGAGCGGACGCTGCCCGGTGTTGCGGGCGGTGATTTCGCGAACGAACCCGGGTGGCGCCAGGTGGTGATGCACATCGATGCGGAATGGCGCGGCGCGCTGCACTGCCGGCGCCGTTGTCTGGCAACCCGGCAACAAGGTGCCTGCGCCGAGCACCGCGAGACCGCCAAGAAACTGCCGGCGCGCCGCGAAAACGTCAAATCCACGATTCATGCGCAATCTCCCCGATATCGCAGCCGCGCGGGTTCTGTTTGCAGCGCGCGTGCCGCCGGACAAATCATACTCTTGTCGCGGCGAGCGACAGTGCGGATCAGGCAGTTGTGGATGACACAATCAACCGCTGCGGGATTGCGTGAAATGAGGTGCTTCAGGGCCCGGACGGGGCGACCCTCGAACATCGGGTCTAGGGGGGTTGCCGCCAATCCGCATCAGGTACACCCGCAAAGGAGCGCGCACAACAGCAGATTTCAGAGGCAGCATCCAAATCAAATATCCTTGGTCTGAGAGTCATCCCCGACCGAGGCCCTGAAGTTAAATTTATTAACGACGGCCAGCGGATAAACTTTAGCGCAATGTTTCCGCCGCAAGGCGCCCTTCCATTTATGCGCCTGGTAGGGTATTTTTGCCCCTCCCGTCGCCACAATCGGCGCGTTCCCGCCATTCCCGAATAGAAGCCCGATGAAAACCAAACCGAAGATTTATCTGATCCACGCTGCCGATGTGTCGATTCCGCCGATCGTCGCCAGCTTTCGCACCAACTGGCCCGAAGCGCAGGCGGTCAATCTGCTTGAAGATGCGCTGATGACCGATCTCGCCGCCGACGGCAAACTGACCGATGCCATGATCGGCCGCATCGTGCATATCGGGCAGTACGGCGTCAAAGCGGGGGCGGATGCGATTTTGTTCTGCTGCTCGGCGTTCGGCCCGGCAATAGATGAATGCCGCCGCCATATTTCGATTCCGGTATTGAAACCGAATGAAGCCATGTACGAACAACTGGTGGCGAAAAACGGCACCGTCAACCTGCTGGCAACGTTTCAGCCCTCGCTGCCGTCGATGCTGGCTGAAATCGCCGCCTGCGCAAAAGACAAGGGCACCAGCGTCACAGTGGCGCCCCACCTCGTCGATGGCGCACTCGACGCGCTGCTGAAGAACCAGCCCGACGAGCACAATCGCCTGATCGCCGAAGCGGCGGCGCAACAAAGCGCCTGCGACATCATCGCGCTTGCGCAATTCTCGATGGCGCCGGCAAAAACCGGCGCCGCGAAGCGCACCGTAACGCCGATACTGACAACGCCGGACAGCGCGGTGGCGAAGCTGAAGGCGCTGCTCGCCTAGCGAAAGCGCCGGCAGTCACGGTCGTTCTCAACGGCAAAAGCGGCAATACCACCGCCGAAGTACTGCAAACCAGGGTCTTTGGCTGGCGCGAGTGAAGCCCGTGTTCAGGCGGCATGCCGGTGCATGGGTTACCAGGCGCTCATTTAGCCAGTCCCAGTTCAACAAAAATCGCCTTCGCCTGATCGTAATCCGCTTTCAGAAAACGCGTGAAATCCGCTGCGTTCAGGTAATCGCTCTCCCACAGGTTCGCTTCCTGATCGGCGCGCCATTCGTCGGTTTTGACGCTGCGCGCGAACACGCCATCCCAGTACGCGATCTGCGCGGCATTGAGTTTCGCCGGCCCCACTGCGCCCTGCCAGTTGGCGATGACAATATCAACGCCTTGCTCTTTCAGGGTCGGCACCGCGGCGAGAACGCCGCTCAGCCGTTTCGCCGACGAAATGCCGAGCAGGCGCAGTTTGCCGCTTTGCACGTGCGGCAGCAGGTTGGAGGTCACCGTGGCGATTGCATCGACGTGACCGCCGAGTGCCGCCGTCATCAGCTCGCCACCCTGAAAAATCGCCAGCTTCATCCTGCGCGCATCCATGCCGGAGGCGCGCGCGATCTGCGCGCAGACAATATGCAGATAACTGCCCTGACTGTTGGTCGCCATGGAAAGCGCCGCCGGATTGGCGCGCAGACGCTCGACGATTTCGCGCACCGACTTCAGCGGCGAATCGGCGCGCACGGCAACGCCGATATACTGGTTACCGAGCAGCGCCAGCGGCGTGTAGTCGGTAAAAGTAAACGGCGCGCTGCCGATAATGTGATTGGTCAGTATGGTCGGCGAGGAAATCTGAAACCAGTGCGCGTCGGCCGTATGCGTGGAAAGATAAGCCCAGGCAATATTGCCCGCACCGCCGACGCGATTGGTGATGTTGACCGGCACGCCGACAATACTTTTGCTCTGCCACAGGTTTTGCAAAAAACGCGCCGTGCGGTCCTGCGAACTGCCGGCGGTCAAACCAACGACGATTTCAACGTTCTTTTCGGGTTTCCATGGCGTCTGCGCTGCCGCCACAGTCGCCACAGTCGCCACACTTAAGACCAATGCAGCAGCCATGCGTAACATCATTGCATTCAAGGACGGGGTTCGCATAAAACTTACTCCTTGAGTATGGCGCGCAGATCGAGACGGCCTTTCCACAACGGCGGACACCAGAAATAAGCACCGGTCAGCGGCTGTGTGAATTTGAACAGAGCATCGACAATGCCGTCGTCCTCGCCGACCATGCGGCGCAATTGCGCCTCAAACGCATCGAACGATTTGCCGAAGGCCACGAATACCAGACCGGCGCGCTCTGCATCAGTCCACGGCATGGAACGGCGCAAGACGAAGGCCTCGGGTGTGAAATTTTCCTGCGCCGTGCGTTTGACGTGCGCAGAAGGCGGCGCGTTTTCAAGTTCCACGTTATCGCGACGGCGGCGGCCGACTGAATAGTCCTGTTCGCGCGTACTCATGGTTTCAAATTTCGGGAAATTGTGCAACCACTGCTGCACAGCAACGAACGACGAACCATCACGTGCAACCGCTGCGGCAGCGGCTTTTTTTCCTTTTGGATTTTCGGTGCCGTCTTCATAACCGGTAAGATCGCGGCCGCTGCCGTGGCGGAATGCGTCGATGCTGGCCTCAAGCTTGAACGCCGGTGCCAGCGCCGCGGTGATCCGGCGGGACAAATGCACCAGTTCGCCGCGATCGTTGCCGCGCAGCCAGCACCACAGCGCCGCCGGCGTCGCAGGCACGGCAGGACCGCGGCCGAAAAAACGCGGAAACCTGCGCATACCTTCTATACGACCACCACATGCCGTTAGCGTTGACTGCCCGATACCGACCACACAGCGTTCACCATCGCCATAGACCGCAAGCGCGAGCAAGGCTTTGCGGATTTGTGTTTTGCTCTTGATTGCAAACGTCAGATACCGCGCCTGCAACGGCGGCGGCGCCAAAATACCGCTTTGCGCAGTCATGCCTCACCCCGACAAACATCAAAATGAACCGGAATGATAGTAGCGTTTAGGATTTTGGTCGATGTCGGCCTTTGATCCGGTGCAAATTCAGGATGCTGCCGGAAAACGCAATGTAAATTCGGTCATGCCGTTGATCGCGCTGGCGACACTCACCGTGCCGCCGTGCAAACGCATGATGGATTGGACGATGGCGAGGCCCAGGCCCGAGCCCTGCGACGATTTGCCGCGCGCCGGATCGGCACGATAGAAGCGGTCAAAAATCCGCTCAAGATGCTCGGGGGCAATGCCGGCGCCGCGATTGGCGACTGAAATCGTCACCGCCCCGCCCGCATCGGCGCGGGCGGTCATGACGATTTCATTGCCGCTGGCGGTGTGCTGCAATGCGTTGGAGAGCAGATTGCTCACCGCGCGCCGGAACAGCAGCGGATCCGCGTGCACCTTCGCCTCGCCGCGGCAGACAATGTGCACGCCGGAGTCGTCCGCCATCAACTGATAAAACTCGGCGACCTTTTCGAATTCGGCACGCGCGTCGAGAGCGGTGCGGTTGATCTCCTGCTGTGCTTCGTCGGCGCGCGCGAGGAACAACATGTTTTCGGTCATACGCGACAGCCGTTCGAGTTCCTCGACGCTCGATTCGACGACGCCGCGGTATTCATCGGCACTGCGCGCGCGCGACAGCACGACCTGCGCTTCACCCATCAGATTGTTGACCGGCGTGCGCAGCTCATGCGCGAGATCCGAGGAAAATTGCGACAACCGGCGAAACGATTCATTGAGCCGGTCGAGCGTGGCGTTGAATGCTGTCACCAGTTCGCGCAACTCCTCCGGCGAATCGCCCGGATCTAGCTTGCGGTCGAGCTGCGACGATGTGATCGCGCCGGCCGCGCGCGCAATGCGTTTGAGCGGCGCCAACCCGCGCCGCGCCACCAGATAACCGAGCGTCGCCGCGCACAACACGCCAATCAGTATGGTCACCCACAAACTGTTGCGAAAACTGTCGAGCAGGCGGTGCTCTATCGAAACATCCAGCGTCAGCACGATCATCACCCGGCGCTGCGACTTGCCGAGCACTCCCCAGCCGGCAACCACGCGCAAATCGCGGCCGTCGGGCGCTTTCCAGAACACCGCTGCCTCGGCACGCTGCCCGACCTCGGCCGGTGTGCCGACGATCTCCAGCGGCACCGTCGCGCGCGTGTCCAGAATAGGCTCGCCGAGCTCGTTGAATACCGCAATGCGCAGACGGCTACCGATCGGCGTCAGCGACTGCCTGGCACGCGGATTGCCGCCGAGACTCGTATCGTCGTTGGCTTCGGCAAGCGTGCGCCTGATCAACTCGATGTCGTCGGCGAGAAAAACCGCATGTTCCTGGTCGAGCTGGCGATCGAGCACGGCGTAGAGATTGATCCCGACGCCGGCCACCAGCACCAGTGAAATCAGCGCGAAGCTGCTGCCGAGGCGTACCGTCAGCGACCATGCGGCGCGCGGCGCCGGTGGCGCTGCACTAGCTCTGTTGTTCAAGGACGTAACCCACGCCTCTGACGTTGTGTATCAGTTTGGATTCGTAGGGGTCATCGATCTTGGCACGCAGCCGCCGGATCGCCACATCGACGACATTGGTGTCGCTGTCAAAATTCATATCCCACACCTGTTCGGCGATAAACGTGCGCGAGAGCACGTCTCCGGCACGCCTGATCAGCAGCGACAGCAGCGCGAATTCCTTCGCCGTGAGATCGATGCGCGTGCCGTCGCGCTGCACTTTGCGCCGCAGCAGATCGACCTCAAGACCATCGACATTGATCATCTCGGGCTGGCGCGCCGCGCCGCGCCGCAGCACCGAGCGCACGCGCGCCAGCAATTCGGAAAACGCGAAGGGTTTGAGCAGATAATCATCGGCGCCGAGTTCCAGCCCCTTGACGCGGTCTTCGACGCCGCCCTTGGCAGTCAGAAACAGCACCGGCGTCTGTTTCGTCCGCCGCAGCGTTTGCAGCAGCGACCAGCCATCGACGCCGGGCAGCATGACGTCGAGCAGGATGAGGTCGTAGTCCTGCGACTGCGCGAGGTGAGTGCCGTCAGCACCGTTGGCGGTGACGTCAACGACGTAGCCGTTCTCCGTCAGTCCTTTGCACAGATAGGCGGCGGTTTTCTGTTCGTCTTCGACAATCAGGATGCGCATAGCGGAAGGTTATTCCAAGCGGGCGGGTTGTGCAAAAAAAGCGCCGCCCTGCGGCGGCACCTGTTCT
>JANYDY010000069.1 GCA_025363435.1 Betaproteobacteria bacterium
CGCGCGATCACTGTGAGGGTGACAGTTTACTCAATTTCCGTGAATGCACAACGGATGAAACGACTATTGTTGCGCGGCGACCACACGCGGCCGGCGCTGCGCATCGACCGCGACGTAGGTCAGCGTCGCCTCCGTCACCTTCACGCATTCGGGGGCCGCCGGATTGCGCTGCGAATAGACCTCGACGCTGACTGTGATCGAGGTGCGACCGATGCGCACGATGTCCGCGTAAAGACTGACCACATCGCCGACCAGCACCGGCTGCTTGAAAACAAACGACTGCACCGCCACCGTCGCCACCCGCCCGCGGGCCGCCTGTATGGCGGGAATGCTGCCGGCGATGTCGACCTGCGACATCACCCAGCCGCCGAAAATATCGCCGCTTGAATTGGAATCGGCCGGCATCGGCACCACGCGCAACGCCGGTTGTTTGCCCTCCGGCAGGCCCGTCATTTGGATATCCGGCGTCGTCATGAAATCGCCCGTTCAGTGGCCTGCATACATGCCTTCGATCTCTGCATTGAATTTATCCGTCACGCGCGGACGCTTGAGTTTCAGCGTCGGCGTCAGCAATCCGTCTTCAACCGTCCACGGCTCCAGCACCGCCGTGACCTTGCGCACCTGCGCATAACCCGGAAATTCCTTCATCTGTGCCGCTACCCGTGCCAGCAAAAGCTTTTCTGCCTCCGTACTATTCAACGCGGTCACGCCTTTTTCCGCCGCAAGTTGTTTCCAGCGCTCGCCGTTGAGCACGGTCACCAGACTGAGAAAGGGTTTGCCCTCGCCGACCAGCATGACGTGCTCGAACAGCGTATCACGCATGATCGCCGATTCGATATCGACCGGCGGAATTTTTTCGCCATTCGACATCACGATGATTTCCTTCAAGCGCCCGGTAATGTAGACGTGACCGCGTTCGTCGATGCGCGCGGTGTCGCCCGAGTTCAACCAGCCGTCGGCATCTATCATTGCAGCGGTGGCCTCCGGATTGTGCCAGTAGCCGAGCATGACGTTGGGCCCCTTGATCATCAAGGCGCCCTGCGCACCGATCCTGATTTCGACGCCGGGCGCTGCCACGCCCACGCTCGCCGGAATATTATCGTGCGGAAAATTTGCACAGGCGACCGGGCTGGTTTCCGTCATGCCGTAGCCTTGCAGCAGATTCAGTCCCAGGCCGATGAACACGCGCGCCACATCCGGCGGTAGGGCCGCGCCGCCCGACAGCGCGGCGCGCAGATTACCGCCGAGACGCGCCAGAATTTTTTTCGCCACCAGTGCATTGAGCAAAGGCCACAACAGCAGCAACGGCTGCCAGCCGGCGCGCCCCTGTATATATTCGAATCTTGCATTGCCAACGGTCAGCGTCAGCTCAAAGAGCTTTTTCCGAAGTGCCGGGCCCTCGTCGAGTTTTGATTTGATCGCAGAATAGACGCGCTCGTAAATGCGCGGCACCGAAATCAGCAACGTCGGGTGCATGGTCTGCAGATCTTCACTTAACTGCTGTACCGAACGTGCAAATACCACCAGCGAACCCGACATGATCGTCAGGTAGTAACCGCAGGTGCGCTCAAAGGTGTGCGACAACGGCAGGAAAGACAAAAACACGTCGTTACGATCCACCGTCATCACGATCAAACTGGCGTAAGCGTTGCTGAGAATATTGCGGTGGCTCAACATCACACCCTTGGGTTTGCCGGTGGTGCCCGAGGTATAAACGATGGTCGCCAGCGCATCCGGATCGGCCGGCAGATGACGTGTCGCACCGCCCTCCGCAGGCAGCCAGGCGTCAACCGCAGAGACACGCGGGTCGTCGGTCGCCCCTGCCAGGGGCTCGGCAATCAATATACGTTTGAGCCCGCCCAACTGATCGCGTACGCCGGCAAAGGTCTTCCATTGTTCGAGCGTACCGAACAGCAGCACTTTGCAATCAGCATCGTTGAGGATGTAGGCGACGTTGTCCGGCCGGTCCTGCGTATACAGCGGCACCGCGACGAGGCCGAGCCCCAGCGCCGCCTGATCGAACACCACCCACTCGGGTGAATTGCGCATCATCACCGCAACACGATCGCCTGCTTTGAGGCCATCGCTTTCGAGCGCCGCCTGCCAGCGCGCAACCTCGCGGTCGACCTGCGCCCAAGTGTAATCGCGCCAGTTCGAATGCAAGCGGTTGAAATCGCGATAGGCGACGGCATCAGGCGTGCGCTTGACGCGCTCGCGCAGCAGGCCATCGAGTGTGCGCGCCTCGTCCGGCGTCACGGCGTGACTGAGATCTGCTGCCATTGCTGCCTCCTCGCGGCTTTACTCCTCCAGAAACAGGTCGGTGTACAGACGCGTTCCCGGCGTGACAGCGTACTGTTCGAAATCGCTGACGCCTTCTTCGCGCAATACTGCCTCATCGATATAGAAATTGCCAGTATTGGCGCGGCTGTCGCGGCAAAAAATCGCATACGCCGCATCCGCCACGATGGCCGGATGCCGGCTGGCTTTGTAGATCGCTGCCGGAAAATTGACTTCGATCGCCGCCGTTGCGATGGTCGTGCGCGGCCACAGCGAATTAACGGCAATGCCGCGATCAGCGAATTCGGCCGCCATGCCCAGCGTACACATGCTCATGCCGAATTTTGAAATGGTATATGCGGTATGCTCCTTGAACCAGCGCGCCTGCATCGACAACGGCGGTGATAGCGTCAGGATATGCGGATTAACCGCCTTCAACAAATGCGGGATGCAGGCCTGCGCGCAAGCAAAGGTGCCGCGCGTATTCACACCCAGCATCAAATCGAAGCGCCTGAGCGGCGTCTCCAGCGTTCCCGACAGCTGAATCGCGCTCGCGTTGTTGAGCAGAATATCGATGCCGCCGAAGTGCGCTGCTGCCTGCGCGACTGCAGCCTGCACTGAGGCGTCTTCGCGCACATCGAGTTGCAGCGCCAGCGCATGGCCACCGGCCGCTTCGACTTCAGCCGCCACACTGCCCACGGTGCCCGGCAGGCGCGCATGCGGCTCTACGGTTTTTGCGGCAACCACGATATTGGCGCCATCACGCGCGCATCTCAACGCGATCTCGCGGCCGATGCCGCGGCTGGCGCCGGTGATGAAGACGGTCTTGCCGTTCAACTTGCCCATGCAGCACCCGCTTCGCCGTCTACTGGAATCCCGCAAGACTAAACGGCAAGCGCGCTTTGCGCAAACGCCGTCCGTCCGGCGCAATCATTCGCCGTTGAATTCAGCCTTGGTTTTTTTCACAAACGCCGTCACGCCGGCGGCAAAGTCTGCTGTAGCCGCACAGCGCGCAAACGCCGCCGCCTCGGCATCGAGCTGTTGCGCCAGCGGTGTTTCAAACGAACGATTCACCAATGCCTTGGTTTCGGCAAACGCACTCGTCGGCCCCGCTGCCAGACGCCGGGCTAAACGCGCGGTTTCCGCCGCCAGTTCCGGTGCAGCGACAACGCGATTAATCAATCCCATCTGCAAAGCGGCCGGCGCATCGAAGCTGTCCGCGAGCAGCATGAGTTCCAGCGCGCGCCGCATGCCGACCAGACGCGGCAGAAACCAGGTACTGCCGCCGTCCGGGCTGGTGCCGATGCGGCTGTAGGCCAGCGAAAATTTGGTGTCGGCCGCAGCAATTGCCAGATCAGCCGCCGCCAGCAGACTCATGCCGGCACCGGCCACCGCGCCATGCACACTGGCGAGCACCGGTTTGGCTGCGCCACGCAGCGCCAGTACCGCACGATGCAATTCGCCGGCCATCTGCGGCACCAGCGTTGGCATATTGTCGAGATTGGCGTGAAACCAGGCGACATCGCCACCGGCAACAAACGCCTGCCCGTTGCCGCGCAAAACGATGGCGCGCACCGCGCTGTCGTCACGCGCGCGTTCGCAGGCTGCGCGCAATGCGATGATCATTTCCGCATCCAGCGCGTTCATCACCTGCGGCCGGTTGAAGGCGATGCTGGCGACCGCACCATCCACCGCATAGACCAGCGATCCGGTATCCGGCGCGCTCATGCGCGATGCAGCGCCTCGAAAGTGACCGCCTGCGTGGTCTGAAAAATTTCCGACTTGCCGAGGTCGCGCGGGAAATCGTCGACCATGATCACACGCCGGCGCAACATCTGCGCGCGCTCCATGGTTGCCGCATCATCGGCGCTGATCACGCCGGCCGCCACGGCCTTTGCCGTCAGCGCATCCCCTTTGCCCTGCAAGCTGCCCATCTTCACCGCCGCGCGGATTTTCGCTTCGACTTTTTCCGCGGCGATCACCGCAACCAATGCGGCTTCGAGTGCGCCCACCGGCTCTGTTTCGTTTTTCGGTATGAACACGCCGGCAGTCAGGCGGTCACGCGCCGGCCCCGGCTCCATCAGCGTACGCACGACCTGCTGACCGAGACGATCACGTGGCGCACTGCATTCCGCACCATAAGTAAAGATCGCACAGCGCATGACCAGCGCCACAAAGCGGTTCGGCAGATTGTCGAACAGCCCATAGAACGCCTCCTGCATGCGCAACAGCGCATCTTCCATCGCCCAATGCAAGAGCGGCAGATCATCAGCGGGTCGGCCGGAATCTTCATAACGCTTCAAGGCCGCCGAGGCCAGATAAAGCTGGCTCAGGATATCGCCAAGCCGCGCCGACAAACGCTCACGGCGCTTCAACGAACCACCAAGGACGAACATCGCCGCGTCGGCGAGCAAAGCAAAGCCCGTCGAGTAACGCGTGAGCTTCTGGTAATAACGCCGCGTCTCGCTGTCGCCCGGTGCGCTGACAAACAGTGCACGCGTGAAGCCGAGAAATATTGCGCGCGCAAAATTGCTGATCACAAACGCAGCATGTCCGCAAAATGCCGCGTCGAAATCCCTCAGCGCTTTGGCGGCATCGGTTTCACGCGTTGCGTTGATTTCTTTCAACACGTACGGATGACCGCGGATCGCGCCCTGGCCGAAGATGATCATCGAGCGCGTCAGTATGTTCGCGCCTTCGACTGTAATGCCGATCGGAATCTGCTGATAAGCGCGCGCCAGATAATTGTTCGGCCCCATGCAGATGCCCTTGCCGCCGTGCACATCCATCGCATCGTTGACGACGCCACGCGCACGCTCAGTCAGGTGATATTTGACGATCGCCGACACCACCGAAGGCTTTTCGCCGAGGTCGATCGCGCCCGCCGTCATCACGCGCGCCGCATCGAGGATGTAGGCGTTGCCGCCGATACGCGCAATCGCCTCTTCAACGCCTTCGAAACGGCCGACCGGCATTTTGAACTGCGTGCGCACGT
>JANYDY010000083.1 GCA_025363435.1 Betaproteobacteria bacterium
GTTCAAATCGATGGCCGCGGTCGATATCGTCCACGTGCCGTACAAAGGCAGTTCCGAAGCGCGCACCGGCGTGATGTCGGGGCAGGTTGAAATGATGTTCGACGCGATTACCACCATGACGCCGATTATCAAAGCCGGCCGTGTGCGCGCGCTCGGCACCACCGGGCTCAAGCGTTCGGCCGTGCTGCCCGAAGTGCCGACCGTGAGTGAAGCCGGCGTCAAGGATTATGAAGCGACGATCTGGCTGGGCGTGATGGCGCCCGCCGGTACACCGAAGGCGGCGATCGATCGTCTCAACGCGGAAATCGTCAAAGTCGTCAGCCGTGCCGATGTGAAAAAAGCGTGGAACGAGCAGGGCGCCGAGCCGCTGAACATGAATCCTACCGAATTCGACAAATATCTCAACGACGACATCGCCAAGTGGGCGAAAGTGGTCAAGGCCTCCGGCGCGCGCGCGGATCAATAACTGCGGCGGCGAATAATTGTATTGCCGCAGCGGCTTTCTGTATTTCAATCCTGGAGTTTTTAAATGCGTCTGGTAACTTTTTCCGATGACAAGGGTGCGCGTATTGGTGTGCACGACGTCGAATCGAATACTGTTGTTGATTTGGCGGCGACGACCCGCCTGCCGAAGGATATGACCGCGTTTATCGCGTTGGGAAAAAACGGCATCAAGCGCGCGCGTACTGCGGTGAAGAGCGGCGAGGGCCGTGTCGCATTTGCGAGCGTCAAATTGCTGGCGCCGATTCCGCGTCCGGCGAAGAATGTATTGTGCGTCGGCAAAAACTATTACGACCACGCGCATGAATTCCACAACAGCGGCGTGGACGCGAGCGCCGGCAAAAACGCGATTCCCGAACTGCCGATTCCGTTTACAAAATGGCCGAATTCGGTAATCGGGCCCGGCGAGCCGATTTTGAGCTATCTCGATTACAGCAATTCGACCGATTACGAAGGCGAGCTCGGTGTCGTCATCGGTACCGGCGGCCGCGGCATCGCGAAAAAAGATGCCTACGATCACGTCTACGGTTACACGGTGATCAACGATGCCACCGCGCGCACGCTGCAAAACCAGCATCGCCAGTGGTTTCTCGGTAAGAGTCTCGACAGCTATTGTCCGATGGGGCCGTGCATCGTCACCGCCGATGAGATCAAGGACGTCACCAAGCTACGCCTGATTACCAAAGTGAACGGCGAGCTGCGTCAGGATGCGCTGGTCAGCCAGCTCATATTCGATATTCCGACCCTGATCGAAACCTTTGCGCGCGTAATGACGCTGGATCCGGGCGATCTCATCGCTACCGGCACTTGCGCCGGCGTCGGTATCGGTTTTAATCCGCCGAAGTATTTGCAGAAGGGCGACGTTGTCGCGATTACAATCGAACCGATCGGCACGCTGGAAAATCCAGTAGCGTGAGTCGGTCAGCAGTATCGGCCGAGGAGCGTCTGAATTACCTCTCCGTTCGTGGTGAGCTTGTCGAACCATGAACGGAGCGCTGCGTAGAAACAAGGTGCGGGACCATTCACCCTTGGACAGGCTCAGGGCGAACGGTGGCTTTTGAGCGTTTCCCGCAAAAAATGGGAGGGGATATGAAACACGGACTCGCGTTATTGACGCTTGCGCTGGTGACCGTCAGCGCCAACGCGCAGGAAGTCTACCCGTCACGTCCGATCACCATGATCGTGCCGTTTCCGCCTGGCGGCGTTGCCGATATTACCGGCCGGCCGACGGCTGCAGCACTGGAAAAAATTCTCAAGCAACCGGTGACGATTGCAAACCGTCCCGGCGCCGGCGGCAAGGTCGGCAATGCTGCGGTTGCAAACGCCAAACCCGACGGCTATACCATCATGATGGCGCTCTCGAGTGTGTCGGTGCTGCCGGAGGCCGACAAGCTGTTCGATCTGAAGCCCGCCTACACGCTGGATCAACTCGCGCCGATTGCCTTGATCACGGCCGATCCGGTGATACTGGTGACGCATCCGTCGCTGCCGGTTAAAACGCTGCCGGAACTGGTGGCGTTGGCACGCGCGAAAAGCGGCCAGTTGTCGTTTTCCACCTCCGGCGTCTACGGCGCACTGCATCTGCCGATGGAAATGTTTCT
The DNA here is from genome assembly GCA_025363435.1 of Betaproteobacteria bacterium. Lineage (GTDB taxonomy): Bacteria > Pseudomonadota > Gammaproteobacteria > Burkholderiales > SG8-41 > PALSA-1004. The sequence goes on from JANYDY010000083.1 coordinate 2,103, forward strand.
GCATGCGTTCAAATTGAAAATGCGCGCGGTGCACAGCACCGGCGGCGGCCCGGCAATCACCATGGTGCTCGGCGGCCACGTTGAAATGACGGTCGGCGGGCCGGCTTCCATCAGCGCGCAGATCAATGCCGGCAAGTTGCGGCCGATCGTCAGTTGGGGCGCCAAACGTCATGAGGCGTTTCCGGCGGTGCCGACGTTCAAGGAGCTCGGCCACGACGTCGAGTACTACATCTGGGCCGGCATGTTCGCGCCGAAGGCGACACCGGATGCAGTGCTCAAAACGCTGCGCGACGCAACGAAGAAGGCGGTTGAAGATGCCGATTTCCGCACCACCATGGCGCGGGTGAATTCGCCGGTGCAGTATCTCGATGCGCCGGAGTTCGCCAGATACTGGGCCGCCGATGCGAAGCGGCTTGGCGAAGTGGTCAAGACCATCGGCAAGGTTGAGGAGCAAAAATAAGCATGGCCGATCCAATTTCGGCCGGTGTTTCGCAAAACGGCATACGCGGCGATCATTTCGCCGGTGCAGTGCTGGTGGCGATTGCGGCGTTTGTGGCATGGGAGAACCGTGCCTATCCGCTCGGCTCGCTGGCTTCGCCGGGGCCGGGCAGTGTGCCGCTGATGCTGGCGCTGCTGCTCGGCGGCCTAGGCCTTTTGATCATCGTGCGCGGCGGCGCATCGCCGCTGCTCAACAGCATCGACTGGAACGAAAGCAAACGCGGGCTGGTGTTGTTGATTGCCTGTGGCGTGGCGACGTTTGCGTTGGAACGTATCGGCTATCGGTTGACCATGATCGCGCTGCTGGTTTTTATTCTCGGCGTGATTGAACACAAAAAAGTACTGCCGACTGCGCTGGTCGCGCTCGGCTTCGCCTTCGGTTCGTATTTCATGTTTGCGACGCTGCTTAAAGTACAGCTGCCGCGCAGCCCCTGGGGTATTTGATGGACGGCGTTTTTGCCAATCTGATGCTGGGTTTTTCGGTGGCGCTGCAACCCTCGGTGTTGGCATACGCGTTCGCCGGTTGCGTGATCGGCACGCTGGTCGGCATGTTGCCGGGTCTGGGGCCGCTGGCCGGTATCAGTTTGCTGCTGCCGGCGACCTTCGGTTTGAATCCGATTGTCGCGATTGTGCTGCTTGCCGGCGTGTATTACGGCGCCATGTACGGCGGCTCGACGACTTCAATATTGATGCGCATTCCCGGCGAGGCGGCGTCGGTGATGACCTGCATCGACGGTTACGCGATGACGCAGCGCGGGCGCGCCGGCCCGGCGTTGGCGATTGCGGCGATCGGTTCGTTTGTGGCGGGAACATTGTCGGTAGTCGCCTTGATGTTGCTGGCGCCGACACTTGCTACTTTTGCGCTGCGCTTCGGGCCGCCCGAATACACAGCGCTGCTGACCATGGGGTTGCTGGTGCTTTCGTACATGAGCGGCGGTTCGATGCTGAAGACGCTGGCGATGGCTACGGTCGGTCTGGTGCTCGGCATGATCGGCATCGATGCCATGAGCGGCTACACGCGTTTCAGCTACGGCCAGACCGAACTCTCAGACGGCATCGGCATCGTGCCGGTGGCCGTCGGCTTGTTCGGCCTGTCGGAAATTCTGATGACGGCGGGGCAACCGGCAACACCGCCGGCGCAAAAGCCGACGCTGCGCCAGCTGATTCCCTCGATGGAGGAAATGCGTCTGTCGGTCGGGCCGATTGCGCGCGGCAGCGTGATCGGTTTTCTGATCGGCATTATCCCGGGGGCGGCGCATATTATTTCTTCGTTTGTGTCGTACGGCATCGAGCGCCGCATGTCGGACACGCCGGAGCGATTCGGCAAAGGCGCCATTGAGGGCGTTGCCGGCCCCGAGTCGGCGAACAATGCGGCCGCTACAGGCGCATTTGTGCCGATGCTGGCGCTTGGCGTGCCAACCGGACCGATTACCGCGGTGATGCTGGCGGCCATCATGGTGCACGGTATCGCGCCGGGCCCGATGCTGATTACCGAACAGCCGCAGCTGTTCTGGGGTTTCGTTGCCAGCATGTATGTCGGCAACGTCGTGCTGCTGATTCTCAATCTGCCGCTGGTCGGTTTATTTGTGAACCTGCTGCGTATCCCGTATTCGTATTTGTATCCTGCGATTCTGTGTTTCTGCGTGCTCGGCGTCTATTCGGTCGGTAACAGCGTGGTTGATGTCTGGATCATGCTGGTGATGGGCGGCATCGGTTACGTGCTGCGCAAGTTTGAATTCGATCTCGCGCCGGTGGCGCTCGGTCTGGTGTTGTCGCCGATGCTCGAATTGTCGGTGCGCCAGTCGCTGGCGATGTCGGGCGGCAGCTATGGCATTTTCCTCGACCGTCCGATCGCGATTGCGATGTTCGGCGCGGCCGCGGTGTTGATACTGCTGGCGCTGAAGCCGCTGGTGTTCAAGAGCAAGGACTGGCGCAGCGACGTCGGACTCGACGAGACAACGTCTCAATAGACTGCTGCACGCCGGGCGCGACTGGTTTAAGATTGCTGCATGAAAATTTCAACGCCCATATTCAAAGCCGCCGCGGCACTGGCCATGGCATCGGCATGCGGCACCGCCCATGCCGCCGTCACCTGCGAACAACTCGCCGAAATCGCCTTCGTCACCGAACGCCTGCGCGACAACGGCACGCCGCTCGCCGATGTGATGGGCGAGGCCGACCGTCTCGAGGCGTCGAAGAAATTTACCGGCGCTGAAATTGCCGGCATACGCGAAGCCATCGATAACTCGTTCAAGCGCATCCGCACTTCCAACGAGACGCTGCTCGACTGCCGTGCCAAGCTGAAAAAATAATGTTGTTAGAGGAGGGGAGTATGACGTTCCGCAATCTGTACGGTTTTTTTGCAATTGTTGCTTTTACCGTTCTGGCAGGTTGCGCGGCGCCGGGGCCCGATTATCAGGCGCTGCTGGCGGCGCCGGACCGCAGCGAAGCCGACCGCAACATCGACCAGCGCCGCAGTCCGCTCGATCTGCTCAGGTTTTACGATGCGCGGCCGGGCATGGTCGTCGCTGATATTGGCGCCTTCGGCGGCTACAATGTCGAACTGCTGGCGCGTGCGGTCGGCGCCTCCGGCAAGGTCTACGCGCACAATCCGCCGGCGGCGGCCGGCCGTCTCGCCGAGCGCATGAAGTCACCTGCGATGCAAAACGTGATTGCCTCGAACCGTCCGTTCGACGACCCGCTGCCGCCGGAACTGCGCAATCTCGATCTGGTGGTGTTCAACTTCGCCTATCACGACACCGTCAACATGGACGTCGACCGCGCGAAAATGAACCGCGCGATATTCACCGCGCTCAAAAGCGGCGGCACCTACGTGCTTGCCGATCATTCGGGACGGGCGGGTAGCGGCATCGGCGAAACAAAAACGCTGCACCGCATCGAAGAGGCCGCATTGCGCAAAGAGATCGAGGCCGCCGGATTCAGATTGGCGGCCGAGGGGGCGTTTCTGCGCAATCCGCAGGACCCGCGCACCGCGCCGTCGGGCAAGAATCCCGTGCCCAACGACGAGTTCGTGCTCAAGTTCGTAAAACCATAGTCAAACCGCTTAACCTGGGAGGAAGTCATGAATCGTTATTGGAAAATCATCACTGTCGCGTTGGCATCACTGTTTCTGGCCTCATGCGCCGGCAATCCGCCGGAGGTCACGCGCAGCGGCAAGATCGAAGTGCAGTGGCTGGGCAACGCGGCGATGAAAATCACCACGGTCAGCGGCAAGGTGATTCTGATTGATCCGTTTTTGAGCGCGAATCCGAAAACGCCGGCGCAGTATAAAAATCTCGACGCGCTGGGCAAGATCGATCTGGTTCTGGTCACGCACGGCCACGGCGACCACATCGGCGTCAACGGCGACAAGGAGTTCGACTCGATCGTGCTGTCGAAAAAGCACAACGCGCCGCTCTACGGGCCGGCCGGCATGAACCAGGCGCTGATCACCATGGGCCTCCTGTCGCCAGCGTTGTCGCAGCGCTTCGGCAAGGGCGGCAGCTTCACGCCGTTTCCGGGCGTGCGCATCACCGCCACGCATGCCGAGCACAGCTCCGAGCTGCTCGTGGTTAACGCTGCAGGCAAGGGCGAAAGCCACATCGGCGGCGAGCCGGTCGGCTTCATCATTGAGCTTGAAAACGGCTTCCGGATCTATCACATGGGCGACACCGGCCTGTTTGGCGACATGCGCATGATCGGCGAATACTACCGCCCCGATCTGATCATGATCCCAATCGGCGGGCACTACGTGATGGATCCGAAGGACGCCGCCTATGCGACGACCGCGCTGATCAAGCCAAAATTCGCGATGCCGATGCACTACGCAACCAATCAGTACCTGAAGGGCACGCCGGAGGAGTACATCACGGCGGTGGGGACGTTCCCGACGCGCATCATCAACATCAATCCCGGCGACAAGGTCAGCTTCTGATCGTTAGACCGAGGCCTTCCCCCCTTCGCGGGGGAAGGCAGGCGGGGTGACAATAATGCGCAATCCGGATTGATGATTGCCGTTTGATGGGGAAATTCATGAAGCTCAGTTTTTCAAAAGCCGCGGCCTTGAGCGCGGCATTATTTATTGCTACGCCGGTTCCGGCGCAGGACATTGACAAGCTGAAGACCGGCGGGCCTTACGTGCCGACACCGCAGGTGGTGGTCGACCAGATGCTCAAGCTCGGCGCCGTCACCGAGAAGGACTACGTCATCGACCTCGGTTCCGGCGACGGCGTGATCGTGCTGACCGCCGCGCGCACGTACAAGGCCGGCGGCATGGGCATCGATATCGATCCGGATCTGGTGCGGCAGTCGAACGCCAGCGCGCAGAAATTCGGTGTTGCCGACCGCGTGCGCTTCGTGCAACTCGACGTCTTCAAGGCTGATATGAGCAAGGCCTCGGTGCTCACGCTCTACCTGTTGCCGGGCATGATGATGAATCTGCGCACCAAAATTTTCACCGAGCTCAAGCCCGGCGTGCGCGTGGTTTCGCACGACTATCACTTCGGCGAGTGGTCGCCCGACGATACGATCAGTTTCGACGTGCCTGAAAAGGAAATGGTTACCGGCGTGCCGCGCGCCACGCTCTACAAGTGGATCGTGCCGGCGAAGGTTGCCGGCAAGTGGGAGATCAAGGTCGTCGGTGGCGAGACTTATGAAGTGTCGCTGCGCCAGCGTTTTCAGAACATCACCGAATCGTCGGCCGCTGCCAACGGCCGTTTCATACGGCCGCAGGCGGTGGCGTTGAAAGGCGGCGACATCAGCTTCACGCTGCCCGACGGCAAAAATATTTCGCGTTTCAGCGGCCGCGTCAATGGCGAGACCATGGAGGGCATGGTTGAACTGCCCGGCGGCAAGGGCACGGCGAAGTGGACGGCGGCGCGGACGGCCGCGGCTGCGGTGGTGATGGAGTAACGATTGTAGTTGTAGCCCGGAAGGAGCGCAGCGTATTCCGGGGAGGCCTGTACTACAAAATCAATTGACGAAAAACGCCGCCGGCAGTGCTTCGACTACATATCGGCGGTTGACCAGCTGGCTCGATGCCATATCCGCCGCGACCGGATTGTTGGCGTCGGTGATGACGCGGCCGTCTCGCATCAACTGCTGATCGAGCGGGCGCGGTTCGCGCAGCATGGCGCCGAGCACGTCGAAGTGGCGTGAGGGCACGTGCGAGATGTCGGCGCCGGCGGGTGCGGCCAACGGCTGCGCGCCGGCGACGACGAAGCTGTTCACATGCGTGGCGACGCCGTAATCGGGGCGGTAGAGTACGATGTAAGGCAGTTCGGTGCGTAGTGTCGTCAGGAAATGCGCGTAAGGCCGCGGCTGGTCCGTATCAGCGAAGGTGTTGAACACGGCAACGCCGCCGGCAGCGAGGCAGTGCTTCAAGTCGCGGAAAATGTCGCGCGTGATCAGATAGTCGGGCACGCCGTCGCCGTGGAACAGATCGACCACCACCACGTCGTAGCTGCCGTCACAGCTACGCAGAAAGGTGCGTGCGTCGGCCTGCACGGTCTTGACTTTGGTGGTGTCGTAACCGAACAGTTCGCGCGCCGCGCGCAACGCCGCCGGATCGATCTCGACCGCGGTGACTTCCATGCCGCCTGCGGCGAGCCGCATCGGCAGCATGCCGGCGCCGTTGCCGAGCACCAGCACTTTCTTCAGGCCGGGCCGGTACGACTGCGCGAGCGCTTCGAGCGCATAGGTGTAGAGTGACATCGACTGGTTGTGCGCGCCGACCATGTTCTGCACGAGGCCGTCCTGAAAGTACATGCGGCTGAAGGCCTCGCCGTCGCGCGGCCCGCTTTTCAGGATCTTGATGGTGCCGAACATCGAGCGGTAGATTGCTTCGGGCGCCCACGTCGTGTTGTTGTAGGCGGCCGGCCACATGCGGCCGATGTAGAAGTCGGAGGCGGCGAGCATTCCGAGCGACGCGATTAATGCGACCACGGTGGTGGTGACGAGTCGTTTACGTTCGGCGAATCTGACCGATGAGCGAACGATGATCGCCAACGGCAGTGCCGCCAGCACAATCGCCACCAGCAGCGTCGAGACGAAATTGCTCAGGTAGGGAATCATGCCGAATGCGGTGACGATGACGCCGGCGACCGAGCCGATGGTGCTGACGAAAAACACGCCGCCTGAACCGCCATCGGCGGCTGCGCCTTTACTCGCGGATTGTTTGAGCAGCAGCGCCACCAGCAGCGGATTCATCGCCGAGGTGGCGAACAACGGTACGAACAGCAGCGCGATGCAGGCGATGAAGGCGCCGGCGATCAGATCCATGCGCGCGAGCTGGTAGAACAGGTACGGGTAAAGCAGGCAGGCGGCAACGATGGCGATCGATGCGACTGCCGGCATCAGTGCAAACAGGTAGGCGAGTTTGTCTGCGGCGAGCGCATTGCCCCTGCGGCCGGCGGCGAGGCGGCCGCCCCACCAGTAACCGAGCGCCAGCGACACCAGCGTGATCGAGAGGATGCCGCTCCAGATATAGAGGCTGACGCCGAAGTAGGGCGTCATGATGCGCGAGGCCAGGAGTTCCAGCGCGAGGATGGCGCCGCCCGTCGTGAAGATGATCGCCTGCAGCAGCATCGTGAGTAGCCCGTCGGTTATAATCGCTGCGTCCGCGCCGTTGCAGCAAAGGTTGATCGGCCCGCGGAATTTACCAGACTTTTTCCGCACTTGTAACGGCGTCGCGCCGCTCATCATAAGCGCATGCCGGAGGAGGAGATATGTTGCGATTCATACCGCGTGTTTTTGCCTGTTTGGCGCTGGGCAGCGTTTCGTTGATGACCATCGCGGCCGAGCCGACCGTGCCTTATGTGCCGACGCCGCAGGAAGTCGTCGACAAAATGCTCGATATGGCGAAAGTTACGCCCAACGATTATCTGATCGATCTGGGTTCCGGCGACGGCCGTATTGTCGTCACCGCTGCGAAGAAATTCGGCGCGCGCGGTTTCGGCGTCGATCTGAACCCGGTGCGCATCAGGGAGGCGGTCGAAAACGCGCTGAAGAACGGCGTCAGCGACCGCGCCGAGTTTTTTCAGCGCAATCTGTTCGAAACCGATCTTGGCGGTGCCAGCGTGATTACGATGTATCTGCTGCCGCGCGTGAACATGGAATTGCGGCCGAAGCTGCTTAACCTGCAGCCGGGCACACGCATCGTTTCGCACGACTTCGACATGGACGACTGGAAACCCGAAGAAACCGTGCATATGAACGTCAAGGAAAAATACGGTAGCGCCGGCGGCAGCAGCTCGGTGTATTTCTGGATTGTGCCGGCGAAGGTTGCGGGTGCCTGGGAGTGGCAGTTAACGGTCGGCGGCAAGGTGCAAACTTACGAACTGGCACTGGAGCAGAAATTCCAGATGCTGAGTGGTACGCTGCGCATCAACGGCGGTCTGTTCAAACTCGGCGAGGCGAAATTGCGCGGCGATCAAATCAGTTTCAGCGCGTCTGCCGAGATCAATGGTGTTACTACGAAGCAGACTTTCAGCGGGCGCGTCTCGGGCGATAAAATTTTCGGCAGTGTTGCGCTGGCGGGAACGCGGGCGCAAAGCCAGCTTGAATGGAGCGCATCGCGTGGCGCCAAAGCTGCTGCGCTTGTGACAAAACCAGTGCTGGCGGCGGTGCATTGATATGCTGAATTTTTGCAGGGCAGCGGTATTGCTGGTGGCCGCAGGCGCCGCCCTGGCGCAGGATTTCGGCGATACGCCCTATGTGCAGACGCCAATGAACGTGGTCGAGCGCATGCTGCAGATGGCGAAGGTTACATCGCGCGACTATGTGATCGATCTGGGTTCCGGCGACGGTCGCATGGTGATTACGGCGGCGAAGAAATACGGCGCGCGCGGATTCGGTGTCGATCTTGACCGCCGGCTGGTCGAACAAGCCAACCGCACGGCAGCGAAAGCGGGGCTCGCCGACCGCGCGGCGTTCTACGAACGCGATCTTTACGAAACTGATTTGAGCGCGGCGAGCGTAATGACCATATACCTGCTGCCCGAGGTGAATCTGATGGTGAGGCCGAAGTTGCTGGCGACCTTGAAGCCCGGCACACGCATCGTCACCCACGATTACGATATGGGCGAATGGCAGCCCGACGAGCAGATCGTCATGGACGCACCGGACAAGCCGGTCGGTCGCGACAAGAAGAGCAAAATTTTCTACTGGGTGATACCCGCCAATGCCGCCGGCAAGTGGCGTTGGGAGTTGCCGCTTGCCGGCAAGCCCGCGATATTTGAGATGGCGGTCGCGCAGAATTTTCAGATCATCAGCGGCAGTGCAAGCGTGGATGGGCGCACGCTAACCCTGAGCAAGGCGCGCCTGAGCGGTGAAAACGTGGCGTTCGCGCTGGCCGATGCGAGCGACGGCGCGCGTTATGAATTTTCGGGCCGTATCGTCGGTAACAACATCAGTGGTAGCGTGGCCGTGCGGGGTGCGACAGCGCAGCGCCAGCTCGAATGGGACGCGGCGCGCACCGAACTCGGCACGCCGGCGCACGCATTGCTCAAGCGGCCGACCATGCAGGAGCTGCAGGAAAAATTGCAGCCATGATCGCAGCCGCACTGCGGCGGGCATTGATTGGTTTGGTGTGCATCGCTGCGCTGCCGGTGGCGCGCGCACAATTCAGTTACGACGTGCCGTACGTGCCGACGCCGCTGGTGGTGGTCGAAGAAATGCTGCGTCTTGCCGAAGTCACGCGCGACGATTTTGTCATCGATCTCGGCTCCGGCGACGGCCGCGTGGTGATCGCCGCGGTGAGTAAATTCGGCGCGCGCGGCATCGGTGTCGATCTCGACCCGGAGCGCATACTCGAAAGCGATTACAACGCCAGCGTTGCCGGCGTCAGCGACCGCGTGGCTTTCCACCGCCAGGACCTGTTCAAGTTCGAAATCAGCCGCGCCAGCGTCATCACCATGTATCTGCTGCCGTCGGTCAACATCAAATTGCGGCCGCGCCTACTGTCCGAGCTGAAGCCGGGCACACGCATCGTTTCCCACGACTTCGATATGGAAGACTGGAAGCCCGACGCGCGATCGACGGTGCGCAAGAATGTGTTTCTGTGGATCGTGCCGGCGAAGGTCGAGGGCCGCTGGCATGCTGATCTTGCGCTGCCCAACGGCGCGCGCAGTTACGACATCGAGATCAAGCAGAAATTTCAGGAAATCGACGGTCTGGTGCGTTACGATAAAAAAGTCGCCGGCCTGTGGAACGCCAGTCTGCGCGGCGACCGTGTGCAGTTCACCATTGTGGATGACGGCGGCGCGCTCGATACCAATCTATATTTCGACGGTCGTGTCTCCGATGACGTGATCGAAGGCGTGATCCTGCGCGGCATCGGTGCCGACCGGCAGAAAATCAGCTGGCGCGCCACGCGCGTTGCCGGGGTGGCGGCGCAATGATCAGGCGGTATGCTGCGCTGCTGGTGGCCATGCTGTTACCTGTCGTAGCGGTAGCGCAACCGAATACCCCGGACGTACCCTATGTGACAACGCCGTGGAATGTGGTCGAGACCATGCTCGAGATGGCGCAGGTGACGGCCGGCGACAATCTGATCGATCTCGGCTCGGGTGACGGTCGTATTGTCATCGAAGCGGTAAAAAAACGCGGCGCACGCGGCACCGGCATCGAACTTAATCCGCATCTGGTGAAAATCGCGCTCGAAGAAGCAAAGAGGCAGGGCGTCACCGAGAAGGCGAAATTCCTCGAGGGCAATCTGTTCGACTTCGATCTGCGCGGCGCCAGTGTGCTGACCATGTATCTGTTTCCGCAAATCAACATCCGTCTGCGGCCGCGCCTGTTCGAACAGCTGAAACCCGGCACGCGGGTGGTCTCGCACGACTTTCACATGGACGAGTGGCGGCCGGATATGCAGCGCGAGGTGCCGGTGCCGGGCAAATCATACGGCCCGCCGAAGAGCACGCTCTATATGTGGGTGATGCCGGTCAACGCGGCCGGCGTCTGGCGCTGGCGCCTGCCGTTGAACAATACGCCGGTGGCGTTTGAGGCGACTGTCATGCAGCGCTTTCAGAAACCGGAAATTACAGTAACTGCCGATGGCGTGAAAGCGGCGGTCAGCGAGCTGCAATTGCGCGGCGATGAAATCCGCTTTCGGCTGCTACACAGCCCGTCGGCGACACTCGAATTCAGCGCCCGCATCAGTGGCGACGAGGCGGCGGGCACGGTCAAACGCGCCGGCGAGGACGCTGCAACGGATTGGAAGGCAACCCGCACCGAGCGTGGCAAAATACGCCTTGATTGATTACCGAAACACCTTTCTGGAGAGTGGCATGAAGCAGGTCAAATGGTTGTTGCAAGCCGGCGTGGCGTTGGCGCTGATGTTGCCGCTGGCCGCGTGGAGCGCGGAAGAAAAGGAACGCGGCGTCGGCGACGTGGTTTACGTGCCGACCCCGCAGATCGTTGTCGACGAAATGCTGAAGATGGCGAAAGCGGGCCCGAAAGATTTCATCATTGATCTCGGCTCGGGTGACGGCCGTATGGTGATTACGGCAGCGAAAAAATTCGGCGCGCGCGGTTTCGGTGTTGATCTGTCCGACGACCTGCTGCGCGAGGCGAACGCCAACGCCAAAGCCGAAGGGGTTGCCGACCGCGCGCAGTTCTTCAAGCAGAACCTGTTCGAAACAGATTTGAAACAGGCGACGATAATTTCGACCTATCTGTTGCCGGAAATGAACGAGAAGCTGCGGCCGAAAATACTCGCCTTGCCGCCGGGCACGCACGTGGTTGCGCACGACTATCACATGGGCGAGTGGCTGCCTGACGAAACCAAAACGCTTTCGGTGCCGGAGAAACTCGTTGGTACTCCGGGAGTCAGCTATACCTATATGTGGATCGTGCCGGCCAGGGTTGGCGGCCGCTGGCAGTCGGAACTGACGCACAGCGGCGGCGCGACCGCCATCGAATTCGAGTTTACGCAGACTTTCCAGGTCATCGGTGGCAGCGCCAGAATAGGCGCGCAGGCCATCAAGCTGCCGGATTCGCGTCTGATCGGCGATCAGATTGCATTCACAGTTTTTGTCAAAGCCGGTGACGCTGCGTCGAAGCATGAATTCCGCGGCACCATAAAAGGCGATGCAATCGACGGCATGGTTACCGTCGGCAGCAGCAATACGCAGAAGCAGTTGCCGTGGAAAGCCAGAATGGTGGCGCGCGCGGGCGGCGCAAAATGAGCGGCGCGCCGCAGGAGCAGGAGGGCGCCGCACCGCATCAGACGCTTTCGCTATTTGATGCGATTACGATGATCGTCGGCTTGATCGTCGGCGCCGGCATTTTCGGCACGCCGGCGATTGTCGCCGGTGCAGTGCAAAGCGAGGCGATGCTGGTTACGGTGTGGATCGCCGGCGGCATCTTCTCCATCATCGGCGCGCTGTGTTACGCCGAACTGGCGACGGCATTCCCTTCCGCCGGCGGCGAATACCATTTCATTCAGAAAGCATACGGACGTCAGATCTCGTTTCTCTACGGCTGGGCGCGCATGACGGTGATCGTCGCCGGTTCGATTGCGGTGTTTGCTTATCTGTTCGGTGATTATTTCTCGCGCGTGGTCAATCTTGGTGCGCATTCGTCGGCGATCTGGGCGGCGCTGATCGTCGTCGTGCTGACGGCGGTCAACTATGTCGGCATCCGCGAAGGCAAGGCGACGCAGAACGTATTTACCGTGCTCGAAGTCAGCGGCCTGGTGCTGATCGTGGTGGCCGGTTTGATCTTCGCTCCGACGCCGGTGGCGGCGTCGGCCGCAGCTGCAGCGGTGGAAGGTTCGGGGCCCTGGTACATGGGCGCCGGACTCGGCACTGCCATGCTGTTCGTATTGTTTACCTATGGAGGCTGGAACGACGCCGCCTACATATCGGCCGAAGTGCGCAATCCGCATCGCAATATGTCGCGCGCGCTGTTGTTTTCGATCGCGCTGGTCGCATTGCTCTATGTGCTGGTCAATCTCGCCTACGTCAAAGGCCTCGGCTACGACGCGATGGCGCGTTCAAGCGCGGTGGCGGCCGACCTCCTGAAGAACACCTGGGGCAGCGGTGGCGAAAAGCTGATCTCGGTCATGATCGCCATTGCCGCGCTGACATCGGTCAACGGTTCGATGATCGTCGGCGCGCGATCCAACTACGCGCTCGGCCGCGACTGGCATATGCTGCGCTTTCTCGGCCAGTGGCATCGTCCCAGTGGTTCGCCGCGCAATGCGATGCTGGTGCAGGGCGTAATCGCGCTGGCGCTGGTCGGCCTCGGTTCATTTCAAAATTCCGGCTTCAAGGGCCTTGTCGAATATTCACTGCCGGTGTTCTGGGGCTTCTTCATGCTGGTCGGTATTTCGCTGTTCATCCTGCGCCATCGCGAGCCCGAAACGCCGCGGCCGTTTCGCGTGCCGTTTTATCCGGTAGTGCCGGCGATCTTCGTGCTGATGTGCGGCTACCTGCTCTATTCGAGCCTGACGTACCACGGCGGTCACGCGCTGGTCGGGTTGGGTGTGCTGGCGGTCGGTGCAGTACTGATGCTGTTCGCGAAGAAACGGGCCTAGCGATTTCAGGCGGCAGGCAGCACGCTGACTGCTTTCGGATCAATGCCGAGTTTCACGCGCGCCCCCGGCGCGTGGCTGCTGCCGCCGAAATGCGGTGCGTCAGCAATCAGGGTTGTGCCGGCGATGTCGACGCGGTAGCGCATCGCTTCACCAAGAAACTCGCGTTCCGTCACCGTGCCGTTGACCCATACGCAATCCGCCGCCGGTGCAGCATCGGCAGCAATTACTTTGAGCGCATGAGGCCTGATCGCCAGTTCGGCGGCGCCGCTTAATGCCGTATCGACAGCGATTGTCTGCGCGCCGAACAGCGGTGAAACAAATTGCCGGGCGCTGTTGACGCTACCCGGCAGCAGATTGATGGTGCCGATAAAATTAGCGATGAAGCGATTGACCGGCCGGTCGTAGAGTTCGGTCGGTGCGCCGACCTGCTGAATCACACCGGCGTCGAGTACCGCGACGCGATCCGCAATCGACAGCGCTTCCTCCTGATCGTGGGTGACGAAGATGGTCGTGATGCCGAGCTTGCGCTGCAGTGCCAGCAGTTCGGTGCGCATGTGCACTCTCAACTTGGCGTCGAGGTTGGAGAGCGGTTCGTCGAGTAACAACACTTTGGGTTCGATCGCAATCGTGCGTGCTACCGCAACACGTTGTTGCTGGCCGCCGGAGAGCTGGTTCGGCCGGCGCGCGCCGTAGTCGGCAAGGCCGACGAGTTCGAGTGCGGCGGCGGTGCGGCGCATGACCTCGGCGCGCGGCAGCTTGCGTTCTTCGAGACCGAAGGCGACATTCTGGGCCACTGTCATATGCGGCCACAATGCGTAATTCTGGAACACCATGCCGATGTCGCGCTGCCACGGCGAGACGCCGGTGATGTCGGCGCCGTCTACCTTGATCGCGCCTGTCTGCGACTGATTAAAACCCGCCAGCATGCGCAGCAGCGTCGACTTGCCTGAGCCCGAAGGTCCGAGCAGGGCGAAGAATTCACCGGGTTCTATGTTCAGGCTGACGTCGCGCAGCACTCTGGTCGTGCCGTAAGCGAGGCTGACGTTGTCGATTTCAACTCTGACTTTGCGATGCGTTTGCATGACTAGACTCCGGTCTTCAGCAGTTGCGCTTCCACGCCGGCTGCGCGATTGCGTATCAGGCGGTTCGAAAAATATGTGCCGATGGCGACGGTGACGACGGCAACCACGCCGAGTGCGGCACCCGGTCCGCGGCCGGCGATGCTTTGCATATAAAGATAGATGCCGTACGACATCGGCGCGTTACTTTGCGCAGTCACCAGCATGATGGTTGCCGACAGTTCGACCGCAGCAGTGAGAAAACTCGTCACGAACCCGGCGAGTATGCCGCCGGCCATCAGCGGCACCACTACTCGATAGATCGTGCGGTTCTTTGAGGCGCCGAGATTCTCAGCGGCTTCTTCGAGCGACACATGCAACTGCTGCAGCGCGGCCGTGCATGAGCGCAGCGCATAGGGCAGGCGCCGCACTGCGTAGGCGATAACGATGATTACCCAGAACGCAGTGAAAGGTTCATCGGTAAACGGTAACTGGAAATCCTTGAAGGTGCGGAGGTAGCCGATGCCGAGCACCACGCCGGGTATGGCGATGGCGCCGGTGGCGACGAGATCGAGCCACTGGCGTCCTGCCAGTTTGGTGCGCAGGATCAGATAAGCGATGGCGGTGCCGAGCACCACGTCGAGGCCGGCGGCGATGCCGCAATACAACAGCGTGTTGGTCATCATGCCAGACGAATCACGGAACACGGTGACGTAGTTGTCGAGCGTATAAACGTCGGGTACTACTGAATAGCTCCAAACCTTGGATAGCGACAGCAGCAGGATGCCCAGATGCGGCGACAGCACGACCAGCAGAACCAGAATGATCCAGCCGTAGGCGAGCACCGCCTGCCAGGGTTTTAATTCGCGTTTCGCCAGCGTCGAGCCGCCGCGCTGTTGCGTTGCGTAGTCGCGCCCGCGCATCAACCAGGTCGAACCCCACAGCGCGATGATGGATGCAATCACCATGATGACGCTGGCGACGTAGCCGATGGGGTCGTCGATGCCGATCGAGGTTATACGCAGATAGGCCTGGGCGGCGAGGATGTTGGTGACGTTGAGCACCAGTGGTGTGCCGACGTCATCGAACACCTTGAGGAACACCAGCGCCGCGCCGGCGAGATAGCCGGGCATGGCGAGCGGGAAAACGATGCGGCGGAATAACCGGAAGCCGCTGGCACCGAGGTTCTGCGCCGACTCTTCCATTGCGCTGTCGATATTGCCCAGCGCAACGGTGAGATTAAGCAGGATGAATGGAAAGTAATGCAGCGCCTCGACGAAAATCACGCCGTTCAAGCCTTCCATGAACGGAATGCCGAAACCGAACCAGTCGTTGAGCAGCAGGTTGACCGAGCCGCTGCGACCGAACAGCAGTTGCATCGCAGCGGCGCCGACAAACGGCGGCATGATCAACGGCAGCACGCCCAGCGTCTGGATTAACACCGCGCCGCGGAAGCGGAAACGCATGGTGAAGTAGGCGAGCGGCAGCGAAATGATCGACGAGATCAGCACACTCATGCCGCCGACGTAGAGGCTGTTGTAGAACGATTCGCGCATTAGCGTCAGGCTGAAGAACGAGCCGAAATGCGAGAAAGTCAGACTGCCATCGCTGTTGGTGAAAGCGACATAGATCACGGTCGCTACCGGAATCAGCAGGAACAAAATGAGAAACGCCGCAATCGCAACGGCGATTGCGGCGTGCGTGAAGCTCAGGCGTTGATTCATGTGTTCAGCGCGGCGGCGTCACAAACACAGCGCACATTCTATTTCGCCAGCGCCGCGGCCTGGCTGGCGAGTTCGACCGCACGCGCATAATTCTTGCGCGCAGTATTGCTCCAGTATTCTTCGAGGGCGGTGGTCTGTTTGGTTTTTTCGGCGTCGCGTTTGGTGTTGCGGTAGAGCGCGAGAAATTCCTTGTCTTTGGATTTTTCTTCGCTGACGATGGGCGAAAAAGCCAGATCGCGCGCGTCGGTCAGCAGTTGCTGCGCCTGCGCATTGTGTTTGTTAGCGAGTTTGGCGGCAGCCTCGTTGATCGCTTTGGCCGCAGCGATCAGATCCTTGTGTTTAAACGTGATCGTTTGATCAAAAATAGAACTCACCACGTAATAACGCGATTCAGCGAGGTCGGAATCGAAATTGACTTTGGGCTTGATGGTGCCGGTAAACGGGTTCGGAAAACCGGCTGGCGCTTTTTTATAAGCGGAGGGCAATACCGGCAGACGGCTGATCGCCGGATCGAACAGCAGTTCCTGGCCTTCGGGCGACATGGTGTAGTTGACGAACTTCTTGGCGTTTTCGGCGTTCTTGGCGCCGGCGACGATGCCGATATTGGCCGGCACGATGGCGGTTACCGACGGGTAGACAAACTCGACCGGAAATTTCGACGCCTTGCCGGCAAGCCCGAAGAAGTCGATAACGAGGCCGATACCGTACTGGCCGTTGTTGACGCCATCGGGCACGCCGAAGCTGCGTTCGGTAATGGCGGCGCTGTTGGCGGCAATCATCAGCATCTGGCGCCAGCCTTTGGCCCAGCCTTCGCCCTGCAATATGGTTTCAACCGTGAGGTGAGTCGTGCCCGAGCGCGACGGCGACGACATCGCGACGTGGCTGAAATAGACGGGTTTGGTTAGGTCGGCCCATTCTTTCGGATCGGGTAGCTTGTTGGCCTTGGTGTAACGCGTGTTCCACATGATGCCGTATCCGGCCAGCGCCTGGCCAAGGTAAAAGCCCTGCGGGTCGTTGATCGGATAGTTGCCGATCTTGGTCGGCACTTCTTTGGCCGGGGATTCGATTTTTGCGAGCAGTTTTTCCCCTGCCAGCACTTCAAACGCATCGGGCGCCGAGACCCAGAACACGTCGGGCTTGTTGGAGGCGGGGGCTTCGCGGATATAGGCGACGCCGGCCGGCGTGGGCTTATTAAGGATTTCGACTTTAATGCCGGGGTTTTTCGCTTCGAAGGCTTTTTTGTAGGCTTCGGTCAGCTCTTTCGGAAACGAGGTGACGATCACAACCTGCTGCTGGGCAAGCGTCACGTTTGCAGCGCAACAGAGAACGATGGCGCCTAGTGCGAGTTGGAGTGATTTCACGTTTTTCCCGGAAGTCTGGTTCAAGGCGGCCAATCTTACCGGCGCATGGTGTAAATTGCCATCGCGCGGTGGCCGGGGCTTGAAATCCGGCCGTGCAACCCAATGTGGCTAGGGCTCGAATTGAACACCATGAACAGGAATAAACCGTAATGAACACCGCAACCAAAGAAACAATGGGCTTTCAGGCCGAGGTTACCCAACTGCTCGACCTGATGATTCACTCCTTATATAGCAACAAGGAAATCTGCATACGCGAGCTCGTCTCGAACGCATCAGACGCCTGCGACAAGCTGCGCTTTGAGGCGCTGACCAATAAAGACCTGTTCGAGAACGATGCCGATCTGAAAATCCGCGTCGGTTTCGACAAAGCGGCGCGCACCATCACGATAGCCGATAACGGCATCGGCATGTCGCGTGAAGAGGTCATCGCAAATATCGGCACCATCGCCAAATCCGGCACGCGCGAATTTTTCAAGGCGCTGACCGGCGAGCAGGCCAAAGACGCCAATCTGATCGGCCAGTTCGGCGTGGGTTTCTATTCTGCGTTCATTGTTGCCGACAAGGTCACGTTGACCACACGCCGTGCCGGTGCGTCAGCAGCGGATGCCGTGCGCTGGGAGTCGGCCGGCGCCGGCGATTTCACCATTGAGCCGTTTGCAAAAACCGCGCGCGGCACCGAGGTCACGCTGCATTTGCGCGACGGCGAAGATGAATTCCTCGAAGGCGGTCGCCTGCGCAGCATCATCCACAAGTACTCGGATCACATCGTGTTGCCGGTGGTGATGCAGAAACAGGAGTGGGACAAGGATAAGTCGGAATTCGTAATCAAGGACGAAGACGAGACCGTCAATCAGGCCAATGCGCTATGGGCGCGCTCGAAAACCGACATTACGCAGGAACAGTACGACGATTTCTATAAACACGTCGCCCACGATTTCGAGGCGCCGCTGTGTTATGCGCATGCGCGCGTCGAAGGCAGCAAGGAATACACGCTGTTGTTGTACGTGCCTTCTAAAGCGCCGTTCGATCTGTTTGACCGCGAGCACCGTCACGGCATCAAGCTGTATGTGCGGCGCGTTTTCATTATGGACGATGCTGATCAGTTGATGCCGAACTATCTGCGTTTTGTGCGTGGCGTGATTGACTCGAGCGATCTGCCGCTCAACGTCTCGCGTGAGATTTTGCAGCAATCGAAAGACATCGACGCGATCCGCGCCGGCGCGACGCGGCGCGTGCTTGGCATGATCGAAGAGCTGATCGAAAACGACAAAGAGAAATTCACCAAATTCTGGGGCGAATTCGGCAGCGTTTTCAAAGAGGGCATCGGCGAAGATGCCGTCAACCGCGAGCGCATTGCAAAAATCTGCCGCTTTGCGTCGACCAAGGCCGATAACAATGTGCAGGAGGTATCGCTGGCCGAATACATCGCGCGCATGAAGCCGGAACAGGACAAGATCTATTACGTCACCGCCGACAGTTTTGCCGCAGCGAAGAACAGTCCGCACCTTGAGGTGTTCCGCAAGAAGGGCATCGAAGTGCTGCTGCTGTCAGACCGTATCGACGAGTGGGTGGTGTCGCATCTGCACGAGTTCGAAGGTAAATCGCTGCAGTCGGTGGCCAAGGGCGAACTTGATCTCGGCAAGCTCGCCAACGAAACCGACAAGCAGGAGCAGGAGAAGGACGCCGGCGAGTACAAGGGACTGGTCGAGAAGATAAAGAAAGCGCTCGGTGAAGGTGTGAACGATGTGCGCACGACGACGCGGCTGACCGAATCGCCGGCCTGTCTGGTCTCCGAACAATTCGGCATGGGCGGCAATCTTGAAAGGCTGTTGAAGGCCGCCGGGCAGAAGGTGCCGTCGTCAAAACCGATACTCGAGATCAACCCGCATCATCCGCTGTTGCAGCGCTTGAAATACGAAGCCGAGGGTCAGCGTTTCGATGACTGGTGTCACGTGCTGTTCGACCAAGCCCTGTTGTCGGAGGGCGGGCAGCTCGAAGATCCGGCGTCGTTCGTCAAACGCCTGAATCAGTTGATGCTGGTCCTGGGCGACGGCAAAGCCGCGACTTGAGCCTCAGGGCTTGAGCAGGTGCTCAGGCAGTTTTCCCTTGTTGGCGAGGCACAGGAAGTAGCCGAGCGGCTCGCCGAGGCATTTGGCGTAGAACGTGTTGCGCGCCGTGCAGGTGTTTTTCATGTCGGCTTTTTCGCGCCCGCAGTTGGCGGCGACCGGCGCCTTCACATTCGGAATGAATCCGCTGAAGCATGCCGCGAAGTCCGGATACTTTGCCTTGTTGCGGCAGCTCAGAATGATTTCGTTGCGGCCGATGCAGAAGTCCAGATCGGCCGCTAGCACACGCGTACAGTTGGCGGGCATTGCGGGGTCCGGCGGCGGCGGTTCAACGGCTTCCAGTTTCGGCACGATTTGCGTGACAGTAATGTCGCGCACGCATTTGTCGAGCGCTTCGCCGTTGAGGCTGGCGCAGGTCGGCGGCAGCAGGCTCATCTGCGCAGGCGCGCTGGTGGCCGCCAGACCGAGGCAGGCGACCAGCAATTGCGCCAACACTATGTTGCTGAATCGCATAGCAGAGCATTTTCCGTTGTTCCGGCCGGGTGTTGTCGTGCTGCATGGCCGCTCGGGCGATTATAGCCGGATGCGTTTTGCCGGTATGGCGTCAACGCGGTGGTCGTTCGGCGCTGCCGCGCAACGCAGGCCGGCGAGGCTCTCCTCGGTACGGTTGAGCAGTGCAAACAGCTCTTCGCACATGGCATAGAGACGGCGGCCGGCTTCAGTCAGGCGGGCCTTGCGGCCGACCTGCTCGAACAGCGGCAGGCCGATCGTTTCGCCGAGCTTTTTGATATGCACCGAGACGGTCGGCTGCGCCATATACAGTTCTTCGGCGGCGCGGGTGTAGTTGCCGAGACGGGCAACGGTTTCGAAAACGTTTAGTTGCGGCAGGGTGCCGTGTTTGAGATAACGGCGGATTTTTGTTCGCGGCATGTCTGATCTCCGGACAGGTTAAAGACGCCGCACCTTTGCAGGCGCAGACCATTACCTCGGACGGACCATGGGCGTAAAAAAAGACCATTGCCCGTCGGGCAAAGGTCTCGCTTGCAGCCGGAAAACGCTGCCGGCATGACCGGGAACAATGCCGCCGTTCCGTATTGACGATCATGCTGTAGTGACACATTGCGTGCCACCGAAGCTACTCCCCTTTGGAGGGGGCCGGCTTCTTCACCGGACAGGGAAATTATACGGATACCTTTTCGAAATGCAAGCGGTGCCGTGTCGCTGCCGGTCATTGCGAAACGTAATGCATGCGATCCCGTAAGGGTTGCTATTACGAATCTTCATTTATCAAGCTTGCAACGCATCCGCATAATCAGTCGCGTTGATGCAGATTTTTTCGCGGTACGCATCAACACAGTACATTCTCCCCAGGGGGAGTAGCTTGCGGGCGGCGTTAAGCCGCACGTGGCAGGGTCGTCAACACGGGTTATGCCCCGGCCCTGTCTGCAACCTCAAGGTTGCGAGCGAGACCTTGGTCGAACCGGCAACGGTTCGGCTGGCCGCTTACAAACGCCTTGAGGATGCAACCGCAACACCTGGAGAGAGAAAAATATGGAAATATTTTCACCTGAGTTCCTGTCTGCACTGATGGCGATCGTCGTCATCGACCTCGTGCTGGCGGGTGACAATGCAATCGTGATTGCGCTGGCGGCGCGTAATGTGCCGAAGCATTTACAGAAGCGCGCCATTCTGTGGGGCACGGTCGGCGCGATTGTCGTGCGCAGTTCACTCACCATGGTGGTGGTGTGGCTGCTCAAGGTGCCGGGGCTGATGCTGGCAGGTGGCGCCCTGCTGATCTGGATCGCCTACCGGTTGCTCAATCCCGCCGAAGAGGGCGGCGGCCATAACGTCGCCCCGGCCAGCACCTTCTGGGGCGCCATGAAGACCATTATCGTCGCTGACGCGCTGATGGGGCTGGACAACGTGCTGGCGGTGGCCGGCGCGGCGAACGGCAGCTTCCTGCTCGTTGTGCTCGGCCTGTTGATCAGTATTCCGATCGTGATCTGGGGCAGTCAGCTCATCCTGAAGTATGTCGAGCGTTTTTCCTCGATTGTTTATATCGGCGCTGCGGTGCTGGCATGGACTGCCGCCAAGATGATGCTGGGTGAACCTTTACTGCAGGAAACCGTGCAGGCCAACGCACTGATTGCGCCGCTGCTGTATTTCGCGGTGATCGGCGCGGTGCTGTGGTACGGTTTTCGCGGCAATCACCGCCGCCTCGAACGGAGCATCGAAGTGAAGCTCGCCGTGATTGCGGCGCCGTCGCTTGATCAATTGCCGCACAACACACCCACTGACGAAGGAGGAAACGCCATGAAACGCATACTGTTGCCGATTAACGCCTCTGAAAATTCACTGAAGGCAGTGCAGCACGTGATCGGCGGGTTTGTCACCGACCCTGCTATCGAACTGCACCTCTTGCATGTCTGCACGCCGTTTACGCAGCACATCGCGAAGTTTGTCAGCGGGCGCAGTCTCGCCGATTATCACCGCGACGAGGCGGCGAGGGCGATGCAGGCGGCGCGTCACCTGCTTGATGCGCGCAACATTCCGTATGTCACGCACGTCGAACTCGGTAACAGCGCCGAGGTCATCACCGCGACGGCGCAGCGCATAGGCGCCAGCCGCATCGTCATCGGCACGGCGCGCAAAAATTCACTGACGCGCATGATCGAAGATTCAGTGACTAACCGCGTTCTCGAACAAACGCAGGTTCCGGTCGAGGTGATTGCCGGTAACGCGGTTGCAAGGCTGGAGCGCGTCGGTGTGCCTGCCAGCATAGGTGCAGTACTCGCTGCGCTGGTGATCGCGCTCGATTAGCCCGGTTCAGCGACCGGAAGGCCGCGGCGACCGGCGGGTTGCCGCGGCTCTGCGCGCTCGTAACGGCGGAACTGACAGCTCTTCCTGGATTGTCGACGCTTCCTGTTGCAGATATTCGAAAAACGTTTTTGCCACGACCGAGAGCTTTTTGCCGGCAGGGTAAACCACGTACCAGGAGCGCCGGATCGGAAAGCCCTTCACGTCGAGCACCGCCAATCGGTCGTGCATTGGTTCCATCATCAGCGCGTGACGCGAAACAATGGCAATGCCGAGGCCGGCGGCAACGGTCCATTTAACCGCTTCATTGTTGCCGAGTTGCATGCGAATGCGCGGTTTTATGCGGTGCGAAGCGAGAAATTTTTCCGAGGCGATGCGCGTGCCTGAGCCAGGTTCGCGCGCAATAAACTGTTCATGCGCCAGCTTGTTGAGATCAATGCGGCGTTTGCCCGCAAGCGGATGCTCGCCAGGCGCAATCACCACCAGCGGATTTTCGAGAAACGGATGCCGCTCGGTCGGCAGATTGTCCGGCGGCACGCCCATGATGTAGAGGTCGTCACGATTGGCGGCCAGGCGCTCGATGACCTGGTCGCGATTAACGACTTCAAGCGCTACGTCGATACCCGGGTGCAAACGGCAGAAAGGGCCAAGCAGTCTCGGAATAAAATATTTTGCCGTAGTCACAATCGCGACGTGCAGGGTGCCTGTTTTTACGCCCTTGATATCAGCCGTTTTCATTTCAAAGCGCGACCAGCAGTCGAACATTTCTGCGCAGGTTGCATGCAATTCGCGGCCGGCGGGCGTTAGATAAATTTTTTTGCCGATTTGCTCGAACAACGACATGCCCACCGCAGTGGACAGCAATTTGATCTGTGCCGAAATGGTCGGCTGCACAACATGCAGTTCGGCAGCGGCGCGCGTGTGGCTGGAGAGGCGTGCGACTGCGTCGAAGATACGCAGCTGGTTCCATGTGAAGTGCACGGTAGTTTTCATAAAAGCATAGTAAAAACTATATGGTAAGTATCAAAATTTATCATTTTTATTAATGCATGTGAACTGCTATCTTTTGCCCGAATTACGGATGGCTGAATTAAATGAACCTCTCGAAATCGACGCTAATGCAAAGGCCTGGATTGATCTTCGTAAACAGGCCTGCCGGCAGTGAGGGCATTTTGCCGGCGCCGTTCGATGGTTTTTGCGCAGTGCGGTGGTCATAAGATGGCGGCGGCGAAAGAAACGGCGGCCCCCGCGGTCGGTATCGTGATGGGCAGCCAGTCCGACTGGGAAACGATGGTGCATGCCGCCAATACCCTGCGCGATTTTGGCGTCGCCTGTGAGGCGAATGTCGTCTCGGCGCATCGCACGCCTGACTTGCTGTGGACGTACGGTGCCGCGGCATGTCAGCGCGGCCTTAAATGCATTATCGCCGGCGCCGGCGGCGCCGCACATCTGCCCGGCATGATGGCGGCACTAACGACGGTGCCGGTACTCGGCGTGCCGGTGGCATCCAGGCATCTGAAGGGCATGGACTCTCTGCTGTCCATCGTGCAAATGCCGCGCGGCGTGCCAGTGGCGACATTTGCCATCGGCGAGGCGGGGGCGTTTAACGCGGCGCTGTTCGCGATTGCCATGCTTGCCAACGGTGATGACAAGCTGGCAGCGAAACTCAAACGCTATCGGCAGACGCAGGCGGCCACGGTGCGCGATGCGCGACTGGAAACCGCGAAATGAACACCCATGGCGCGTGGCTGGGGATACTCGGTGGTGG
Organism: Betaproteobacteria bacterium; assembly: GCA_025363435.1. Classification (GTDB taxonomy): domain Bacteria; phylum Pseudomonadota; class Gammaproteobacteria; order Burkholderiales; family SG8-41; genus PALSA-1004. Next base: position 25,933 of record JANYDY010000083.1, read on the forward strand.
CCAGCTCGGCCGCCTGTTCGTCATGTCCGCGCAGTCGCTGGGTTACCGCGTCATGGTGCTCGATCCCGACGCCGACAGCCCGGCCGGGCGCAGTGCGGATTGTCATTTGTGCGGCGCCTACGACAATGAGGCGATGCTGGCGGTGATGGCTTCTCGCTGCGCGGCGGTAACCATCGAATTTGAAGGCGTGCCGGCGAAAACGCTTGCCTGGTTATCGACGCGCTGCCGCGTTACGCCTGATGCGGCGAGTGTGGAAATTGCGCAGGATCGGATTGCCGAAAAGGCGCTGCTGTCGCGACTCGTCGGCGTGGCGCCGCACGCAGTTATCCGCGGCGAAGCCGACATTGCGCGAGTGCCGGAGAACCTGTTCCCGGGTATTTTAAAGACTGCGCGTATGGGTTACGACGGCCGCGGTCAGATTGCAGTTGCCGACCGCACCTTGCTGCGTGCGGCGTTCATGCATCTCGGATATGTGCCGTGCGTTTTCGAAAAGCGCGTTGATCTCGCGCGCGAGCTGAGCGTGGTGCTGGCGCGCGACGTCAGCGGCGGCCTTGCCACCTATGCAGTTGCCGAAAACCAGCACGTCAACGGCATCCTCGACACATCCATTGTACCGGCCCGCATTTCCACCGCACAGGCGCGGACGGCGACCGACGCAGCAGTCGCGGTAGCGGAGACGCTGGGCTATACCGGCGTGATGTGCCTTGAATTGTTTGAACTCGGCGATGGCAGCATCATCGCCAATGAAATGGCGCCGCGCCCGCACAACAGCGGGCACTGGACACTGGACGCGGCGATGACCTCGCAATTCGAGCAACAGGTGCGCGTGACCGCGGGCCTGCCGCTCGGTAGTACGCAGCAGACGATGCCGGCGGCCATGATCAATCTGCTCGGGGATTCCTGGCAGCACGGCACGCCGGATTTTAAAATGCTGCTTGGCGACCCCCAAACGCGGCTTTGGCTGTACGGCAAGGCGCAGGCGCGGCCGGGGCGCAAAATGGGGCATTACACCTGCCTTGCCGTCGATGTTAATGCAGCACTGGCGCGCGCCGCAGCTTTGCACGTCACCGCGGCACGGTCGGTTTCGCATGCGGCTTGAGCATACGTTTTTCCACCAACGCTGGCGCCTGGCGCAGGCGCGGCCGCCGGCCGGCTGACATGGATCCCGTTGTCTATTTTTTTGTGCTTGGATTCGTGGCGCGATTGTTGCGCTCGGATCTCAAGCTGCCCGGCGTGCTCTACGAGTCGCTGACGATTTATTTGCTGCTCGCAATTGGCATCAAGGGCGGCGTCGAACTGGCGAGTCATGTCTACGGCGCCATTGCCATACAGGCGCTGATTGTGGTGGCGATGGGCGCCGCGCTGCCGTTGATCGCGTTTCCCCTGCTGCGTTATATCGGCCGCTTCGACACGCATAACGCCGGTGCGATTGCCGCGCACTATGGTTCCGTCAGTGTCGTGACTTTTGCCGTCGGTGTGGCCTACCTTGCGAAACGCGGGGTGGAATACGAATCCTATATGCCGCTGTTTGTCGCGCTGCTCGAAGCGCCGGGCATCATCGTCGGTGTGATACTCGGCCGCATGTCCGAACGCGGGCGCGAGATGAATTGGGCCGCGTTAATGCGGGAAATCCTGCTTGGCAAAAGCATTGTGTTGCTGCTGGGCGGTCTGGCGATCGGGTGGCTGGCTGGTCCCGCGGCGATCGCGCCGGTGAAACTGTTCTTTTTTGATCTATTCAAAGGAGCGCTTTGTCTGTTCCTGCTTGAAATGGGGCTGATTGTCGCATCTCGCATCGGCGATTTGCGCAAGGCCGGCATTTTTCTGACCGGTTTCGGCGTGCTGATGCCTTTGCTGGCGGGCAGTGCTGGCGCCCTTGTCGGCACGCTAATGGGGTTGTCGGTCGGCGGCACCACGTTGCTGGCAACGCTGGCGGCGAGCGCGTCTTATATCGCCGCACCGGCGGCAGTGCGCATTGCGCTGCCGCAGGCCAATCCCGGCCTCTCGCTGGCTGCCGCGCTGGGCATAACGTTTCCGTTTAACATCACGCTGGGTATTTCTCTCTATCACGCCATTGCGCAGTTTCTGCACGCATGAATACACCGATGAAGATACACCCGAAGAAACTGCTGATGATCATTGCCGAAGCAGCGCTCGAAAGGCAATTGGTCGCGGATGTCAAACGACTTGGCGCGAACGGCTACACAGTGATTGATGTGCGCGGCGGCGGCGCCCGCGGTGACCGCGGCGCCGACTGGGATGCCGATCGCAGCATACAAATGGAAGTGATTTGCGATGACGCAGTGGCAACCAGGATTGCCGAGCATGTTTACAGCAGTTATTTTGAAAACTACGCAGTCACCGTTTGCGTGACAGATGTCGGCGTATTACGGCAGGAAAAATTTTGAGAGCAGCGGAAAAGGTTGATTTTGATGCTGCAAAATTGAAGGGTACAGGCAAGGTAGCGCTTGAATGATTCGATCGCAACGCAGTGGGTGCGGCGTTGCGAACTACTGGCATGGTTGCGGCTACTGCTGCGATAATACGCGGCATGTCCATGCCTTTTCGAGTTGCACACGCCGCCGGTGAAGACTGGCGCGCAATCGCTCAGCATTGCCTGCAGCAACTAGCCGGCGCGCACGGCACCCTGGGTTTCATTTATCTGACCGATCTGCTGGCGGCGCACGCTGACGACATCACTGCGTTTTTTCGTGAGAAAACCAGTGTGCAGCACTGGGTCGGCTCGGTCGGCATCGGTGTCTGCGCAACCGGCCGTGAATATCTTGATGTGCCGGCGATGGCGGTGATGCTCGCCGATTTTGCGCCGGGATCGTTCCAGGTGTTTTCCGGCTTGCGCACGGCCGACGACCTGAATATCAGAAAGTTTAACTGCGGCGAACGCGCGGCGAACTTCGCGATCGTGCATGCCGATCCTGCCAACAGCAGCGTGCCCGAATTGATCGCCGGTCTTGCCGAAAAAGTTGAAAGCGGTTTTGTTGTCGGCGGCCTGAGCAGTTCGCGTGCCGAAAACTGGCAGATCGCTGAAAAGACACACGAAGGCGGGCTTTCCGGTGTGTTGTTGTCGGACGAAGTAACCGTGGCGACGCGCCTGACGCAGGGCTGCTCGCCGGTCGGGCCGAAACACAAGATCACCGAAGCGCAACGCAATATCATCCTCAAACTCGACGACCGGCCGGCGCTGGACGTGTTGAAAGAAGATGTCGGTGAGAAACTCACGCGCGATATGCAGCGCCTCGGCAGCGTGGTGTTTGCCGGGCTCTCGGTGGCCGGCACCGACACCAGCGACTATATGGTGCGCAACCTCGTCGGTATCGATGCCAGTCGCGGACTGGTCGCCATCGGCGACACCGCCGAAGAGGGCGGCGAACTGATGTTCTGTCTCCGCGATAATGCCAGCGCGGTCGAAGACATGCGCCGCATGCTCGCCAGCATTCAGCAGGGCCTTTACAGCAAACCGCGCGGTGCGCTCTATTTCTCCTGCCTCGGTCGTGGCGCCAACTTGTTCGGGCCGGATTCTGATGAATTGAAACTGATAAAGTCCGCACTCGGCAATCTGCCGCTGGTCGGGTTTTTCTGTAACGGCGAAATTTCGCACAACCGGCTGTATGGCTACACCGGTGTCTTAACTTTATTTGCTTGAGCCATTTTTACATAAATTATATGAACAATTTTTTCAATTCATTGTTTCTGCCCTGGCTCGACCTGCTGGCGCTGGCGTGGTTTGCCGCGTGGTGGTCGGGCTATGTCTGGTACACCGATCACCGCGTGACGACACGGCCGACTTTGCGCCGTCAGATGGATAAATACGTCCGTGAATGGATTGTGCAGATGGTCGGGCGCGACAATCGCATGCTCGACGTCAACATCATGCGTAACCTGACGCGCAGCTCGCAGTTTTTTGCTTCAACGACAATGCTGATACTCGGTGCACTGGTCGCGTTGATGGGTTATGCCGAGAAGGCGGCCGGTGTCATCGCCGAGCTGCCGTTCACGCAGCAGGTTTCCGAGCGCGTGTGGGAACTCAAAATATTGCTGCTGGTGCTGATTTTCATTTTCGCATTTTTCAAACTGAGCTGGTCAATCCGCCAGTTCGGCCTCGCCTCGGTGCTGGTTGGTTCGACGCGCAAGACGCCGCAGGACGTCGAGGAATTCGCACCGCACATTGACCGCATCGCGGCGCTGGCTTCATTCGCCAGCGGCAATTTCAACAACGGCCTGCGCGCCTATTACTTCGGCGTTGCGGCGTTGTCGTGGTTTTTGCACCCGATACTGATGATCGCAATGACGGTCAGTGTCGTTTACGTGCTGCATCAGCGCGAGTTCAGGTCGAAGACGCTGCAGATTCTCTGCGGCGGCTAGCTGCATCGCGATGCGCTAGGATCGCAGCATGCGAATGTCGATTTCACGGTCGACGTAACGCCACTCTGGCGAGCTGCGCAGTTCGGCAAGTAGCTCGTCGAATGCAGACGCGTGTTCGGGTGCATACTCAAACCATGTGATGAAATCGAACGGTTCAGCGGTGGCGAGATCACGGCAGTGGTGCAGTTTGCGCGCGATAGCCGGCAGATATTTCACGCCGATTTTGATGTGTTCCGATTGGTCTTCAAAAATAGCGCGTCGTTCATCCTGCGAAAGCACCCACCACGCATTATTCTTGCGAAGCGGAATCAAGGCCGCACAAACTGCCTCAGGACGGGCCAGCCCCTGCTGCTTGCTAGTCAAAATGTTTTTTTCATCGCGTACGACGTAACGCTCGTTACTGGTGACGCCATGCAGCAGCCAAGTCGCGTTTGCAGGCGCTTCATCTGCAGCGGCAAGGACACTGACTGATTTCACGGCTGGCAAGGGATCGCCGCAGACGGTTCGGCTGCTCGTGACCGTCCATATGCCATTGTCGCCGCCTGCAAAGCAAAACAGCCGCTGATTCATCTCTCGAACTCCCGTCTTGACGGTTGTGAATATCAGACGGTCGTTCGCAAAAGCGTTTCCTTACATGCACGCAAAATTATTCTGCGACAACCCGAACCTCGGTTGTCACCGAATTCGCAATAAAACATTCCTTGTGCGCCTTGTCGTGCAGCCAGTCGAGATCGGCCTGTGCCGGCAGCTTGGCGCCGCTGAAGGCGATCTGCGGATGCAGATCGACGCTCAGCATGGCCATTTTTCCATTGACGTTTTTGCCTAGATGGCCGATGGCGGCGTCTTCATAGACGTCGACTATGAAACCCTTGTTCGAGGCGAGGGCCAGAAACGTCAGCATGTGGCAGCTCGACAGTGCGGCGACGAAAGCGCCTTCGGGATCGACGCGATCGGGATTTCCAAAATACGCCGGCGCCGCAGAGCCCGGCACTTCAACGCCGTTGTCGAAACGCCAGACGTGATCGCGCGAGTAGGTTTTGTAGCCGAAGTCCGGCGTGCCGCGTTTCCAGACGATGGTGGCTTTGTGTTCGGACATTGTTGATCCAGGATTCAGGAATCGGGATTCAGTGATTAGTAGCCGACGGCCTGGCCGTCAGTGCGGCGTTCCGATGCGGCGAGATAACCGTCTTCCATTTTGTAAATCAACTGTGCGCGGCCGAAGTCGGTGCTCCAGCGGTCGGCCTGCACGAGATTGTGGCCGCGGCGTTTGAGTTCATCGACTACATCGGCGTTGATGCCGTGTTCGATGCCGACGCTGAGACCGTTATCGATGCGCCAGCGCGGCGCATCGGCGGCAGCCTGCGGATTCTGTTCGTAGTCGGTAAAGCGCACTATCACCTGCGAGTGGCCCTGTGCCTGCATTGAGCCGCCCATCAAGCCGTAACTCATCACCGGCTTGCCGTCTTTGGTGACGAAGGCGGGGATGATGGTCTGGAAAGGCCGCTTGCCTGGCGCCACGACGTTGGCGTGACCGGGCTTCAAGCTGAAACCGTAACCGCGGTTCTGCAGGCTGATGCCGGTGCCATCGACTACGCAGCCGGAACCGAAGCCGGCAAAATTCGATTGAATGTACGAGACCATCATGCCCGAGGCATCGGCGGCGGTCAGATACACGGTGCCGCCGGTCGGCGGTGTGCCGAATTGCGGGTCCTGCGCTTTTTTCATGTCGATCAGTTTGGCGCGGTCTTTCAAATAAGCCTTGTCGAGCATCTGCGACGGTTTCACCCGCATGGTTTTCGGATCCGACACGTATTCGTAGATATCGGCGAAGGCGAGCTTCATCGCTTCGATCTGCACGTGCAGACTGTCGGCGGAATCGACCGGCAGCGCGCGCATGTCGAAGTTGTCGAGTATGCCGAGCGAAACCAGCGCGCCTATGCCCTGGCCGTTGGGCGGCAGTTCGTGCAGCGTGTAGCCGCGGTAATCCTGCGCCAGCGGCTCGACCCAGTCGAGCGTATGCGCGGCGAGATCGGCGATAGTCATCGCGCCGCCGTTTTGTTTGGCATGCGCGGCGATTTTTTCAGCGAGTTCGCCGCGGTAAAAAGCTTCGCCTTTGCTCTCGGCAATTTTGCGCAATGTTGCAGCTTGATCGGGAAATACAAATTTTTCGCCGGGCAGCGGCGCGCGGCCGTTCGGCATGAAGGCGGCGGCAAAGCCCGGTTGCGATTTAAGTTCCGGCACCTGGTTTTTCCACAGCCGCGCGATGGTCGGCGTGACCATATAGCCGCCGGCCGCATATTCGATTGCCGGCTCGAACAAATCGGCGAACGGCAGCTTGCCGTATTGCGTCGACATTTCTACCCACGCTGAGACGCAACCCGGTACCGTGACGGCGTCCCAGCCGCGCATCGGCATGGCGCTCTTGCCTTTGAAGCGGTCGGGCGTCCATGCGGCGGGCGAACGTCCTGAGGCATTGAGGCCGCGCAGTTTATTGCCGTCCCACAAAATGGCGAAAGCATCGGAACCGATGCCGTTGCTGGTCGGTTCCAAGACGGTCAAGGCAATTGCGGTGGCGAGTATTGCATCGACTGCGCTGCCGCCTTTGAGCAGCATGCGCAGGCCTGCTTGCGCGGCGAGCGGTTGCGAAGTCGCGACGCAATTGCGCGCGAGGATGGGCATGCGTTGCGACGGGTAGGGGAAATCCCAGCTGAATGAGGTCATGAATTAATTTGCGTGCATCGTAAAGGGAGGCGTGATGATACACCACGCATGCGAGGCGCTATTTAGCCAGTCCGATTTCAGAAAGCACACTTTTAAATTCGGCGTGTTGCGCCGCAAAGTACTTGGCAAGCTCGCGGCTGCCCATGAAGTGCGCTACCGCACCGGTCTCAGCCATCTCGCGTTTCCATTCGTCGGTTTGCGTGAAGCGCGACAGCCGCTCTTCCCAGTAAGCGACCTGTTCGGCGCTAAGACCGCGCGGGCCGATCACCGGCCGCCAGTTGGCGACGACGACATCGAAACCGAGTTCCTTCCACGTCGGCACGTTCGCCAGCGGGCCTTCGAGCCGGCGCGGTGCTGCTACGGCGAGCATGCGCAGCGCGCCGTTCTGCACCTGCGGCGCGGCAGTGGCGGCGGGTGTGGCGACTACGCTGACGTGGCCGCCCATCAGTGCAGTAGTCGATTCGCCGCCGGAACCGAAGACCACGATTTTCAGTTTTTTGGCGTCACCGCCGGCGCGTTTGGTCAACAGCGCAAGCGTGATGTGATTGGTATTACCGGCGCTGGTGGCAATGCCGGCGGCAATTGCGCCGGCGTCATTTTTTAACAATGTAGCGAGATCGCGCCCGTCTTTCAGCGATGAATCGGTTTTGACGGCGATACCGATATATTCGTCGCACAGCAGCGCAATCGGCGTGAAGGCATCCCAGTTGTTGGGACTCTTGCCGTTAATGTGATTGGTGAGTATCGAGGTCGCGGTAATCTCGAAGTAGTGCGCATCGCCTTGATGCTGATTGAGATAGGCCTGCACCAGCATGCCGCCGCCGCCCGGTTTGTTGATCACCGAGGCGGTGGTTTCGATCAGCTGTTTTTCCGTCAACACGCGCTGCAGCAGCCGCGCCGTGCGGTCGATGCCGCCGCCGGGGCTGACGCCAACCAGAATTTCGACCGGCTTGACCGGCTTCCACGCAGTTTGTGCGAGTGCGGGGGTGCCGCAAAACAGCGCAAGTGCAATGCCAAACCAGCGGAGTTGCGATTGAGACATGGTGCCGCCATTGTAGCGGATGCCGCCCCGGCTGTTCGCGGCTACAATGTTCGTTTTACGATCGTGCGCATGCGCAACACCTGAGGTGAAAGATGAAACTCGAAGACCCGACCCGCATCAGACCTGCGCCCTCCAACCGCCCGACCATCATGGGCACGCGCCACGTGATCGCCGCTGGGCATTACTTGGCCGCGCATGCGGGTTTTGAAATTCTCGAGGCCGGCGGCAACGCCATCGACGCCGGTGTGGCGGCCGGTATCGCGATCGGTGTGTTGCAAACCGACAAGGTGAATTTCGGCGGTGTCGCACCGATGATTATTTACGTGGCAAAGACGCGTGAGATTCATTGTATCGACGGCCTCGGCGTGTGGCCGCAAATGATGACGCCGGATTATTTTCAGAAGAACCACGGCAGCAAAATTCCGCCGGGTATTTTGCGCAGCGTGGTGCCGGCAGCGCCGGACGCGTGGATTACTGCGCTCGAACGTTTCGGCACCATGACCTTTGCCGAGGTTGCATCGGCAGCCATTCGATTCGCGCGCCACGGCTTTCCGATGTATCCGCTGATGTCGCAATTCATTACCGATAACCGTTCGTCGTACGAGCGCTGGCCGTCGAACAAAAAAGTGTTTCTGCCGAAAGGGCAGCCGCCGCAACCCGGCGACGTGTTCATTCAAACCGAGCTTGCGAATACGCTGCAATATCTGGCGGACGTGGAAAAAGCCAGCAAGCGCAAGGGCCGTAGTGCGGCACTGCGCGCGGCGCGCGATGCGTTTTACAAGGGCGACGTTGCCGCCACCATCGTCAAGTTCCATCAGAAGAACGGCGGCTTTATGCGCATGGAAGACTTCGCCGACTACAGCATCAAGTTCGAGCCGACGGTGAAGGCGCGCTTTAATGGCATCGACGTGCACGCCTGCGGCCCGTGGTCGCAGGGGCCGGTGCTGCCGATGGCGCTGAATATTCTGAAAGGCGTCGATCTGAAAAGCCTCGGCCACAACTCGCCGCAGTACATCCATTTGATCACCGAAGCGCTGAAGCTGGCCTTCGCAGATCGCCACCATCATTTCGGCGATCCGGATTTCGTCAAGGTGCCGATCAAGGGCCTGATGTCGGACGCTTATGCGAACCACCGTCGCGGATTAATCAAAGACAATCGCGCCTGGCCGGAAATGCCGCCACCCGGCGATCCGGCAAAATTGACGGAACTTGAACCACGCTGGATCCCGAAACCGCAATCCGAAGAAGCGCCGGGCCCGGGCGATACGAGCTATCTGTGTTGTGTCGATCGTCACGGCAATGCGATGTCGGCAACACCTTCGGATGGTTCGAACAATTCAACCCTGATACCAGGCGTCGGCATTCTGTGTTCGGGCCGCGGCACGCAATCGTGGTCGGACCCGACGCATCCGAGTTCGGTGGCGCCGGGCAAACGCCCGCGGCTGACGCCGAGCCCCGCACTTGCTTTCAAAAACGGCAAAGTGCATATGCCCTTTGGCACGCCCGGCGGCGACGTGCAGCCGCAGGCGATGCTGCAGGTGTTTCTCAACGTCAACGTCTTTGGCATGGACGCGCAGACGGCAATCGAGGCGCCGCGTGTCGCCAATTACAGCTATCCCGGTTCGTTCGAACCGCACGAATATTTCCCCGGCCGTCTATATCTCGAATCGCGTATTCCGAAAGCAACCGGCGACGCGCTGGCGAAAATCGGCCACCAGGTTTACTGGTGGGACGACTGGACGTGGCTGGCCGGTGCGCCGTGCACCATTGTTGTCGATCACAAAACCGGCGTGCGGCATGGCGGCGCTGATCCGCGACGGCCTGCCTATGCGCTGGGATGGTAGTCGAGGCGCTGGGGATGCCATGAGTTACGGGCGCATTATTGCGGTATCGGGATTTTTTTGACTTTGATCGCGGGATGTTCGGCGCCCGGCAAGATTCATATTGAGAATATAAAGGTTCTCGGTACAGAAAATTTTTCGCTGATCGATGCGCGAACCATGTCGCAGATTGCTGGGGACAATCGCTCTACCGACGTGAGTGAGTGGATCGAGTATGGGGACGATCAACTGACGCCGCCGCGAATGTCAATACTACGCGCGTCCATTGAAAATGCGTTGGGGAACCGGGTTGCAGGAAAAACGATTTCGGTCAAAAAGTACTCCGTTTAGATTAATCGTTATAAACCCGGTAGTCAGGGCTTGGCTTATGTTCCGTCAGTCGGGACTTTTCTGGGCGACGTAATCGTTGGTGTGTTCGGGGGTGCCATTCGTAGCGGGTTGGCGAATGCAAAGACTGATCGAACCGTAGCCTGCGAAATTGAGATATCTCTGGACGGCGTTGAAATTGAATCCAGAGTTACAGAGTCGGTATCCGGTTCAGCGGTAAACGAACGTTTGCAGGGCGTTGTTGTGGGTGCCGTCAATGTTATTGTCGAAAAAATTGCAAAGTCCCTGGACGCAAAAATATCAACGTCACCGACAGAGCCGGAAAATCCAAAGTGAGTAGCGGGCGGTGGTTGGCTTTTCTGATTGCAATCCTGTTTTTTAACGCGCCAACGTTCGGACAGGGACGGCTTGTTCCGGTCACAGATCCGGATACCGCACTTCAATTCAATGGTTTTCGTATCAAACCGCCGTCTGGAAAAAACTGGTTTATTGGTGGGCGTGATGATAGAAACGTTTTCTTTGGGAAACGGGTTGATTCACGTACGCACTCGTTTGTTGCAGCAGCGTTTTCCCGGGAATTAGAGGTTGCCTCGAGCAATGCGACAGAATTCTTCGAATTTGCGCGAAAAATCAAGTTGACTGGAATGGATCCACAGAGGCAAACGATGGTTGGTCAGGAGTTCGTTGAGGTAAATTCGCCTGCACCGGAGTGTCTGCGTTACAGGATCAAAGTGGCGGATCGTGGCGCACCGAACGCAAAAGGGGAGTCTTTAATGCTCGAGATTTCCGGAAATATATGTCTGCATCCAAATAGTCGGAAGCATTTTGTTGATGTCAATTATTCGGAACGCGGAGGGCCGCAGCCGTCGAGTATGCAATTGCGTGAAGAGGGCGAAGCATTCCTGCGGAGCCTGCTGTTCACTCAGATAAATTGATTTTTGGGATTTTTCGAGATTGAGCTCGTAATAAGCGTGAGCAAGCGACGAAATTTCGTGCGCCGGAGTTTGGGTGCGTGCACGCTGCTATTGTTTGCCGTGCCGCACGGGGCGATAGCGGCGGCGACCATCGCGATCGATGTCGGGCACTATCTTGAAGCGCCGGGGGCTATCAGCGCGCGCGGCCGGCCCGAGTTTGAATTTAACCGCGACCTCGCGCAGGAAATCGATGCACAGTTGCAAGCACGCGATCGCAGCACACAGCTGATCGGTGCAACCGGCAACATGAATTCGCTGGCGGCGCGTCCGCATCTGGCCGCCGGCGCCGGGTTGTTTTTATCGGTGCATCACGATTCGATGCAGGAGTTTCTGCTCTCGACCTGGACCTATGAAGGCGTCGAACGCCGTTACGGCGACCGCTTCGATGGTTTTTCATTGTTTGTCTCGCACGAGAACCCGGGCTGGCGCAAAGGCCTGCGCTGCGCGTCGGCAATCGGCGCCGAACTGATCAAAGCCGGCTTCAAGCCTTCGCTGTATCACGCGGACAAAAAAGTCGGCGAAAACCGGCCGTTTGCGGATAAACGCAACGGCGTGCATTATTTCGACCGGCTGGCGGTGTTGCGCAATGCGCGCATGCCGGCTTTGCTGTTCGAGGCCGGCGTGATTGTCAATCGCGAAGAGGAAAAGCGCATGGCGGACCCGGAAGTGCGCAAGCGGATTGCCGCAGCTGTTGTGAACGGGATAGAGGAGTGCATGCCATGAAATGGAAATCCGCTTTGGTCTTTGCGGCTGTATTGATCGCGTTGCCGTTCGCCGCTGCTGCGCAGACTTATCCGGCGAAGACTGTACGTTTCATCGTGCCTTATACGCCGGGCGGCGCCGCCGACATTCTGGCGCGCGCGGTCGGCGCCAAGCTGACCGAGACATGGGGGCAATCGGTGGTGGTGGAAAACCGCGCCGGCGCCGGCACCAATCTCGGCAGCGAGATTGCCGCGAAGTCGGCGCCCGACGGCTATGTGCTGTTCATGCCGACGATCGCGAACGCGATCAATCCGACGCTTTATCCGAAACTGAATTACGACCCGGTCAAGGATTTTTCCTATGTGACGAATATCGCCAAGGTGCCGGGCATCGTGGTGGTACACCCGAGCGTGCCGGCAAAAAACATCAAGGAGTTGATCGCGCTCGCGAAGTTGCATCCGAACCAGTTGCGCCACGGCTCGACCGGCATCGGCAGCCCGCACCATCTGGCCGGCGAGTTGTTCAAGACCATGGCGGGCGTGAAAATGATACACGTCCCGTACAAGGGCGCATCGGGGGCGCTGGTCGACAATGTCGCCGGGCATATCGAAGTTTATTTCGGCGCGATGGTGTCGGTGATCCCGCATGTGAAAAGCGGCCGGCTGCGCCCGCTTGGCGTCACCAGCCTCAAACGCACCGCCGCCGTGCCGGACGTGCCGACGCTGGATGAACAGGGGCTCAAGGGTTTTGAGACCGGTTCGTGGTTCGGTATGGCAGCGCCGGCGGGTACGCCGCGCGAGATCATCAGCAAACTGCACGCCGACGTCGTGCGCATTATCAAGCTGCCGGAAGTGACCGAGCGCATTGCCTCTGAAGGCGCCGATTTTGTCGGCAACACGCCGGAGGAATTCGGTACTTTTGTCAAAGACGAGATCGTCAAGTGGGGCAAGGTCGTGAAAATGTCAGGCGCAAAAGTAGATTGAAGTAGGAATCGGGAGTCAGGATTTTGAAACGAGGACTGAGTTATTTTTGTGACGCAGGCGCCTCGCCTGCGCGAAGCGCCGTGCCAATTTGAATCGCGTGCAGGCGGGGCGCCTGCGCCACAACAGTGAAGACGCTTTTCATGAACAATACCGTCATTGCCTTATTTTCCTCTGCAATTATGAGTTTTACCGCGTCTGCCGCAGCACAAATCTATCCGACCAAACCAGTCCGCCTGATTGTCGGTTTCCCGCCCGGCGGCGCCGCCGATATTCTCGGCCGCGTTGCTGCGCAGCAGATGTCGCTGGCGTTGCACGAGCAGGTAGTGGTCGATAACCGCGGCGGCGCCGGCGGGCTGGTGGCAACAGAAATTACCGCGCACGCGGCGGCCGACGGTTACACGCTGCTGTTTACCTCGATTCCGCATGTGATCAATCCGCATCTGTATCGCAAGGTTGGCTACGACGCGATCAAGGACTTCGATGCGGTGCTTCAGTTTGTCTCAGTGCCTTTGCTGCTGGCTTCCAATGTCAGTTTTGCGCCGCGCACGGTGCAGGAACTTGTCGCGCTGGCGAAGTCGCGTCCGGGGCAGATCAATTACGCCTCGGCCGGGGCCGGCTCGTCGAGCCATCTGGCGATGGAGTTGTTCAAATCAATAGCGGGTGTGGATATGAACCACATTCCATACAAAGGCACCGGCCCATTAATGACCGACCTGATTGCCGGGCAGGTGAGTGTGACGATTGCGAGTGCGGTGCCGCTGATCCCGCAGGTGCGCGCCGGGAAGCTGCGCGGCCTCGCGGTGACCGGCAACAAACGCGCCGGCGCGCTGCCTGATCTGCCGACCATCGCTGAGACCGGTGTCGCCGGTTATGAAGTGATCAACTGGTTCGGCGTCGTCGCACCTGCCGGTACGCCGAAAACAATTACCGCGCGCATCAATGACGATCTGAACAAGGCGCTGGCAACGCGTGCGTTGATCGACAGCCTGCATGCGCAGGGCGCCGACCCGGCGGGCGGCAGTGCCGCGGAATTCGCAGCGATGATACGTCGCGATTACGCAAAGTGGCAAAAGGTCGTCAAGGACTCGGGCGCGCGCGTCGATTGAGTGCTGTGGCAGGTCGGAAAAGCGAAGCGCCTTCCGACGAATGTTTACGGTGAATTTCTCGCCCGCATCTGGCGGATGACGCTGCGCTTATCCGCCCTGCGAACGGCTACTGGATTTTTCCGCTGCGATCCGCCGCGTAATAACCTTCCGCTTTGCCGTTGACGGTGCCGTGCAGCAGCCATTCTTTTGACGCCGCATGCACGACCTTGCGCTGCCTTTCGTATTGCAGATAATGCGAGCCGCAGGCAATCTTCAAAAAGGCCTTGTGTTTGACGGCGAGTGCCTTCCAAGCGTCGTGGCGGCGTTCGAAGTTGTCGAATTCGCCGAGCATGATCAGCACCGGCGCCTTGATCAGCGGCACGGTTTTGCGCCAGCCGAAATTCATGCGGTTGGGCGCGCGCATGACGCCGCCCGGTATCCACTCGGCGCCGGCGCCTTCGACCTTCATCAACTCGCGCCACATCACGTCGCCGATGGCGGGGTCGTCGATCTGGTCGGTGCATTTGACGTCGGCCAGCCAGCGTTCTTTTTCCAGACGCTCGCGCGTCTGCAGTATCGTCGGTGCACCGGCTTCGGGGTACGTTGAGGGCGCTTCATCGTTCTCAAAGAACGGTGCAGGAGCAAGGTAGACGATCTTGTCCACCATCTCCGGATGTTTCGCCGCGAAGCCGCCGATGCGCGGCGTGCCGGTTGACCAGCCGATCATGCTGACTTTTTTCACGCCGCGCAGCGCGGCAATGTGTTTGACCACGGCTTCGACTTCGTCCCATTCGGATTGGCTGGAGACGAGCTTGAACGGATAACGCGGCGCGCAGGGCGCTTTGAGCACGTGCGGAATCAGAATCTGCTGCTGCTTCGGATCGACATTGCAGGGGTCGTCCATGTAGGGTTTGGGGGAATAACCGTAGGCGGTGTGCGTCATGGCGAAGACGTCGAAGCCGGCGCGCGCGAGATACTCCATCCAGGAAAAATCCTTGTATTCGAGGTCGTAGGCGACGGTCGCCGGCGAGAAGCCGCCATGCACAAACAGCACGACCTTTGGTGTTTTGCCGGCAGCGCTGCCGCGTTTGACACTTTCGAGCACGCGTTCACGCAGATGCAGCCCGACCGGCTGCCCGGTGTTGGCCGGCACGGTGGATTTGTGCGCGACAAAACTGTTGATCGACAGCACTTCGTCGGCTGCATGCAGAGAGCTGCAGCAGACCATGATGAACATGGTGAGGCATGCGAAGGCGAATCGACGCGCCGCAGTGCGATTGTGCAGAAACTGCATGTTAAAATCCTCCCCGTTCAGCTCAAGCGGCCTGTGGTGGCAACTTGTTTAGTAATGCCGCATTTTCGCGGTCGTTGCCGAATCGTAGGTTTTCGACTGTCTCAAGTCAATCCGCAATGACCTCAAATTCCATCGCAGTTCTGCCCGACCCGCGCTGTTACGGCGACGGTGCGCATGCCTGGCTGAAATTGGCGCCGGCGGAATTGCGCGATGTGTTGCGTGCAGATTGCGCAGCGGGGCAGGACGCTGATTTTTCTGCCGCCTTGCGTGCCGCGCCGTCGCCCGCCGAATACGCGCGGCTCCGGCATGCGGCCTGCGATGTCGCGCATCACGCTGGCGAAGCGACAACCGGTGAGGCACTGGTAGCGCGCGTATTTGCATTGCCGTTGATTATTGTTACCGGTAGCCGCAAACCGCTGCAACTGGCGGGCGCGTTGCCGGACATCGCCGCCGTGAGCGAATTGTTTCTGCAAAATGGCGTGCTCGGCAAAACGCAGAACTTCGGCATCGGCAATGCCTTGTGTTCACTCGAAACGCTGGAGTCGGTGACGCCGGCCGAAGTGTTTGTGTGGACGCATGCGGGCGGCGTTGCGCGGCGCGAACTGCCGCCGTCGCCGATTGTGATGGACGAACCGGGCGAGCGGGTGCATTTGCGCTTTCTGGTTGGCGCCGGTATTGCGCCGGCGAGTGAGCCGGCCTTGACCGAAACCGCGTCGAACATCGGCGCCTGGGGTATGCACTTGACGCGCCTGCTGGCAAAGCAGCTAGCGCAGGCCGGTGCGGAAATTCTGCCGATGGCGCGGCCGCCGGCAGATCTGCTGCGCGCCGCACACGCCGGGCGCAGTGCGCAGCTGGAAACCGCGTGCAATCTGTTTGCCGGCAATGCGGTGCGGCGTTTCCGCAGCGCCGGCGGCGATCCGGTGGCGATATTAAGTGCGCATGACAACGCCGAGCTGCGTCTAACGCTGAGCCAGCCGTTCGACGACAGCATGATTGAGGGTTTTCGCTGGCCGCTGTATCCGCTCGACGATCTCGCTGCGATTACCGCATCGATTGCGGATCTGCTGATTGCCTGCCGTGTCGCCCGCAATGAGTGCGTGCCGCGTGTCCTGCCGGAAAATAACGCGCAGGGCCTGCCGTGGTTTCCATCGTTACGTGAGTGGCCGTTGGCGGGCACGAACTGAGCAGGTGTGCAGTTTGTTTTGTAACGGGAATTTAACGTGAGCGGCATACAATCAGCGTAGAATCGCTGCCGCCTAACAGCCATAGCCCGTTCACGATGAAAAAATTTCTGCACTGCTGCGTAGTCCCGCTTGCCCTTTTGGCCGGGCTGGCCTGTGCGCGCGCGGCTGCGGCGGACGACGAAGTCGAGAACTGGCAGCTCAAGGGGCAGGCCACCGCTGTCTTGCAGCACAAGCCGGGATTTTCGGCCAGTTACAGCGGCAGCAACAGTTTGCTCACCAACCGCGAATACAGTCGCACCGGTACGGCGACGCTGTATGCCGGCTACCGGCCGTGGGCGGGCGGTGAACTTTATTTCAATCCGGAAATGGCGCTGGGCGTGCCGTTTTCGGATTTGAAGGGGCTCGGCGGTTTTACCAACGGTGAAATCGCCCGCACTTCGGGCGCCGATCCGACGTTTTACCGCGCGCGGCTGTTTTTGCGCCAGACCTGGGGCCGGGGCGGTGGCCGTGAAAAGGTCGAGTCCGATCAAAACCAGCTGGCCGGCAGCGTTGATGCCCGGCGTTTTGTGCTGACTATCGGCAATCTTTCCGCGCTCGATATTTTTGACGACAACAAATTCAGCCACGATCCGCGTATGGCGTTTTTGAACTGGTCGTTGATGACGCACGGCGCCTGGGATTACCCGGCCGATGCGCGTGGTTACACCTGGGGCGCGGCGCTTGAATACATTACGCCCGATTGGTCGCTGCGCGGCGGGCGTTTCATGATGCCGAAAGAAAGTAACGGACTGTCGCTCAATCCGCGCCTCGGCTCGAGTTACGGCGATGCGCTGGAGCTTGAACGCGGCTATAAGCTCGGCGAGCAGCGTGGACGCGTGCGCCTGCTGGCTTTCCGCAATCAGGCTGTGATGGGAAATTTCGCCGACGCTACAGCGCAGGGTGCTGCGGCCGCAACGACGCCGAATTTGAATAACGTGCGTAGCGCTCAGGCTAAACGCGGCGCCGGTATCAATGTTGAGCAGGCGCTGCGCGATGACATCGGCCTGTTCATGCGCGCCAGCGGTAATGACGGGCATACCGAAACGTTCGCGTTTACCGAAATCGACCGTTCATTGAGCGGTGGCGTGGTGGTGAAAGGGGCGGCGTGGCAGCATGCCGGGGACGAAATCGGCATTGCAGTGGCGTTAAACGGGTTGTCGCCTTCGCACCGCGACTATCTTGCGCACGGCGGCAACGGCTTCTTTCTCGGTGATGGCAGACTCAATTACCGGCACGAGGAGATCGTCGAAACCTATTACAGTCTGAAAGTGCATCGCGCCGCATGGTTGTCGTTCGATTATCAGCACATCGCGAATCCGGGTTACAACGCCGATCGCGGCCATGCGCATTTTTTCGGTCTACGCATGCACGCTGAAATATGAAGCGCGCCGCAGCTGGTTTCTGATTTATTCATGTCAACCTCGATAGCATAATTTCAACATGCCGATGTTCTTTTTCATGCCAGTCGCTGCGCTCCATCCATTGTCGTTGTGTCTTGTGCTTGCATTTGGCCTGGCCCTGGCAGCATCGGCCGCGTACTCGGCGCGGCCGATGGTGGTGGATGACGCGCGCATTGTCGACCCCGGTTCCTGCCAGCTTGAGACGTGGCGGCGTTTCAATCGCGACAGCAAGGAAACCTGGGCGCTGCCCGGTTGCAATCCGACCGGCAATCTTGAATTGACGCTAGGCAGCGCCGAACTGCCGGTCGATGATCTCGGCGCACGCAGTTATGCGCGCACCGTGCAGATGCAGGGTAAGACACTGTTCAGGAATCTTGAAACCAACAGCTATTCATACGGTGTCGCCGTTGGCGGTGTGTCGCGTTCGCGCGGACTCGCCGATCAGGTGCCGAACTACTATGCCTACGTGCCGATGACGCGTTCGTTGCTCGATGACCGGTTGTTCGTGCACGCCAACCTCGGCGTGCAGCGCGCCGGTGAAAACCCGCAAAATGGCATGACCTATGGCATCGGTACTGAATACGCCATTGCGCCGCGCGTTTTCCTGATGGTCGAGACCTATGGCGACAACCATAATCGCAATTCGTATCAGGGCGGGGTGCGCGTCTGGTTGGTGCCGAATCGCGTACAGATCGACGCCACAGCCGGTACGATTGCCGGCGACTACGGCGGTAGCCGCTGGTTTTCGATCGGACTGCGCCTGCTGTCGCCGCCATTTCTGAAATAGCCGCCGGTTAATGGTATGGTCGGCAATTACCGATTGCTGACGCCATGCCTGATGATCCGCATTATCAAAACCTCACCCCTGACCTGATCCTCGACGCAGTCGAGACCTGCGGCTATCGCTGCGACGGCCGCCAGCACGCACTGAACAGCTACGAGAACCGCGTCTATCAGGTGTGGCTGGAAGACGGTGTTCAACTGGTTGCCAAGTTCTACCGCCCGCAGCGCTGGAGCGATAAGGCCATTCTTGAGGAGCATGTCTATTCTCAGGAACTCGTTGATCGCGAGATTCCGGTGGTGGCTCCATTGGCGATCAACGGCCGCACACTGCACGCGCACGGCGGTTTTCGTTTTGCCCTGTTTCCGCGGCGGCCGGGCCGCGCCCCCGAACTTGATCGACCGGAGGTGCTGCAATGGATAGGCCGTTTCATGGGGCGCATACACGCCGTCGGCGCGTTGAAACCGTTTCGTGAACGGCCGCGCATCGATATCGCGAGTTTTGGTGAAGCACCGTCGCGTTTTGTGCTCGACAAAGGTTTTGTGCCGGTCGATATCAAGCCGGCCTATCAGGCCATTGTGCGCGATGCGTTCGAACGCGTACGCAGCTGCTACGCCGAGGCCGGCCGTGTCAAGGACATCCGCCTGCACGGTGATTGTCACGCCGGCAATATTCTGTGGACAGATGCCGGGCCGCATTTCGTTGACTTCGACGATTGCCGCAGCGGCCCGGCCGTGCAGGACCTGTGGATGCTGCTGTCGGGCGACCGCGAAGCAATGGCGATCCAACTCGCCGACGTGTTGCGCGGTTATCGCGAATTCCAGAAATTCGATTTGCGTGAACTGCGCCTGATCGAAGCGCTGCGCACGCTGCGCATGATTCACTATGCCGGCTGGCTGGCGATGCGCTGGGACGATCCGGCGTTTCCGGTGAGTTTTCCGTGGTTCAACACGCAACGGTATTGGCAGGATCAGATTTTGGCGCTGCGCGAGCAGTGTGGGGCGATGGATGAGCCGGTGTTGGAGTTGCCGGATTGAGGGTGGTGTTGTGAATGGACTAGTCCTGCGTTACGCTTGCCAGCGTCAATGAGTTGTTCTCGATTCGATTGAATATCGATTTAGGTATTTTTATCGAACGTAGCCATTTTAATTTTCCGATCGTCATTGTCGAGTTTTTTGTTAAGTAGCGGCGCAACGATGCTGTAAGGATATGAGCTTCTAAGTTCAAAAAAGAATATGAGGAATTTGCAGTGAGCAAGGATCAAGCGAAGCCGTCCCCCGGGGCTTCTTCGATGATATGGATGACGATATCCCGTTTTAATAGCCAAGAAGGCCGAGCGCAGCGACGTTGAGCCACCATGCAAGAAATACCCGGCAACGATGGGTTTCGGCCTGCGGCCTCTACCCATCCTACAAACCAGCGTGGTAGTTCGCGCAGGCGAGGCGCCTGCGTCCAAGTGCGTAGCGCGAGTAACGCTCAGTCGACCAATTCCCGCACGTACCCCGCAATCGCCATCGACGACGTCAACCCCGGCGATTCAATTCCATAGAGATTGACCAGATTCGGTACGCCATGATCGCGCGGGCCGTGGATCATGAAATCAACTGCTTCCTTGCCCTGGCCGGTGAGGCGCGGGCGCATGCCGGTATAGCCGGGTTGCAGCGTGCCGTCTTTGAGGCCGGGGAAATAACGGCGGATCGCTTCGTAAAACAGGGGTTCGCGCGACTCATCGAATTTATAGTCGAGGGAATCGCGCCACGAGAAATCGGGGCCGAATTTGCAGCGCCCGCCAAGATCGATGGTGACGTGCACGCCCAGCCAGTCCTGACGCGCCACCGGATAAACCAGACGGTTGAACGGTGCTTTGCCGGTGAGCGTGTAGTAGTGGCCGATTGCGTAGTAACTCTGCGGGATTGTTTCTGCGGGTATGCCCGCGATCGAACGCGCGAGCGCCGGTGCGCCGTGGCCCGCCGCGTTGATCACCGTGCGGCAGGCGAGCTGCATCGGTTCGGCGCCGCCGACATCGAGCACAATGCCGTCATCGCTTATGCGGCCACTGAGTGCCGGGCTGTTCAGCACGAGGGTCGCGCCGGCGTTCTCGGCGTCACCGAGATAGGCCAGCATCAGGCCGTGGCTGTCGATGATGCCGGTTGATGGTGATAAAAAACCTGCAACGGCGATCACTTCGGGTTCGAGTGTGTTGACTTCTTCTTTTGTCAGCAGACGCAGATCGTCGACGCCGTTGAGTTCGGCCTGCTTTTTGTATTTGTGCAGACCGTCGAGCTGTTGCTCGTCGCAGGCCACCACGACCTTGCCGATGCGTTTGTGGTTGATGCCGCGCTCGGCGCAATAGGTATAGAGCAGTTTGCGGCCGGCGACGCAGAAACGCGCTTTCAGCGAACCGGTCGGATAGTAGATGCCGGCGTGGATGACTTCGGAGTTGCGTGCGCTGGTATGCGTGCCAAAGGCGTTTTCTGCTTCGAGGATGATTACTTCACGGCCGGCAAGGGCGAGTTCGCGCGCTATGGCGAGGCCAACGGCACCGGCGCCGATGACGGCGCAATCGATTTTTTCCATACGGGAGTTATGCAAAGAGACAAATTCAGCCGCAATAGTATCATCGCAACACCAGATTTTCGAATAGTGGATGACCGATGGAGTTGCCGTGGGACGCTGGATTTGCAATGCGCGCGCCGATTTTCGAGCCGTTGCGCGCGCTTGCGCGCGAATTGCCGGATGTGGCGTGGCCGGACTGCGCGCTTCTGAATGCGCTGGCGGCGGCGCGCGACGCACGCAACGCTGCAGGGCTGCCGCTGCGCTTTGTGCCGCAGACCTTGCGGCAGGCGGCGTTCGAGGAAAAATACGAACCGCGAATATTCCTGCGCGGCGAAGTGCAGATGCGTGTAAACAACTGGCACGATCTGTTCAATGCGCTGGTGTGGCTGACTTTTCCGCAGGCCAAAGCAGTATTGAACCGGCGGCATTATGAGGCGCTCTGCGCGCAGCAGGCGGCCGGCGGCGCCAATCGCGGGCCGCAGCAGGACGCGCTGACGCTGTTCGATGAGGGCGGTGTCATCGTTGCGAGCACAAATCCGGAACTGGCCGGACTTTTACGCCGGCATGAATGGCGCGCGCTGTTCTGGCAGCGACGCGCCGAACTTGCCGGCAGCATGCAGTTTTATGTTTTCGGTCACGCGCTTTATGAAAAAGCGTTGCAGCCGTTTGCCGGTGTCACCGGGCGTGGCGTGATTTTTGAGTGCGACGCCGGTTTTTTTCAGCAACCGCCGGTGGCACAACTGGCGGCGCTCGATGCACGGCTTGCTGAGGCACTAAGCGCAGATGAGCGATTTACGGCGACGCGGGAACTTGCCGCCGTGCCGATACTGGGAATACCCGGCTGGTGCGCGGAAAATACCCGCGAGTCGTATTACAACGACACGGCCTATTTTCGCCCGCTGCCGCTCAGGGCGCGGGATCGCCGCTGACGGTGGTGTGGTTGCGGCCGGCGCGTTTGCTGTTGTAGAGCGCCTGATCGGCGCGGTTCATGATGACCGCGAGTTCTTCGCCGTGTTCGGGGTAATACGCCACGCCTACGCTGACCGTGGTCGGAACCTGTTTGCCCTGAGTATCGAGTGGCGTCGCCGCAATCAGTTTGCGGATGCGCTCGGCCACTTCGTAGGCGCCATCGGGTTTGGTTTGGGGCAGGAGGGCGATGAATTCGTCGCCGCCATAACGCGCAAACACGTCGGTCTCGCGCAGCGATTGCTGCGCGCAAGTTACCGTCAGTTTAAGCAGCCGGTTGCCGGCTTCGTGGCCGTAGGTGTCGTTGACAGACTTCAGATTGTCGGAATCGATCATGACGATGGCGTAGGGGTGGCGGTAACGCAGCGATTGCTTGTGCGTGCGATTGGCAATTGAAGTGAAGGCGCGCACGTTGTAAATGCCGGTGAGCTCGTCGGTCTCGGAAATGATCTTGATGCGCGACAGCGCGCTGCGGATGTCGGCCGACAGCATGGTAGTGATGTAGGCCACCAGCAGCATCGGCGCCAGCTGCGACATGAAGTCGCCGGCGTTATACAGCCAGAACAGCGAGTCGTCGGTTGATGAGTAGCCGAGGAAGACGTAACAGGCGACGACCAGCGCCATTTCCAGCATGGTGATGAGCTTGCCCAGCGTTAGCGCGCTGGTGACGATGGTCAGCAGGTACAGATTGACCAGCGGGCTTTCGAGGCGGCCGCTGTGGAACAGGATCCAGGTAATGAAACCCAGCATCGCCCACGTTTCCATGGCGATTTTCCAGCGCGATTCGTTGCGATAGATGTTGAAGTAGCGGAAGCCGATGACGAAGCCCGCATAGATCATGATGCCGAGATAAATCGGGCCGGCGCTGTCGTCGTCGCGCCCCTGCACGATCTGGTAGAGCAGCACCAGTATGACCAGCAGCCATTCGATTTCGGCAATGGTGCGGGCGAAGCCTTTGAGTTCATCGGCCTCGAAACCGGGTGCTTCGATCTGACCTTTGCCTAGAAAAGGATAGTCCAACTGTGCTCTCCGGCATGCGATGCAATATTCATAGTATGCATATTAACGCAACTGTGGCCAGCTCTGGAAGCGCCTGCGGGAAGTAAACAATGCAACGCGATGAGGCGGCACTGCTGCCTGCTATGATATGGAGAAAATCAGCATGTTGTGCGGATGCGACAGCACTGCCGGCGGCATGGTTACAACGCATATATACAATCCAGAGGGCGGCAGATGAATTCAAAAGATAAAACGTTGACGGCGATCGTGCACGATACCCCGGTGCCGGGCAAAGAGGGCACGGAATTCTGGGGCAGCGATGCGGTGGCAGCAATGCTGCGCGAACTCGATATTCCGTATATCGCGCTGGTGCCGGGTTCGAGCTATCGCGGCCTGCATGACAGCATCGTCAACTATCTCGGCAATCGCGCGCCGCAGATGATCATGACCATTCATGAAGAAACCGCGGTCGCGATTGCGCACGGCTATTACAAAATCACCGACCGCATGATGGCGTCAGCCCTGCACGCCAATATCGGCCTGTTGCGCGCGCCGATGTCGATTTACAACGCGTGGTGCGATCGTGCGCCCATGCTGATACTCGGTGCGACCGGGCCTTGGGATGCAACCCAGCGCCGGCCGTGGATCGACTGGATACACACAAGCTCCGATCAGGGCGGTTTGATCCGCAACTTCACCAAGTGGGACAACCAGCCGGGTTCGCCCGTGGCGGCGATGGAAGCGCTGCTGCGCGCCACGCAAATTGCGCAGACCGCGCCGCGCGGCCCGGTCTATATCAATCTCGAAGTCAAAATGCAGGAGCAGAAACTCGGCGCCATGCCGCCGCTGCCGGATATGGCGCGTTTTGCGGTGCCGAAAATGGTGAGTCCGGCGCCCGAGCTGGTGGCGCAGGCGGCGAAGCTGCTGTCGTCGGCGAAAAATCCCGTGATACTTGCCGGTCGCGCCTCGCGCGGCATGACGGGCTGGAAAGAGCGCATTGCGCTGGCGGAAAAACTCGATGCGCCGGTGTTGTCGAGCATCAAGCTCGCGGCAGCGTTTCCGACCACGCATCGCCTGCACCCGATACCGCCGTTCCAGGCATTGCCGAAGAGCGCCGGCGAGTTGATCAAATCGGCCGACGTGATCCTGGCGCTCGACTGGCTGGACCTTGCGGGCACTTTCAAGCAGGCTTACGGTGACGCGCCGATAACCGCAAAAATCATTCACGTTTCCTGCGATGCGCACAGCCATCGCGGCTGGAGCGCCGATTATCAGGGCCTGCCGCCGGCTGATGTTTACATGCTGTGCGAAACCGATGCAGCGGTGCCCTTGCTGCTCAATGCCTGCACTGCGCGTAAGGCGACCGTTGCATTGCCGGCGCGCGCAACGCTGCCGCCGGTGCCCGATGCGGTGGCATTGCGCAGTGTAGCGGCAACGCTGGAAGAAGCAACGCGCGGCATTGATGTCAGTTACACGCGTTTGCCGCTCGGCTGGAACGGCGGTTATACGCAGTTCGTCGATCCCTTGTCGTACATCGGGCATGACGGCGGCGCCGGCGTCGGTTCAGGGCCCGGCATGACGATAGGCGTCGCACTTGCACTCAAAGGCAGCGGACGCGTGCCGATTGCGCTGATGGGCGATGGCGATTTTCTGATGGGCAATACCGCGTTATGGACAGCGACGCACTACAAGACACCGTGTTTGATGATCGTCTGCAATAACCGCTCGTTCTACAACGACGAACGACACCAGGGCCGCATGGCGATCAACCGCGGACGACCCGAGGAAAACCGCTGGATCGGTTTGCGCATCGGCGAGCCGGATATTGATATCGCCGCCATGGCGCGCGCGCAAGGTGCACTCGGTATAGGGCCGGTGGAAAAGCTTGCCGATCTGCTGCCGGCATTCAAGCAGGGTATTGCCGCGGTGCAGGCGGGGCAGGTTTGCGTGATCGATGCGCGGGTGCTGCCTGGTTATGACGACCGCGGTTAGATTCTGATTTGATTGTCATGCAGTTTATGCGCGTCGCAACGCAACTGATACTTGCGCTCGTGTGGATGGCTTGCGCGCAGGCGCAGGACTGGAAGCCGCAGCGTAACGTCGATCTCGTCGTCAATTCCGGCGCTGGCGGCGCGGCGGATCGCCAGGCCCGCGTAGCGCAGAAATTTCTGCAGAATTTCCCGGGCATACCGAGCATCAGTGTGACCAATCGCGCCGGCGGCGGCGGACAACTGGCGTTCAGTTTCATGCAGCAGCATGCCGGCGACGCGCATTACCTGTGTGTGCTGTCGACCGGCATACTGACCAACCATATTACCGGCTTGAGTCAGGTGCGTTATCAGGACTTCACGCCGCTGAATATTCTGATGCGCGAGTACGTGGTGGCGTGGGTCAGGACCGAATCACAGATTGCTTCGGGGCGCGATCTCATCACGCGCATCAAACGCGATCCTGCCTCCGTCGTATTCGCGTTTTCGACTGCGCGCGGCAATCAGAACCACGTTGTCATCGGCATGCTGGCGCGCGCTGCCGGCATCGATCCGAAAGCGTTGAAGACCGTGATCTATCCGGGCGGCGGGCAGGGCATGACGGCGGCGCTGGGCGGCCACGTCGATGTCTGGGTCGGCGCCGCCGGCGGTTCGATTCCCTATCTGCAGGCGGGGACGATACGCGTGCTGGGCATCACTGCGCCGCAGCGCCAATCGGGGAAAATGGCGGCGGTGCCGACCTTTCGCGAGCAAAGTATCGATTCGACCTATTACGCGTGGCGTGGTTTTCTTGCCCCCAAGGGCCTGAGTGCCGCGCAAATCGCGTTCTGGGATCAGGCTTTCGCGCGCGTCGCGCAAAGCGAAGAGTGGAAAAAAGAACTCGAAGACAATGCCTGGGCAGAAGGTTTTCTCGGCAGCGCCGATACGCGCAAGCATCTTGATGGCGAATACGAGATGTTGAGCCGCATGCTGGTCGACCTCGGCGTGGTCACGCGCTGAAATTCCGCGGTGACCAGCGTTCCTACTGACTGAGCTGCGGATCCTTGAGGCTGCCGCCGACGCTGAGTGCGCCACGCGCCACCGTCAGCGCTTGTGAACCGAGCACGAGATCAAGACGCCCGGACAGTTCCGAACCCGCGCCGACGTCCACCGTGCCGCTGCCGTTCAGCGGACCCGATACCAGCTTGAGATTGCGAAAGGCAATCCTGCCGCCTGCCGCCTGTGCGTCGCCGGTAATTTCGTTATAAGGCGTACGACCACCGCGTTGCGGCGCCTTGCTACGCGACTGGATCGCGCGCACCAGATCGAGGTTGTTGAGCGTGCCTTTGGTGACGCTGAAAGTCGAACTTGCGCTTGGCGCGCCGAACAGGTCGTCGAGTGTTGCGCCCTGGCTGGAAAATTTGCTGGTCACATCAAGCGTGCCGCTCGATTGAAACTCGCGCGTGAAGCCAGGCAGCAAAAGCGACAGATCGGCGCCTTTGAGGTTTAATTCACCCTGCGCGCGAAACTGTTTTTCGCTCCAGGCCAAGTTGAATCCGCCGCTCAGCGAGCCATTCGCGACGCGCGCGTCGAGGCCGGAAATCACCGCCTGATTCATATCGACCACCGCGGTGCCGGAGAGAAAGGCGAATTCAAGCGCCGGCCCCACCGTGGATGCAATGCCCTTGCCGTTGAAATTCACCCGCATCGAGCCGGACTCCTTGATCGGCGCCAGATCGAGGGTGATTTTTGCCTGCTGAATCTGTGCTTTCTGAAATGCGCCGTTCGGGGTCAGTGTGACCGTGGCGTCGAATGACGGCAGTTCGATATTGCCGAGCGTCATTTTCACGCCGCTTATTTTGAGCACGCCGAAATTGATCTGCGTTTCTGCCGTACGTGCTTTTGCGAAGGCGGCAAAGTTCGGCAGCGCGCTTTGGCTGATTTTTACGTTGGTTAGTTGCGCCTCTTCAAAATCCTTGTTTTCTTCAAGCAGCGTGCGCAACGGCACAGGCACCACGGCGGTTTCGATGGTGATCTCCTGCGCGCGGCCAATCGAGATGCGGTCTATGCGTATCTGCGGCGCCGGCAGCAGCATGAAGCGGAAACTCGCGATGCTGACCGGTTCCTGCAGGCGGTCGGACAACAGCGTTTCGGTGCGCACGCGCAGGCCCGTCAACGGCAGTATCTGCAGGGCGGCGACGCTGCAGCCGACAATTACCACCACGCCGATGGCGACCAGGCGGCCCCACTTCGTGCGCTTGCGCGATGCCGCCACGGTGATGCCCTTGGCAGCGGCCTGTTCCTGTTCCATGACGCGTTGCGCGGCGTTGGCTTCGGCGCGTTGCTGCGCTTCCTGACGGGCGCGCAGGTCGGCATCAAACTCGGCCTGCTCGCGGGCTTTCAATTCCGCCTCGACCTTGCCGGCAATTTCTTTTTCGGCGCGTTGACGCGACTGGTGTTCCTGCATCACGCGCGCGACCGCTTCCTGTTTGGCGCGATCCTCGGCGGCAGAGCGCGCCTGCTTCTCCATGATCGCCTTCTGCTCGGCCTGCACGCGCGCCATCATCTCGGCCTGCGCCTTGGCGACCGCCTGCTCGTGCGCGAGGCGCGCGGAATCGAGCATGCGCTGCGCTTCGGCGCGCGCTTTTTCCGCTTCACCGGTTTGTTTGTCGGCGGCTTCCTTGATCAATTTTTCGGCGGTTGCGCTGGCGCTCAATGCGGCTTTCGCCATGCGTTCGGCATTTTCACGCGCGCGCCGTTCGGATTCGAGTTTGCTGTCGAGATCGGCCTGCGCATTGCGTTCGGCCTCTTCGCGCACTTTGCGCTCGGCGTCAGCGCGCGCTTCGGCTTCCTCGCGCGCCTTGCGTTCGGTCTCGACGCGCGCCTCGACTTCAACGCGCGCGTTGGCCTCGGCGGCTGCCCGCGCTTCGGCTTCGTCGCGCGCCTTGCGATCGGCCTCGCTGCGGATCTGCGCCTCTTCGCTGGCGCTGCGTGCCCTGGCTTCAACCTGCTCGCGTGCGGCAGTCTCTGCCGTTGCGCGCGCCTCGGCTTCGTCGCGTGCTTTGCGATCAGCTTCGCTGCGGACCTGTGCTTCAGCGCTGGCCGAACGCGCCTTGGCTTCCGCCTCTTCACGGGCGGCGACTTCCGACTGCGCGCGTGCTTCGGCTTCAGTGCGTGCTTTGCGCTCGATTTCGGTTTGCGCCTGCGCTGCTTCATGTTGCGAGCGTGCCTGCGCTTCGTAGGCTTTGCGCTCAGTGGCGGCTTTCGCTTCGGCTTCTTCGCGCGCTACGCGCAGTTTTTCTTCGTATGACTTCAGTTCGGCGGCAGCGCGTGCTTCGGCTTCTTCGCGCTTGCGGCGCTCGGCGGCGATCATCACCTCGGCCTCTTCGCGCGCTTTGCGTTCGGCTTGTTCGCGCGCGCCGGCTTCTTCGCGGGTCTTGCGGATATTTTCCTCGAGCGCCTGCAGTTCGGCACGCGCTTTGGTTTCAGCTTCTTCGCGTGCGATCTGCAGTTCGGTCTCGCGTTGCAGTTTTTCGGCTTCTTCGCGCGTGCGGCGCGCGGTCTCATCCTGGGCGCGCGCTTCAGCGGCGGCGCGCGCGTCTGCTTCCAGTTTGGCTTTGGCCTGCGCTTCGGTCAGTGCGCGTTCGGCCTGTTCCGCTTTGGCCAGCGCTTCGGCGCGCGCAATTTCGGCGCCGCGTGCAATGGCGTCGAGTTCTGTTTTGGCTTGATCGCCTGCTTGTTCGCGCGCACGCGTTTCCGCTACACCGCGCGCCTCGGCTTCTGCTTTGGCGCGTGCTTCGGCTTCGGTCCTGGCCTGTGCCGCGGCTTCCGCCATCGCGCGCGCTTCGGCGATTGCCTGTTCGGCGGCCAGCGCGCGTGCTTCGGCTTCGGCACGCAGGATGGCCTCGCGTTCCGCTTTGGCGATAGCTTCTGCTTCGGCGCGCGCACGCGCCTCGGCTTCTGCCTGCGCCCGCGCTTCGGCGTCTTTCAACGCCTGTTCCATCGCGCGCATCTTGGCTTCGATGGCGACGCGCGCGCGTGCTTCGGCAGCGGCGCGCGCCCGCGCTTCGGTTTCGGCTTTGGCGCGCGCTTCGGCTTCCGCACGCGCGCTGGCTTCGGCTTTGGCTTTGGCTTCGGCATTGATACGCGCGCGCGCCTCGGCGGCGGCGCGTGCCTGCGCCTCGGCGTCAGCTTTGGCTTTGTCCTGCATGGCCGCGCGCATGCGCGCTTCGGCTTCTGCCTTGGCCTTGCCCTCAGTGGCGGCTTTGGCTTCCTGCTGCGCCTTGGCGCCGGCCTGCGCGGCAGCGCGTGCCGCTTCTTCAGCTTTCAGTTTTGCGGCGGCTTCTTCGCGTGCCTTGCCTTCGGCGGCGGCGTGTTCGCGCGCCTGGGTTTCCTGCCGCGCCTTCGCTTCGGCAGCAGCGCGCGCCGAGGATTCAGCCTGCGCTTTGGCCGCAGTTTCGGCTTTGGCGCGTTCTTCGGCTTCGAGATTAAGCTTGGCAACCTTGGCGGGCGAGGTGAAATCAAGATCGAGGTCGTCGTCGCCGGCTTTAGCGGCGGGTTGTTCCGCCATCAATTTGATATAACCGTCGGCGACCAGTTTGCCGACGGCGTCGCGCAAAGCCTCGTCAGTCAATCCGGATTTCGCCGCCAGATCGGCAGCCGGCGTTTTGCCGTCGACGGCCAGGAACAGCAAACCAAGTTCACGTGTCAGGCGTATGGTCTTGTTCTTGACCTCGAGGATGCCCTTAGCCGTCTTGGCGTAAATCGCGTTCGGTTGCATAGTGTTTTTGCTCGATAGGTTGCGCTGCTTTGTTCTGACGGCAGCAAATCCTTTGCAATTCGGGGATTTACAGCCGACGCCGGAGAAAAGGTGTTACCAAGCCACTGCAACGCACCAACTTCCGTACGTTGTGATCGCCTGCGAAAAGTAGCATGAAATCCGGTTGCTGCTGCCCCTTGATTATAGTTTAATACCGCCTGCAAACGAGGGGGGCTGGATTTGTCAGCACTAAAGGCAGCGGCGGTGGATAGACGTAGCGATTACGACGTCACGAATTCAGTGCGTACCACGGACGTTGCCGCGGTTGCCAGGGAAGTTCGCCACCTTTACGTCGATTTGTATCGCAAGTCCGGTGCCGGCAGTCTGGAACAGCCGTTTCACGACTTCGAGGCCCTCTACAGCGGCGATTATCCGGGTTACCGCGCCTGCGACACCGATTACCACGACATTCAACATGTGCTGGATGTCACGCTGGCGATGGCGCGTCTGCTCGACGGTTATCAGCGCGTCGGGCGCGAGCCGATGAACGAACGCCTGTTTCGCCTTGGTGTAGTGCTGGCGCTGTATCACGACTGCGGCTATATCCGTCACCGCAACGATACGCGGCATAAAAACGGTGCCGAATATACGCTTACCCACGTCAGCCGCAGCGCGCGCTTTTTGCGTTCGTACCTGCCGATGATAGGCATGGCAGATCTCGCGCCGGTCGGCGCGCAGCTGGTGCATTTCACCGGCTACGAAACGCCGGTCGACCGCATCCGCGTCGAGCAGCCGGTGCACCGCGTGCTTGGCAACCTGCTCGGTTCGGCCGATATCATTGCGCAGATGGCGGATCGCTGCTATCTCGAAAAATGCTACGACCGCCTGTTTCCGGAATTCATGCTCGGTGGTGTGGCGCGGCGCAAAACCATTGAAGGCGAGCAGGTGATATTCGAGTCGGCCGCCGACCTGATCGCCAAGACGCCGGGTTTCTACAAGGGCGCTGCACAACGCCTCGATATCGCGCTCGAAGGCGCTTACCGTTACGCCGAGCCGCATTTCGGCGGCACCAATCACTACATGAATGCGGTCGAAAAAAATATTACTTATGCGCGAGTCTTGAAGGAAACCAACACCATTTCAAGCCTGCGCCGGCGCCCGCCCAAGGACGCCACCAGCGCGCGCCAGCCGCATTTGTTGTAAGCGCGTCGCCCGTTTACGCTTAATCAAGCGTCAGTAAAATCTTCCCGATGTGCGTGCTCGATTCCATGAGCGCATGCGCCTTGGCTGCTTCTGCCAGCGGAAACACTGCGTTGACGATCGGTTTTATTTTTCCCGCGGCGATCAGCGGCCAGACCTGCGCTTCGAGCTGGCGCGCGATTTCGTTCTTGTACGCGGGCGGGCGCGTACGCAGCGTCGAACCGGTGTAGGAGAGGCGTTTCAGCATCACCGGCATCATGTTGATTTCGATTTTAGAGCCGGCGGCGAAGGCGAGTTGAATGATGCGCCCGTCGTGGTTGGCGGCTTTGAAGTTTTTTTCGATATTCGCGCCGCCGACGATGTCGAGTATCACATTCGCGCCGCCGCCTTCGCGCACAATTTCAACAAAATCCTCATCGCGGTAATCGATGACGCGGTCGGCGCCGAGGCCGCGGCAGAAATCGCAGCGCGCCGCCGGGCTGTCGGTGGCGAACACTTTGACGCCGAACGCCTTGGCCAGTTGTATCGCCGTGGCGCCGATGCCGCCGGCGCCGCCGTGCACCAGAAATGTTTCGCCGGCTTTCAACCCGGCACCCATGAACACATTGCTCCACACCGTGAAGAAGGTTTCAGGCAGGCTGCCGGCGTCGCGCAGGCTGACGCCATCCGGAACCGGCAGGCAGTGTTGCGCGTCGACGGTGCAATATTGCGCATAACCGCCGCCGTTGGTGAGTGCGGCGACTTTGTCGCCGGGTTTCCAACGCTTCACATCCGCACCCGCGGCGACGATTTCCCCCGAGACTTCGAGGCCGAGCAGATCGGAAGCGCCGGGTGGCGCGGGGTAGAGGCCTTTGCGTTGCATCATGTCGGGGCCGTTCACGCCCGCGGCCGCTACCTTGATCAATACTTCATCGGCATTCGGCGCCGGCACCGCGCGTGTGGCGCTGCGCAGCACTTCGGGTTTGCCCGGCGCGCTGATTTCAACAACCTGCATTTCTTGCGGTAAAGCTGAACGCATTGCTGCTCCTGATTTATTTAACGGTCTAGCGGGTAAGAGCAGCGCGCACTTCCGCCGAACGGTCCCAGAAATTCGGCATCAGCGGGCTTGAATATCCCGAGACGAAAGGTTTGATCGCACTGGTGGCCGGATCGTAAACGTGACGCGCTACTGCGCCGATGTTGGCGCCGTAAATGTGGATGCTGATCGACGGCTGGTCGGAGAGCGCATTGGCGACTTCGTGCACATCGCCGACTGTCGGCGAGACGCGATCGACCATGCCGGGATTGAGCGTGCAGCTTTCTTCAGCGCGCATCGGCTGGCCCGGTGCGCCCAGCGTGAAGCGGCGGCACAGTTCTGCACCGCGCAGCATGCCGATCATGCCCCACACGCAATGGTCGTGGACCGGGGTTTTCTGCCCCGGCCCCCAGACAAAGCTGACCACGGAAAAGCGCTCGAAGGGATCGCAATACAGCAGATACTGCTGGTAATACTGCGGATGCGGCTGGGTACATTCGTCGGGCAGCCAGTCGTCGTGGGCGATCAATGCGCCGAGCAGTTTTTCGCCGCGCGCAAAGACCGCGGCCTCATCGCCGGCCTTGTCTTCGACGAGGTGCGTGAAATCGGTGATGAAGCGGCGAAAGCGGGCGTGGTTTTTCATGCGAACTATGCGCTGCGGCTATGGACTAAGGGAGTAACGATATACTAGCACGTGAGCCGGTTATATAACTGCGCCGCCCCGCGCGGTCAACCTCCAAGGAGCATCAACTTGAAATCGAAATTGTTTGGCATGGCAGTTTGTGCACTGGCTGCAACCGCGACCGCGGCGGTCGCCGCGGATAAGTATCCGTCGAAACCGGTGCGGCTGGTGGTGCCGTTTTCGCCCGGCGGCGGCAACGACATCGCGGCGCGTTTTGTCGCCGTGCGTTTGACCGAAGGTTTTAATCAAAGCGCGGTGGTCGATAACCGTCCCGGCGCCGGCAGTACGCTGGGCACCGATCTGGTGGCCAAAGCCGTGCCGGACGGTTACACGCTGCTGGTCACGCACAACGCAATTGCGATCAACCAGACGCTTTATTCGAAGCTGCCATACGACACCACGCGCGATCTC
Organism: Betaproteobacteria bacterium; assembly: GCA_025363435.1. Lineage (GTDB taxonomy): Bacteria > Pseudomonadota > Gammaproteobacteria > Burkholderiales > SG8-41 > PALSA-1004. The sequence goes on from JANYDY010000083.1 coordinate 59,238, forward strand.
ACCCAGGTCGCGATCATCGGCACGACCACCAATACACTGGTGGTCAATCCGACGGTGCCGGCCAAAAGCACGAAAGAGTTGATCGCGTTGGCGAAGTCGAAACCGGGCGCGCTGAACTATGCAAGCACCGGCGCCGGCGGCACTTCGCATCTGGCGATGGAATATTTCCGCATCGAAACCGGCACCAACCTTGTGCATATTCCATACAAAGGCACGGCGCCGGGATTGACCGACGTGGTAGCGGGGCAGGTGCAAGTCATGATTTCGGCGCTGCCGGGCACCGTGCCCTTCATCAACTCGAAACGCGTTATTGCGCTCGCCACCACCGGCAAAAAACGTTCGGCCTTCCTGCCCGATCTGCCGACACTCGGCGAATCGGGTGTGCCCGGTTATGAATTCGACACCTGGTACGGTCTGCACGCGCCGTCGAAAGTTTCGAAGGAAATTATCACCCTGTTGAACCGGGAAATCACCAAGGCGCTATCGCGTCCCGAAGTGAAAGACCAGTTGTTCAAGCAGGGCCTCGAAGCGGAAACCTCGACGCCGGAAGAGTTCGCCAAATTCGTGCGCAGCGAAGTCGGCAAGATGGGCAAGATCATCAAGGCGTCGGGCGCGAAGCCGGAGTGACGCGCGGCCTGTCATCGTTTGAAATGACATAAGCGGCGCGCGGTTGCTCAATCCGATCCAAGGGGCTTTTCACGCCGCGCCCGCCCTTGTTCATGA
>JANYDY010000007.1 GCA_025363435.1 Betaproteobacteria bacterium
GGCGACCGCGTGATGGTCTGCCTGTCGGGCGGCAAGGACAGCTATGCCATGCTCGACGTGCTGATGCGCCTGCGCGAGAAAGCGCCGGTCGAATTCGAATTGTTCGCGGTCAATCTCGATCAGCGCCATCCCGGTTACCCCGAGCACATATTGCCGGCTTATCTCGAAGGCCTCGGTGTGCCGTACCGGATTGAAGTGCAGGACACCTACTCGACGGTGAAGCGCGTCATTCCCGAGGGCAAGACCATGTGCGGCCTGTGCTCGCGGCTGCGCCGCGGCGTGTTGTATCGCGTGGCGGGCGAAATCGGTGCCACCAAAATCGCACTCGGGCATCATCGCGACGACATCCTCGAAACGTTTTTTCTGAACCTGTTTTTCGGTGGCAAATTAAAAGCCATGCCGCCGAAACTGGTGTCCGACGACGGCAGGCATGTGGTGATCCGGCCGCTCGCCTACGTCCAGGAAGAAGACCTCATCGCCTATGCGGAGCTCAAACAGTTTCCGATCATCCCCTGCGATCTCTGCGGTTCGCAGCCGACGCTGCAAAGAAAGCAGATCAAGGGGATGCTGCGCGAGTGGGAAAAGAAATTTACCGGGCGCGTCGACAGCACCTTCAATGCGCTGGCCGACGTGCGGCCGTCGCACCTGATGGACCGCCGGTTGTTCGATTTTGCCGGGCTGGCGGCCACCGGTCAGATTCCGGCAGACGGCGACAAAGCCTTTGATCGGGAAGACGAATTCAGTCTTTTCTCGGACCCTAAGTAGGCGCTAACTCTCGCGTTAGCTGCGATTTCGGCAACCATAGTTTGTCAAAATAGTTTTGACATGGCAAAATCTCTGCCATGAACTGTGCTGATCGTCTGGTTGCCATTTTTGGTTCGCAAGCCGAAGTCGCGCGCCAATTCCGTCTCGACCGCGCAGTCGTCAACAACTGGGTCAAATCGGGTTACGTGCCGGCGCGCTGGGCGATGGAAGTCGAACAGGCCACCGGCGGGCAGATTGCCGCAGTAGAAGTGCTCAACGAAGCCACCACTCGCAAGCCCTTGCGCATGAAGTCGCGCCCGGACGGTGGCAGCTTATTCGAATCACTAACAGGAATCGACACCATGAATGAATTCGCACCCGCCAAACGCATCAGCTCTTTCCACCCGCCGCAACGCACGCTGCTCGGCCCCGGCCCGTCGGAGATCACGCCGCGCGTGATGGCGGCGATGAGCCTGCCGGCGATCGGCTACCTTGATCCGATTTTTGTCGGCATGATGGAAGAGCTCAAGGGGCTGTTGCGTTACACCTTCCAGACCAAGAACCCGCTGACGTTTCCGATTTCCGGGCCCGGTTCGGTCGGCATGGAATTCTGCTTCGTCAACATGGTTGCCCCTGGCGACAAAGTGATTGTCTGCCGCAACGGCGTATTCGGCGGCCGCATGATCGAAAACGTCGAGCGTGCCGGCGGCGTGCCGATCGTGGTTGAAGATGCCTGGGGCGAGCCGATCGACCCGCAAAAACTCGAAGACGCGCTGAAGAAAAATCCCGATGTGCGCCTGGTTTCGTTTGTTCACGCCGAAACCTCAACCGGCGTGCAGTCGGATGCAAAAACGCTGATTGACATCGCGCACCGTCACGACGCGCTCACCATCATGGACGCGGTGACATCATTGGCCGGCACGCCGGTACTGGTGGATGAGTGGCATGCCGACGCCGTGTATTCGGCGAGCCAGAAGTGCCTGTCGTGCACTCCGGGTTTGTCGCCGGTGACGATTTCCGAGCGCGTGGTCGAATCCGTGAAATTGCGCAAAGACAAGATTCACAGCTGGTTCATGGACATGAACCTGCTGCTCGGTTACTGGGGCGAAACCACACGTACCTACCATCACACCGCACCGACCAACAGCCTTTATGCGCTGCACGAAGCGCTGGTGATACTGAAAGAAGAGGGTATCGAGAATTCGTGGGCACGCCACATGCGCAACCATCTCGCACTTAAGGCCGGTCTCGAAGCGATGGGACTCAAGTTCCTGGTCAAGGAAGGCGCGGGATTGCCGCAGATGAACGCGGTACTTATTCCGGAGACGGTACAGGCACGCGAAGCCGAAGTGCGCAAAACGCTGCTCAACGAATTCAATCTCGAAATCGGCGCCGGTCTCGGCCCGCTCGCCGGCAAAATCTGGCGTATCGGCCTGATGGGTTATTCGTGCAAACCGGAAAACGTCATGCTTTGCCTGTCTGCACTCGGCTCGGTGCTCTCCGACATGGGGCTGCCGGTGCATGTCGGCGAAGCCGAAGGTGCCGCGCATAACGCGTATGCGGCGCTGCACGCCAAGGCAGCGCAGGCGAAGAAGAAAAAAGCCGCCTGAGCGCGGTTGCTGCAAAAAAAACGGCCGCATGATGCGGCCGTTTTTCTATTGCCTGAATCCCAGCACGTTGAACGCCGCCACCGGCCGCGCGAAGCCCTTGAGATTGAATTCGCCGAGCGGTTCGGAGTCCACCTGCAACTCTGCCATATTGAGTGTCTTCTCGTTGGTCACGATCTGTCCGCCCTTGGCTTCGGCACACAGGCGCGCCGACAGATTGGTGACGCTGCCGATCGCCGCATAGTCCCAGCGTCCCTCGAAGCCGATCGCGCCGAGCGTCGCGTAGCCGTGCGCGATGCCCACGCCAAGATTCAAATCATGCCCGCGTTTGCGCCAGCCTTCCCGCAGTGGCGCAAAGTTATCGCGCAGGTCCAGCGCCATGCGCATCGACTGGGCAATCGGCATCTCGATCTGCACCGGATCGTTGAAAAAAATCATCACGCCGTCGCCGGCAAAGTGTTCCAGCGTGCCGTTATATTTCACCACCACGGGGCCGATCAAGCCGTGGTAATCGCGCAGCACGCGCATCACTTCTTCGGGCTCCGCCGATTCGGTGAATGCGGTGAACCCGCGCAAATCGAGAAACACCACGCTGATTTCGCGGCGGTGCGGCTTCAGCAATTCATCGCCGCCGGTGACAATCGAATCCGCAATCTGCGGCGAAAAAAAACGCTTCAGGCGCCCCAGCCGCTCAAGCTGGGTGACCTGCTCGTCGACGCGCTGCGACAGTGTCTTGTTGAAGGCATCGAGCTCCTTTGCTTGCGACTGTACCGTATCGTAGAGTTCCTTAATACGGAGCAGCGATTTCACGCGCGCGAGGAGTTCCGGCTGGTTGATCGGTTTGGTCAGGAAATCGTCGGCGCCGGCCTCGATGCCCTTGATGCGTTCCTGTCCGGGGTCGAGCGCGGTCACCATCACCACCGGCAGGATGCCGTGAGCCGGATTGGCGCGGATCGTCTGGCATACCTCGTAACCGTTCATGCCGGGCATCATCACGTCGAGCAGCACCAGATCCGGATGCTCGGATTCCACTTTCGCCAGTCCTTCGGCGCCGGATGCGGCGGTTGAAACCTGATAGCCCTTGAAGGTCAGCAGGTCGGCGAGCATCTTGACGTTGAGCGGCGTGTCGTCGACTACCAGGATTTTTGCGCCTTCGTTCACGCTGCGCCTCCGCGCCTGGCGACAATCTCCGCCACCGCGTCGAGAAATTCCTTTACGTTGATCGGCTTGGTCTGCAATCCGTCGAAGCCCGCGGCGATGATTTTCTGGCGGTCCTCGGTCATCGCCGATGCGGTCACCGCCAGCACCGGGATCGTGCTCGTCTCCGCGTCCGCGCGCAGGACCGCGAACGCCTCGATGCCGTTCATGCCCGGCAGATGAAAATCCATCAGGATCAGCGCAGGCTTCCGCTCGCGCGCGAGGCGGATGCCTTGCTCGGCCGTTTCCGATTCGATCGTGCGGTAGCCTTTGAACGTCAGCACGTCGCGCGCCAGACGGCGATTCTTCTCGTTGTCTTCGATGATCAGTATCAGTTCATTGGCCATGCGGAATCTCGACCTAAATAGACGCTGTGGCCGGCGTTGATGCTACCGGTTCGACCGGAAGTGTAAACGCAAACGTGGAACCTTTGCCCGGCTCGCTCCTGACCCAGATTTTGCCGCCGTGCAACTCGACAAACTTGCGCGTCAGCGCAAGCCCCAGTCCGGTGCCTTCGGACTTCTTGGTGTAATCCGTGCCGACCTGGCGGAACTCCTCGAATACCGCGTCAAGGTCTTCGCTCGCGATGCCGATGCCGCTATCTGTCACGCTGATTTCAACGCTCTCATCGAGGCGGCGCGCGGCGACCGTGATGCGCCCGCCGTCCGGCGTGAACTTGATCGCGTTGGAGAGCAGATTGAGCATGATCTGCTTGATCTTGCGCTCGTCGCCCCTGATGGCGCCGATGCCCTCGTCGAATTGCGATTGCATGTCGATATTGTGCTGCGACGCGCGCTCGCGGATCAGAGTCAGCGCATTGCCGATCGCCTCGGCGAGATTGTAAGGCGCCGTTTCCAGTTCCATGCGACCGGCCTCGACTTTCGACAGGTCGAGAATGTCATTGATCAGAGACAGCAGGTGGCGGCCCGATTCGTGGATGTCGTTCACGTATTCGATCTGCTTGTCGTTCATCGGACCGAACATGCACGCCTGCAGCACTTCCGAGAAGCCGATCACGGCATTTAGCGGCGTGCGCAGCTCGTGCGACATGTTGGCGAGGAACTCCGATTTGTGCTTGTTCGCGATCTCGAGCTGCAGGCTCTTTTCCTGGATTTCGTGGAACAGCCGGACGTTCTCGATTGCGATCACCGCCTGGTCGGCGAAGACCTGGAGCAGCGCGATTTCTTTATCCGAAAACGGAGCGGGCGTGCCGCGATATACGGAAATCGCGCCAATCGCCGTGTTTTCCCGTAGCATCGGGACGTGCAATACTGCGCGATGTCCTCGGCGTCTGGCGCGTTCCTTCGTCACTTCAGGAAGCCATTGTTCGGTCGAAATGTCTGCAATTTGCACCACCTCGCGGCGCAGGATGGCACGGGTCGATGCCCTTCGGTCATCGTCCAGCGGAGTACTGAAATTTCGGCCATCAACGCCAGTCTCGGTAGTTGCAATTAATTCAGTGTGGTCGCTGTTGACGAGGCGAAGTGACATTTCCAGCCCGCCGAATAGACGCACGCCGCTTTTCACGATAGCGTCGAACACCGGTTGAGTGTCGGTGGGCGAACTGCTGATGACCTTCAGGATGTCGGCGGTCACCGTCTGCTGCTTGAGCGATTCCTGCAATTCGGCGGTGCGTTCCTCGACCTTGCGCTCGAGACCGCCGTAAGAATCCTTCAGCCGCGCCGCCATCACGTTGAACTGCTCGGCCAGCGCTTCGAGTTCGTCGCCGGTCCTGACCTCAATCTGCTGGTCGAGCTGGCCGGCGCCGATGCGTTCGGCGCCGGCCTGCACCGCGCGGATCGGCTCGACCATGCGCCGCGCCAGGAACATGCTCGCCACCAGCGACAGCGCGATGCCGCCCAGCAACAGCAGTCCGGTACGTTTCAACGAGGCATAGAGCGGCGCGAATGCCTCTTCGAGCGGCTGCTCGACGAATACGTTCCACTCGAGCGAGCGGATGCCGGCGTAGGCCGACAGCACCTCGTGGCCCTGCGGGTTGCGCGCGATGCTGACTTGCTGGTTCTCGTTGCCGGTTTGCGCGGCGAGCGCGGCCCTGACCTGCGGCAGGGCGGTGAGGTCTGACTTCTGCAGCACCTGGCTGATGTCGGGATGCGCGATCAGCCGGCCGCGGTTGTCCACCGCGTAGGCAATGCCGCGCTCGCCGATTTTGATGCGCGAGATCACGTCCCAGATGAACTTGAGATTGACCTCCGCCACCGTGATGCCCGCCTCGTCGGACATGCCGGCCATCGAGATCGTCATGTACGGCTCGGTTTCCTTGCGGAAATAGACCGGGCTGAAGTAGGTGCGGCCGGTTTTCGCTTCGGTGAACTTCGGGTCCCTCGACCAGTCCTCGCCGCCCGCCACCACGTCCATGCCGAGGCGCGAGACGTGCATGCGCGCCGTGCCCTCGCGATTGAGCTGCACAACGTCGGTGATCGCCGGCACCTGGCGCAGCAGCTTCAAGTAATCGAAGCGGCGTTGCTCCTGATTCGACGCGCCGGTTTGCGGCAGACGCATCCAGCCGATCTGGTGCTCGATCTCGGATACATAGGCCTCGATGCGCGCCGCCGCCGCCGCCGCCTTTTCGCGCTGCAGATCGAGCAGCGAGGCGCGGTTCTCCTGATAGCTGAAATACACGCCGATCAACCCGCTCGCGACCAGCACCGTCGTCACCATGGTGATGAAGTAGACGACGTACTTGCGAAACAGCGTGCTGCGGGTATTCATGATGTCATCTCGAAGGCAGGATGGTCTGCGCGCGCAGCGGCACCCGCGGCCTCGCGCCGCTCGATGTCGTGGATCAATCGCCCCGCCAACAGGCGCACGAGGTGGAAGCCGAGCCGCGGGTTCTGGAAATAGAGCTGGTACATCATGTCGTCGGTCATTTCATAGTACTCGCCGGCGGTCTCGGCCACCACCGTTTGCGTGCGCATGCGTTCCGGCGAAAAAAGACCGATCTCGCCGACCAGTTCGCCGGTTCTGCAGTGCCCGTCGATGTCGGGCAGTGCCACGCTGCCGCGCGCGATCACGATCATCGAATCAGCGCGCTCGCCCTTCTGCATCAGCACCTCGCCGGCCTTGAAGCGGCGCTTCCTCATGTGCGGCAGCAGCCACTCGGTCACCGGCACCGTCTGCGCGTCCTGGGCTAGCTGCCGGGTCAAGTGGTGGATATCCCACAGCCGCTTGAAATTGAGCGGCAGCAGAATGGCGTTGAGCAGCAGCGACGGCAGCATGTGTTCGGCGAGACCGTAGGCGATGAGAAAGGCGTTGCTGACGATCGCCAGTGCGCGCAGATGCGCCATGCGTTTGACGAGAAAACTCGCCACGCAGAACGCCACGCCCAAGAGGCCGAGCACGGTGCCGATGGTGAACGTCATGGCACGCCCCGGTGGTGAGCGGTCGTACTCATTCGATCACCTTGTCTGCGCGCACGAGTATTGAGTTTGGAATCTTGATGCCGAGCGCTTTGGCGGTTCTCATATTGACCTGCAGTTCGAATTGGGTCGGCTGCTCGATCGGGATATCGCCGGGCTTTGTGCCTTTAAGGATTTTGTCTACGTACGTCGCGGCGTGTCGAAAAATCCCGGGCGTTCTTGCTCCATAAGTCAGAAGCGCGCCGGCATCGACCGCTTCGGAGGTCGCCAGGATACTGGCCAGACGGCGTTTTGCTGCCGAGTCCAGGAGTTGCTTGAGGTTTGCCGCGAACATGCTGCTGGTGATGACTATGACGACGCTGGTGCGCGTTTTGACCAGAGCATCGAAGGCCCTGTCGAAGCCGTCGGCAGAGCGCGCTTCGACAATCTGCAGTTGCAGATTCAGCGCTTTCGCGGCCTGCTGCGTGTCGGCGAGCGAGACGATGCTCGATCGGCTGTCGGGATTCCACAATACACCCACGCGGCTCAAGCCCGGCACTGCTTCTTTCGCCATTTCGAGACGTTTCGCAGAGAGATCGGTGTGCAACGTCGTTATGCCGGTCACATTTCCATTCGGCCGTGAAAGGGAAGCGGCGAACTTTTCCTTCACCGGGTCGATACCGGCGATCATGACAATCGGAATCGTGGATGTCGCCCTGCTGGCCGTGAGGGTCGCAGTGGCGCCCATTGTCACGATCAAATCCACTTTGAGGCGGACAAATTCGTTGACGATATCGGCGAGCTGCTCATAGCGATCGCCTGCGCTTCTCGTTTCGAGCCTAATGTTGCGGCCCTCAACATATCCCAGCTTGCTTAAACCCTCCCGCAGATACGGGATACGGTCCTCGATTTCCAGCGTGAGTATGCCGACAACAGGCACGCGCTGAGTCGATTGCGCGACCGCTTTCAGTGGCCACGATGCGAGAATGGCACCGAATGCGGCCAGCAGTTGGCGTCGTGAAGTCATTCGATCACCTTGTCTGCACGCAGCATGATCACGTCGGGAATCTTGATGCCGAGCGTTTTGGCGGTCTTGAGATTGATTACTGTCTCGAACTTGGTCGGCTGCTCGATAGGGAGATCTCCGGGTTTCGCGCCTTTGAAAATCTTGTCGACGTAAGCTGCAGCACCTCGCCATCCGTCACTTCGGCTCGAGCCATAGGCGATCAAACCGCCTGCTTCGGCGAAAAGACTTGCCGCATATATCGCCGGCAGACGATGCTTGCGCGCGTGTTCGACGATGCTGTCCTTCCACGTGGTATAGGGGGTGGCCTGACTCACAATCAAGCCTTGCGTTGTGTCGCGCTTTAGCGCATCGAACACGGTTGGGATTTCACGTGCGGTGCGCAAGGGGGCGCGTATCGAAGTAATCCGCAGCTTGGCGCAATCGGCTTCAAACTGTTTCAGGCCTGCCGAGTTGGCGGTGTTCTCCGGGAGGTACAGAAACCCGATGCGCCGTATGCCGGGCAACATCTGCCGCAGCAGGTCCAACCGTTTGCTGACAAGTTCTGAGGCCACACCATTTGCGAAACCGGTGACATTGCCGCCGGGACGTTGCAGCGTTGCGACAAGGCCGCTGCCGACCGGATCGCCGGCGCTGGCCACCACAATCGGGATTTCGCGGGTGACATTGCGTGCGGCGACGGCGGGTGGGGTGCCTGGTGCCAGGATCAGATCGACTTTCAGCGCCACCAACTCCGTCGCCAGTTTCGAAAGACTGGCAATGTCAGATTGGGCAGCCCGTTGCTCGATCGAGTAATCCTTGCCTTCAAGGTAGCCAAGCTCGCGCATTCTCTCGTTGAATATATTGATTCGCTCGACGTAAAAGGACGGGTTGCTTTCTATGAGCAGGCCGATGCGCCAGACTTTGCGTTGCTGCTGGGCAAAAGCGGTGAACGGCGCCGCAAGCGCACCGGCGCCGAATGCGGCGATCAATTCGCGACGTGTGGTCACTCAATCACCTTGTCTGCGCGCACGAGTATCGCATTGGGAATCTTGATGCCGAGGGCCTTCGCAGTCCGGAGATTCACGATCAACTCAAAACGCGTCGCCCGCTCGACCGGCAAATCTGCGGGTTTTGCGCCTTGCAGAATTCTATCGACGAAGTAGGCTGCGCGGCGATACAGTTCCAGGTTGTTCACCCCATAGCCGATCAGGCCGCCCGCCTGCGCGAACTCCGCGATTCCGGCAGCAGGAAGCCGTTGCTTTACCGCGAGGTCCGCGACCGTGCCGGCATTGGTGAAAAACAGCGTGTCCTGACTGATGGTGACCGCATCGACGTGTTGCTTCGCCATCGCCGCAAAAGCGCCGCTGAATTCGTCCGATCCGCGCACCTCGAATTTTTGAATCTCCACATTCAATGACTTGCCGGCATTTTCCATCGCCTGGAAGGACACCCTGAAACCAAGGTTGTCCCGATTCGCGAGCGCAGCGAAGCGCGTCGCGCGAGGCAAAATCTCCTTGAGCAGTTCGAGCCGCTTGGCGCTGAGCTCTGGGTCAAAAAAGGTCGAACCGGTAACGTTGCCGCCCGGCCGCGCCAGGCTCGCGACCAGCCCGGCGGCGACCGCGTCACCGCTGACCGCGCTGACGATGGGTATCGTCGTGGTGGCGCCCTTGGCCGCGAGCGTTCCCGGTGTCGAATGCGTGACAAGGACATCGACGTTCAGGCGCACCAGCTCCGCCGCGAGGCCTGGAAGCCTCTCGTACCTGCCGTCGGCCCAACGATACTCTATGACAAGGTTCTTGCCTTCCACATAGCCGCGATCGCGTAAGCCCGCCCGCACCGCATCCACTCGGGTTGCATAGTCCGCGGCGGACGTGGTTCCCAGGAAGCCTATGCGCGAAGTCTTCGCCGGTTGCTGCGCGAATGAAAGATGCCGAACCACCAGTGCCCCGGCGCCAAGCGCAGCGATAAGTTTGCGGCGGATATTCACTCGATGACCCTGTCCGCACGCACCAGGATCGATCCGGGAATCTTGATTCCGAGCGCTTTGGCGGTTTTCATGTTGACGACGACTTCGAATTTGGTCGCCTGCTCGATCGGCAGGTCGCCGGGTTTCGCGCCCTTGAGTATCTTGTCGACGTATGCAGCGGCGCGGCGCGCGATGGCTGGGACGCTGACACCGTAGGCTAACAGACCGCCGGCATCGGCGAGTTCGCTATTGCCGACCGAGGGGATCCGGTATTTGGCCGCGAGACTGGTTATGGTTCCAACGCTGGCCATAAGTACCGCGTCATCGTTGATTGCGACCGCTTCAATCTGGCGTTTACGCATCGTTGCAAAGGCGTTTTCGAATTCGCCCGGATTGCGAACCCCGAACTCCTGCAACTCGACCTTCAACGATGCGGCTGCAACTCTTATCGCGGGTAATGGTGTTGAGAAATTATTCGAATTAAATAGAATAGCGACACGGCGAATACGTGGAACAGTTTCCCTCAGCAACTCCAGCCGTTTGGCATTGAGTTCCGGAGTGAAAAAGGACATTCCGGTGATGTTGCCGCCCGGCCGCGCGAGGTTTGTCATCAGTCCGGCGAGCACGGGGTCGCCGACCGGCGCAAAGACGATGGGGATTGTCGTGGTGGCCTGCTTGGCCGCGCGTGCTCCCGGCGCCGAGTGGGTCACGATCAAGTCCACTTTTAGGTGGACCAGTTCGGCAGCCAATTCCGGCAGGCGGTCGTAGTTGCCCTCGGCCCAGCGGAACTCGATCACCAGATTGCGGCCTTCTACGTAACCGTGCTCCGCCATCCCGGAACGGAAGGCGTCGAGCCGGCTCGCGATGGCGGACGGCGTCGTCGGTCCGAGGAATCCGATGCGCGTCGTTTTCTGTTCCTGCGCATGTGCGGGCCACGCAAGTGCGGCGCAGACGGCGACGAAACGGCGGCGCGAGATCATTCGATCACCATTTCGGCGGTGATTAGCAGCGACTGCGGAATTTTGAGGCCCAGTGCTTTGGCGGTTTTGCCGTTGATGATCAACTCAAAAATCGTGGGCTGCTCGATTGGCAGGTCAGCAGGCTTGGCGCCTTTGAGTATCTTGTCCACGTAGAAGGTAGCGCGCCGAAACTGACCAGCCATGCTCGTCCCGTAACTCATCAGAACGCCGGCCTCCGGATATATTCGATCTCCGGCCATGCATGGCAGCCGATGTTTCGTGGTTAATTCCGCAATCTGGTTCTTTTGTTGATTGAACAATGAATTCAGCAGCACGATTATCGCGCCGGCGCGCTGCTTGCTCATCGAGGAAAACGCGTCGTCGATTTCCTGAGGTGTGCGCGCATCCATGCGCAGGATCTTCACGCCCCGCTTCTGTGCCTCTGCCTGGATGATCTCCAGCCGCGGAAGGCTGGATATGTTGGTTGGATTTACCAGGACAGCCAGGCGTGACAGTTTGGGCACCATGGTCAGTAGCATCTCAAGCTGCTTCGGACTCACATTTGTTGACATGGACGACAAGCCGGTCATGTTGCCGGCAGGCCGCGCGAGGCTCCTTACAAAGCCGCTACCGACCGGATCACTGATGTTTCCCATGACGATCGGGAGTGTGGTGGTTGCTTTTTGCGCTGCGCTTGCGGCAGACGTGTTAGTAGCCACGATGACGTCCACTTTAAGATTTACCAACTCGGACGCAAGACCCGGCAGGCGCTCTTCGTTGCCTTCGGCGGAGCGCCATTCAATCATCAGGTTCTTACCCTCAACGTAGCCAAGTTCGCGCATGCCCTGTCGAAACGGCCCGTAATAACTGTCTGTATCCACAAAATCCACGTGCCGTGTTGAGAGGAACCCCACGCGCCAGACTTTGCCTTGCGGTTGAGCGAAGCAGGGAAGCGGTGCGGTGAGCACACTCGCGCCAAGCGCAACAATAATCTTGCGGCGGATATTCATTGGAAAATTTTATGATGTATATTATGGTAATATACAAACATGATTGATTTTGCGCGTATATCCGGCTTCGATTGGGATCGCGGCAATACGCTCAAGAATGAAAAGCACGGCGTTACGATTCTGGAGGCAGAGCAGATGTTCTTTGTCGTGCCTCTCGTTATCACGCCTGACGAGCGGCATTCGACAATAGAGCCACGCTTTCGGGCGCTCGGGCAAACGCTGCTGGGGCGGCGGCTGGTAGTCATTTTTACGTTGCGAGCCGGCGGCACGCGGTTGCGCGTGATCTCGGCGCGGGACATGCATCGGAAGGAAAGGACAGTTTATGAGCAAGAAGCTTAAGCGGGCGCCGGCGTTCAAGTCCGAAGCCGCGGAACGCAAGTTCTGGCAAACACACGATACGACTGAGTATTTCGACGCCGCCAAGTCGGTGCGCGCGGTGCTTCCCAATTTGAAACCTTCGACCCAGACCATTTCGCTGCGCCTGCCGGCGCATCTGCTCGAAGGTATCAAGGCGGCAGCGAACTCCCGCGATGTGCCATACCAGTCGCTGATCAAAGTCTGGCTTCAGGAAAAGCTGCAGTAAGGTCACTCGATCACCTTGTCGGCGCTGATCAACAATGACTGCGGAATCTTGAGACCCAATGCTTTGGCGGTCTTGCCGTTAATTATCAATTCGAAAATCGTAGGCTGTTCGACGGGAAGTTCGGCCGGCTTCGCGTCTTTCAAGATTTTGTCCACATACGTAGCGGCGCGGCGCCAATCGTCAGCTCGATTACTCCCGTAGCTCATAAGACAGCCTGCCTCTGTATATATTCGATCGGCGGTCATGGTGGGCAGCCGATATTTCGTGGACAATTCCGCAATCCGGTTGCTTTGTTGCTGGAACAGCGGATCAAGCAATACGATCAGCGCATCGGCATTCTGCTGACGTATAAGGGTGAATCCGCTATCTATTTCCTGAGGGGTGCTGGCTTCCGCACTCAGGATATCTACTCGGCGTTTTTGTCCTCCGTACTGGATGCTCTGCAGCCCTTGAAAACTGGCAGGGCTGGTAGGATTCAGCAAGACAGCGACTCGTGACAGCTTGGGCGCCATGTCGAGCAGCAGTTGAAGGCGCTTGGGACCAAGGTCGCCAGTGATGTTAGTAAGCCCGGTGATATTGCCGCCTGGTCGCGCCAGGCTTTTGATCAAGCCACGGCCGACCGGATCGCTGTTGCTTGTCATGACGATGGGAATCGTCGCGGTTGCTTTTTGCAGCGCTAGGGGGGCTAGCATTCCTGATGTTACGATGACATTTACGTTAAGTTGCACCAGTTCCGCCGCCAAGCTTGGAAGCATCTCTGCCCGGTTCTCGGCAAATCGCCACTCGATAACCAAGTTCTTCCCTTCGACGTAGCCAAGTTCGCGCATCGCGCGCAGGAATGCATCGTAAGCGTAGGCGTCGGACAGTGATGGAGGACGACTGTTCTGTGACAGGAATCCGATGCGCCAGACTTTAGTTTCGGGCTGGGCGAGAGACGAGAGAGGAGAGACGAGCGCAACCGCGCCCAACGCTATCAGCAGTTCCCGTCGCGTCGTCACTCGATCACCTTCGTCGCTCGCACGAGTATCGAGTTCGGTACCTTGATGCCGAGCGCGCGCGCGGTCTTGAGGTTGACCGCAAAATCAAAGCGCGACGGCTGCTCGACGGGAAGATCGCCGGGATTTGCACCCTTCAGGATTCTGTCCACGAAGTAAGCTGCACGGCGATAAAGGTCTGGAAAATTCACCCCGTAACCGATCAGGCCGCCGGCATCCGCAATCTCAGTGAACCCGCTCGAAGGCAGCCGCTGTTTTGCCGCAAGATTCATGATCGTTTTGGCGTTGACTATGAAAATCGGCTGCTCGTTAAGGACAATCGCGTCAACGCGCCGTTTAGCCATTGTCGCAAACGCGCTTTCGAACTCGTTGTGTTTGCTAATTGCAAATGATTGCACTTCCAGCTTTAATGATTTGGCCGCAACCTCCAATGCCCGCAAGGTCGGTTCGCTTGATTTCTCCGTCGGATTTACGAGGCAGGCTACCCGCGCGATGCGCGGCGCCGCTTCCTTGAGCAACTCCAGCCGTTTCGCGATGAGTTCCCGGCCAAAGTGGGTCGAGCCGGTAATGTTTCCGCCGGGTCGCGCGAGACTGGTGATAAGCCCCGTGTCGACTGCATCGCCGGTACTCGGAATGACAATGGGGATCGTCGTGCTTGCGCGTTTGGCTGCCTGGGCAGCCTGATTGGCGAAGGTCACGAGCACGTCGGGTTTTAGACGTACCAGTTCCGCTGCCAATTCAGGGAGTCGTTCGTATTTTCCGTCCGCCCACCGGAATTCAAAGGTGATGTTCCTGCCTTCGACATAGCCGAGATCTCGCAGGCCGGCGCGCAGGGCTTCCAGCCGGGTCGCGTAACCGGCAGCATGTTCAGAACTCAGAATGCCAATTCGATAAACCTTCGTGGCCGGTTGCGCGAAAGAGGAGAACGGCGCCGTGATTGCTCCCGCGCCAAGAGCAATGAGCAACGCGCGCCGCGTTGAACGGTACGTTGCGTCCGTTCCACCCCGACGGCGCAAGCCGGCAACTCGCTGTCCGATCTTGCGCATTACTCGATCACCCTGGTCGCCTGCACAAGTATGGTGTGGCATCTTGAGCCCGAGTGCTTTGGCGGTCCTCATGTTTACAACCAACTCGAATTTGGTCGGCTGCTCGATGGGGATGTCGCCGGGTTTCGTGCCCTTGAGAATCTTGTCCACGTAATAGACGGTACGGCGATAGAGCGCCATGCGGTCGGCGCCATAAGAGAGCAATGCGCCAGCTTCTGCGTATTCGCTTTGCCCGCCTATGGATGGCCAGCGGTGGTCCGCTGCGAGTTTGATGATGCGGTGCCGCTCGGACAAAAACAGCGGACCACTCATTATGACGAGTGCCTGCGCACCTTCCTTCGCCAGTCGCGCGATGGCAGGTTCGATTCGTTCCGGACCTTCCACCTCGGTGAAACGTCCGTCGATTGAGTGTTGCATGACAGCCCGACGTGCCGCTTCCGTCATCGCTACGCGATTCAGGTTATTAGCGTCAACGAGAAACCCGATACGCCGCAGCTTTGGTATAGCGTCGTTCAATAACTCAGCAAGTTTTACATTGACCTGCGTAACGATGTTTGTAACACCCGTGATCATGCCGCCAGGCCGCGCGAGATTCGAGACCAACCCTGCGGCAAGCGGGTCGCCCGAGGCGACAACAATTGGAGTTTCCGGCGCAGCCTTCGCCATGGCGACAATCGCTGGTGACGGTCCCGCGATTATGATTGCCGGCTTTTTTGCGGCGAGCTCCGCTGCCAATAACGGCAATCGATCGTAATAGCCGTCCGCCCAGCGGGCTTCGAATACGTAATTCTGATTCTCGCTCCATCCGAGCACGGCAAGCCCTTCCTTTATTGCAGTGACGTAGTGGCTCGATGCTTCGCGCGACAGGACGGTGAGATACCCGATCATCATCGGCTGTTTCGATTGCGCAAACGCTGTGCGCGACGCAATTAGAGCGGCGCCAAGTGCGATGAGAAGTTGTCTGCGTTTCACTCGATCACCTTCGTCGCTTGCACCAGAATCGAGTTGGGAACCTTCAGACCGAGGGTCTTCTCGGTTCTCATGTTGATCACCAGTTCGAATGTGGTCGGCTGCTCGACCGGCAGGTCGGCGGGCTTCGCGCCCTTGAGAATTTTGTCCACCAGGATGGCAGCGCGACGCACATAGTCCAGTATGTTCGCCCCATAGCTCATCAGCCCCCCGCTTTCGGGAATGGCGCCGTTCCCGCCCATCGTGGGCAGCTTGTGCTTCGCAGCCAGTGTCGTAATTCGTGCGGCCTCGCTATTGAGCATGGCATCGGAGAGAATGACTAACCCGGCTGGTCGATCGCGGAGGATTTGGGCGAACGCGCCTTCGAGTTCAGCAGGCGCCTTTACATTGACGACGGCAATTTCCAGATGCAGTGTCTTCGCCGCAGCCTGCATTTCGCTGAGAATAGGCGGAAGCGCTGAATTGGCCGGGTTAGACAGGATAGCGACACGTTTGGCGGACGGAACAAGTTCCTTGAGCAGTGCAAGTGACCTGCCTGCCGTTTCACGGTTCTGATTGGTAATGCCCGTGATATTGCCGCCTGGCCGAGCGAGGCCGGCCACGACACCTTGACCCACCGGGTCTGCTACGCCCATGAAGACAACGGGAATCGTCCGCGTCGCGTTTTTGACAGCGATCGCCGCGGGGGTACCCGTATTCGACAGAATGATGTCTACCTTGCGCCGAACCAGTTCGGCAGCGAGAGCGGGAAGCTCGTCATACTTCCCGTTCGCCGATAGATACTCGAAGGTAACGGTCTTGCCTTCCACGTAGCCGAGATCGCGGAGTTGCTGCTTGAAAGCGTCGAACCGCTGATCGTTGTCAGACCGGAAAGGCGAAAGGACGCCGATGCGCCATACTTTGCCTTGCTGCTGAGCAAAGGAGTAGAGCGGTGCGGTGAGCGCGCTCGCGCCCAGCGCTACGACAAGTTTGCGGCGGTTGTTCACTCGATCACCTTCGTTGCCTGCACGAGTATCGAATTGGGAATCTTGATGCCGAGAGCTTTGGCAGTCTTCATGTTCACGGCGAGTTCGAACGTCGTCGGCTGTTCGATCGGCAGGTCGCCGGGTTTTGTGCCCTTGAGAATCTTGTCGACGTACGCGGCCGCGCGGCGGTACATGGCAACCCGGTCCGCGCCATACGTCAGCAATGCGCCTGCATCGGCGAACTCAGGCTGGCTGGCGAAAACTGCCCAGCGCTGCGCCTGAGGGAATTTCAATATGCGACGCCGCTCCCCCTGCAACCACGGACTCGATAAGACTACCAACGAATCCACCCCGGCCTTGGCAAGTCGGGTCAGCGTTGGCTCGATTTCGCCTGGCGTCTTCGCGTCCGCAGAACTTACTTTTATCCGGAAGCGCGCCGCCGCGCTTCGCGCCTGCAACAGTGCGGACACTGAAGTGCTACCACCATCCCCGAGGCAGCCCACGTGATGCAGGCGCGGCGCAATGTCGTGCATCAACTCGATCAGCTTCGACGTGATTTCGGTATTGATATTCGTCATGCCCGTGATCATCCCGCCGGGCCGCGCGAGATTCGCCACCAGACCGGATGATTGGGGATCTCCGTTTGGCATTACCACCGGCGTCATTGGCGCGGCTTCGTGAGCCGCTTGCGCGGCCGGTGACGTATTGGCGACAATAACTACCGGCTTCTTCGCCGCAATTTCCGCCGCGAGCGCGGGCAGGCGATCGATATTGCCCTGGGACCACCGCTCCTCGAGCACATAATCGATGCCTTCCTTCCATCCGAGCGCCGCCATGCCTTCCTTGAAAGCGCCGAGTCGGGCGACGCTTTGCTCGCGGTATTGGGGGTCAAGATAGCCTATGACCAGCGGCGGCTTTGCCTGCGCCAGCGCGTAGCGCGACGCGAATGGAAAGGAGGCGAGGGCACCGAGAATATTGCGTCGCGTAGTCATTCGATCACCTTCGTCGCCTGCACAAGGACCGAGTTCGGCACCTTGAGCCCGAGCGCGCGGGCAGTTTTCATGTTGATCACGAAATCGAATTTGGTCGGCTGTTCGATCGGGATATTGCCCGGTTTCTCACCTTTGAATATCTTGACTGCGTAGGCAGCAGCGCGACGGTAGAGGTCTTCGGCATCGGTGCCGTAGGAAAAAAGCCCGCCCGCATCAGGCCCGTCCGAGCGGCTGTGAATCGCCGGAATTTTCGTGTGCAAGGCCTGATCGACGATTTCGCGCACCCAGATATAGTTGGTCGCCGCGCCCGTGACCACGGTTGCCTGCACCATGCTTTTTTTCATGGCATCGAACACCACTGAAACATCCTCGCGTTTGGTGAGCGCCGCGAGAATCGGTTGCACACCGATCTTTCTGCAGTCGGATTCGAACTGTTTGAGACCTGCAATGTCTCTGGCGTTGCCGGGGTTGTGCAAATATCCAACACGGCGCAATCCGGGCAGTATCTGTCGCAACAGATCGAGACGCTTGGTGGTGAGATCAGTCGCCTGCCCGGTCAGACCGGTAATGTTGCCTCCCGGACGATTGAGCGCTGCCGCCATGCCGGTGGCAACCGGATCGCCCGCCGATGTAATCAGAATCGGGATTTCGCGCGTGGCTTTTTGCAATGCGAGCGCGGAGGGCGTGCCGCTCGATAAAAGAATGTCATACTTTGCCGCGACTAGCTTGCCAGCCAATTCCGGCAACTGGGTTGGCGCGGTATTCGCGGCGTGCATCTCCACCACGAAGTCTTTGCCGTCAACATACCCCAGTTCGCGCATGCCGGATTTGAAGGCCGCGATGTAGCGACCGGATCGCGGTCCGTCGTATTCCTGCAAATAGGCAATGCGCCTGGGCGCCGCCTGCGCGAACGCGCATTGCGGCGCCAGCGCGCCGGCGCCGATCGCCAACAGGATTTCTCGCCGCGTCGTCATTCGATCACCTTCGTCGCCTGCACGAGTACTGAATTCGGCACTTTGAGGCCGAGCGCGCGTGCAGTTTTCATGTTGAACACAAGTTCGAACTTCGTCGGCTGCTCGATCGGCAAGTCACCGGGCTTGGCACCTTTGAAAATCTTGTCGGCGTAAGCGGCGGTGCGGCGAAACATGTCGATGTAATCCGGCGCGTAGGAAATCAGGCCGCCTTCTTCTGCGTAGTTGTTGCGCGGATAAATCGCCGGGATACGATCCGGCGAAAATCTGTATACTGCTCGCATGAAGACCATTGAACGCCCCGCAATTCCGGTGAGTTCCGATACCGCGGAACGATTCGCCACGCTCAGCGAAGAGCAGAAACGTATTGTGCGCATGCGCGTGGCAATCGAGATTGGTCGATTCATGAAGCCCGCATCACGCGCCGCGTTTGCCGCGGAGTTTTGCGCGGCGACGGCCGCGGTGGCCCGCAGCCAGGCGCGCCGCAAGGGGCTATCGCTTGCCAAAGTCAAACGCATGATCGATGCCAGCCGTTGAGCGCATCGTTGTCGATACCAATACCATCGTCAGCGGCATTCTCCTTCCTGATTAGATACCGGGGCGCCTGCTCGCCCGTGTGGCTGAATGTGCGACCCTGATATTTTCGGCGGCAACGCGCGATGAACTGCTTGCCGTCATTGCGCGCCGGAAATTCGACCGCTACGTCGCCCCCGCGGCCCGCGAACGGGTCGCGACGATAGTGGTTCGCGACAGCGAAATGGTTGCACCACGCCGCACATTTCTCGTCTGTCGCGACCCTAAAGACAATAAATTCCTCGACGCTGCGTACGCTGGCAGGGCCGATTGCATCATTTCCGGCGATGTCGACCTTACCGTTCTCGAAACATTCGAAGGCATACCAATTCTCACCGCGAGACGGTATCTCGCACGCCACGCCCGCTGACCGGCGTGCGATCATTCGATCACCTTCGTCGCCTGCACCATGATCGACGCCGGTATCTTGATGCCGAGTGCGCGGGCGGTTTTCAGGTTGACGACGAACTCGAACGTGGTCGGCTGCTCGACCGGCAAGTCGCTGGGTTTCGCGCCATTCAGGATCTTGTCTACATATACGGCGGCGTGCGCGAACTGGTCCGCCAGATTCGGCCCATAGCTCATGAGGCCACCGGCTTCCACGTATTCCCGGATGCCCGCGATCGAGGGCAGTCGATTCTTGATCGCCAGCGCCGCGATCTGGCGCACTTGCCGGTTGAAGAATCCATCACGCACCACGATCACGGCCCCGACCTTTTCCCGCGACATCGTAGAAAATGCGGTTTCAATCTGCGGCTCAGTCCGGGCTTCTACCGGCACCACTTTCGCTTTCACTTTCTGCGCTGCGTTCCGGAGGCCCGTCAGGATCGAGGGATGAACCACGTTAGACGGATTCAACAGGACAGCCACGCGCGCCCCCTTGGGCGCTATGCCGAGCAACATCTCCAAGTGCTTCGGGGTGGTGTCACCAGCTAAATTAGAGAGCCCGGTGATGTTACCGCCTGGCCGTGCGAGGCTCGCGATGAAACCACTGCCCACCGGGTCGGTCGCGCTTGCCATGATGATGGGTATCGTGGCGGTGGCTTTCTGAGCGGCGCTGGTGGCGGGCGTGCTGCCCGCCACTATCGCTTCGACGCCAAGCCGCACCAGCTCTTCAGCCAGAGACGGGAGGCGCTCGGCATTGCCGTCCGCGAAGCGCCATTCGATCACAAGATTCCTTCCTTCCACGTAGCCCAGCTCGCGCAATCGCTGCGGAAACGCGCCGTAGAAGTGCGTCTGCAGAGAATCAGGGCGGCCGCTGAAAGCTAGAAACCCGACGCGCCGGATTCTTCCTTGCTGCTGCGCGAGCGAGCGGAAGGGCGCTGCGAACGCACATCCGAAAGCGGCGAACAGGAATCGACGTCTGCTCATTCGATCACCTTGGTCGCCTGCACCAGTATCACTGGCGGAATAGTTACACCCAGCAAGCGAGCTGTCTTCAGGTTTACGGCCAAATCCCATCGGGTGGGCTGCTCAACCGGCAAATCCGTCGGTTTGGCCCCTTTGATGATCTTGTCCACGTAACTTGCGGCCCGCATAGGTCCGTCCGCGAGCGCCTGACCATAGCCGATGACTCCGCCAATTTCAGCGAAATCCACATAAGTGCCGATCGACAATAGCCGGTGTTTCAAAGCCAGTTCCACGATCTGCCGTCTTTGTTGCTGAAAGAACGGTTCCCGCAGAACGATGACTGCGCCCGCTTTTTGTCGCTCAATCAGTTCGAACGAATCGACAATTTCCCGGGATGACTTTGCCTCGGCAGGCAATACATCGATCCTGAAATTTTCTGCCGCTTTCCGGATGCCCCGCAGTGACAGCGCATGGCCCGGATTCTGCGGATTCATCAGAACCGCAATGCGACTGGCCGCGGGCAAAATATCATGCGCAAAATTCATCAACTTCGGCGCAAAGTCCGGCGTCATAAGTGAAATACCCGTGATATTTCCACCCGGGCGCGCGAGATTCTTGACCAGCCCGTTTTGAACGAGATCGCCTGCGCCCACCACAACGATCGGAATCTCGGCAGTCGCTTTTTGTGCGGCCAAGGAAGCAATAGTGCCCGCAGAAACGATGACATCCACTTTGGCGCGCACCAAGTCGGCGACGAGAGCCGGTATACGGGCCGCATTTCCTTCGGCCGATTTCAAATCAATGACAAAGTGTTTGCCTTCGATGTAACCCAATTCCCGGATGCGGTTCTTGAACGGGCCGTATTCATAGTCGGAACCGTCGGAGTCCAGCTGACGCAGAATGAGGTATCCGATTTTCCAAACCTTGCCGGGTTGCTGGGCCAATGTCGTGCAAGGCATCGCCGCGCCTGCGGCCAGTGCACAGAGTAATTGGCGTCGGCTGATCATTCGATCACCCTGTCCGCACGCAGCAGAATCGACGGCGGCACCTTGATGCCCAGCGCACGCGCGGTTTTCAGGTTGATGACGAGCTCGAACTTCGCCGCCTGCTCGATCGGGATGCTGCCGGGGTTGGCCCCCTTCAAAATCTTGTCGACATAGGTTGCCGCGCGGTGCCACATGTCGGCGAGGTCGGCGCCGTAGGACATCAGGCCGCCGGCTTCGGCAATTTCCTTGAAGCCGATGGCGGGTATCTTGTATTTCGCCAGACTCTCGCCGACGGCTTTGGCGTTGGCGATCAGAATGGGTGTTTCGATTATTAGAATCGGCCCGCTGCGTTTCTGCGCGATGTTGACGATTGCAGTTTGTATTTCGGCCGGCGTATTTACAAAGACGCGATGAATAGTCACTTTTTTAGCGCGCGCAGCATTGTCGAAGCGACCCGGCACTGCGGACATGTATTGCTGATATATCAGATTGATCGACGAAGTACGCGGCAATATTTCGGTCAGCAATTCAATGCGCTTGGTGGCGATCTCCTCCACAAAAAATGACAGCCCGGTCACGTTGCCGCCCGGATGCGCGAGGTTGGTGACGATGCCCGCGGTCACCGCATCGCCGATCGAGGCTACGACGATCGGCACGCTCGACGTGGCCTGCATGGCGCCGCGTGCGCCGGGCGTGGCGTGCGTCACGATCAAGGCCGCCCCGGCCGCAATGAGTTCGCCGGCCAGTTTCGGCAGGTCGTCGTAGCGGCCTTCGGCCCAGCGGTAGTCGATGGCGAGGTTCTTGCCCTCGACATAGCCCAGCGCATTGAGTCCCTCGCGCAAGGCGCCGACCATTTTCGCCCAGCCTGCCGGCGAGCCTGCGCCCAGCACGCCGATGCGGTATGTGCGGCCGGCCTGTTGCGCGAATGCCAGACGTTGTGCAAACGCCGCTGCACCGAGCGCACACAGGATATCGCGGCGTGTGGTCATTCGATCACCTTCGTCGCCTGCACGAGGATCGAGTTCGGCACCTTGAGGCCGAGCGTGCGGGCGGTTTTCATGTTGAGCACAAGCTCGAACTTCGTCGGTTGCTCGATAGGGAGATCGCCGGCCTTTGCACCCTTGAGGATCTTGTCCACGTATTTTGCGGTGCGACGGTATTGGTCGGTGCGGTCCACGCCATAGCTCATCAATGCGCCGGCCTCCGTGCTTTCCCTCACACCGGCGATCGATGGCAGTTTGTGCTGCAGGGCAAGGGCGACGATGCGCGGCGCATGCACAATAAAAAGCACGTCATTCGACACGAGCAATGCCCCGACCCGCTCGCGAGTCATCGTGGCAAAGGCGGCGGCGAATTCATTTTCGGTGCGTGCTTGCACGGCGAGAAATTCCTTGCCGGCTTTCTGCACGATTGCCTGCAGGCTCGCAATCCTTTTCATCGTGCTCGGATTGGCGGGATTGACGATCTCGGCGAGGCGTTTCACTTTCGGCGCGGCACTCATTAACAATTCCAGGCGCTTGACATCAAGGTCGCCGGATTGGTTCGACATGCCGGTGATATTGCCGCCCGGATGGGCGAGGCTGGTTGCGAAACCATTGGCAACCGGATCGCCGGTGGAGAGGAAGACGATCGGGATTGTCCTGGTTGCGCTTTGAGCGGCGCGAATACTCGTTGCCTGGGTTGTTACAATTACGTCGACCTTCAGTTGCGCCAGGTCCGCGGCAAGCGCCGGCAGGCGTTCGAATTTTTCGTCGGCGTAGCGCCATTCAATGGCAATGTTCTTGCCCTCGACGTAACCGAGATCACGTAGACCATCAAGCAAGTGTCTATAGACGCCGCGATCCGCCCCGACTGGTGCGGATTCGGGCGAGAGCACGCCGATGTGCCAGACCTTCTGTGCCTGCGCCATTACACAACGCGGCGCCAACGCACCGGCGACCAGCCACCAAAGGAGTTCGCGGCGCGTGGTCACTCGATCACCTTCGTCGCTCGCACGAGTATCGATTGTGGCATTTTGATGCCAAGCGCGCGGGCGGTCTTGAGGTTGACCGCAAAATCAAAGCGCAAAGGTTGCTCGATTGGTAGATCGGCCGGTTTCGCGCCCCTCAGGATTTTCGCGACATGGGTCGCCGCCCTGCGGTAGAGGTAGGCGATGTTGGCGCCGTATGCAATAAGCCCGCCATCGTCCACTGCCTCCGTCCACGCGAAAATGGTGGCTAGCCGTGCGCGTGCGGCGAATTCGATCACGCGCCCGCGGTTGGCGAACAGCATGGGTTCGGGCAGACCGATAAAGGCGTCCGCGCGCTGGCGCTGCACGCTCGCAAACGCGCCGTCGAGGTCGCCCGCCGTGCGCGCCTCGACCGGCAGCAGGCTGACCTTCAGCTTCTGCGCGGGCTCCGCCATGTTCTTCCACTCGACCGCTTTGTCGGGCAGGTCGGGATTTATGATGATGGCCACGCGTCGCATGTGCGGCGTGATTTCCTTCAGGATCTCGAGCCGCTTGGCGCCGAGCGACGAGCCAAGTGCGGTGAGGCCGGTCACGTGGCCGCCGGGGTGTGCAAGGCTTGCCGCGAGCCCGGTTGCGACCGGGTCGCCGACTACCGCGACGACGGTCGGGATGGTGACGGTGGCTTTGCGTACCGCCTGCACCATTGGTGGCGTCGGGGCGAAGATCACGTTGACGTTCGCGCGCACGAGCTCTTCCGCGAGCGCGGGTAACTGCTCGACGCTGCCCCGCATGTGGATGAACTGGACGTTCCGGCCATCAACCAAGCCTTGCTCGGCCATCCCCTCGACGAAGGCCTGGTCGAACGCGGGGTTGCCGGTCTGAAACACGCCCACCTTCGGGATTGAGGCGGTTTGCGCAAGCGCGATGCGCGGTGCGAACACCCCTGCGCAAAGACCGGTGATGAAGCGTCTGCGGTGGAATGTCATCTGATCCTACTGCTAGCGTGTCCCACCAAACCTCGCCCGCGTGCGGGGGAGGGCGAGGGCGGGGGGCACGAAGTTGCGGCGGCGGGTCATTCAATCACCTTCGTCGCCTGCACGAGGATAGAGTTCGGCACCTTGAGGCCGAGCGCGCGGGCGGTTTTCAGGTTGAGCACCAGGTCGAACTTCGTCGGCTGCTCGATCGGCAGGTCGCCGGGTTTGGCACCCTTGAATATTTTGTCGGCGTAGGCGGCGGCGCGGCGGTTGAGGTCGATAAAGTCGGATGAATAGGAATACAGTCCTCCCGCTTCAACGTAAGGGCTGTTGCCGTAACCCGCCGGCAGTCTTTGTCGCTTCGCGAAGTCCACAATATTTCCGATCGCGGAATTGCTCGTGCGATTGGACAGCACCAGAAATCCCTGCACTTTTTTCTCGCTTAGTCCCTTGAGCGCCGCCTGCACCTGCTCGACGCCGCTTGCCGGGGCGCCAACAGGTTGCATGCGAAGTTTGCGACATTCTGACTCGAATTGCCGCAGCGTCACCTGATTGCTTTCGTTGGCGGGATCGTAAAGCAAACCGACGCGACGAATGTTTGGCACGAGCTGGCGGAGCAAATCGAGCCGCTTCGTATTCACCTCGGTGCCGAGATTGGTAAGGCCGGTGACATTCTTTCCCGGCCGAGCGAGCGAATTCGCGAGACCAAGAGCAATGGGATCACCGATCGTCGTAGTGACGATTGGGATGTCGCGCGTCGCTTTGTAGGCTGCCATTGCCGTCGGCGTGCTTAGCGCCACGATCACATCCACTTTGCGCGTCACGAGATCAGCCGCCATCGACTGCAATTGTGTCGCATCGCCTTCGGCATTCAGCAGATCGCTCGTGTAATCGATCGATCCCTTCCTTGCGCCCCAATGCGAGCATACCCGCCTTGAACGCTTCGACCCGCGGCGCGAGGACGTCGCGATCGTTGTCCGCGAGAAAGCCAATCCGCCAAACTTTGCCTTGCTGCGCGAACGCCGCCCGCGGCGCGAGCGCGCCGGCGCCGATCGCAAACAGGATCTCGCGCCGCGTCGTCATTCGATCGCTTTGTCGGCGCGCAGCAATACCGACTGTGGAATCTTGACACCCAGCGCGCGCGCAGCCTTCGTGTTGAGCCAGAGTTCGAACCGGGTCGGCCGCTCGATCGGAATGTCGCCGGGTTTCACGCCCTTGAAAATCTTGTCAACATGGCTGGCGGCGCGCCGATACAGGTCCGGGTAGTTCACGCCGTAACTGATGAGGCCGCCGGCTTCGACGTATTCCCTCGACGAATAGATGGTTGGCAGCCGGTGTTTTTGCGCCAGCGCCGCGATGGCGCCGCCGTTCACCTGCATCAGCGTGTCCTGCCCCACGGCGAGCGCATTCACGCGATCGCGCCGGGCGGCCTCAAACGCAGGCGCAATGTCCTCCGCCTTGCGGATGTCGAGCAGCCGCGGCTGGATGCCGAGCGACCGCGCGGCGCTCTCCATTTCTTTCCACTCCTGCGGCTGCGCGGGGTTGCTGAGATTGAGCAAGATGGCCATGCGCGACATCTTCGGCACCAGTTCCTTCAGGATTTCCACGCGCTTCGCCTGCAGCTCGGACGTGATCGAGGTGAGCCCGGTGATTTTGCCGCCCGGCCGCGCAAGATTTTTGACCAGCACGTAGGGGTCGCCGACCGCCGTGGTGACGACCGGAATGGTGGCGGAGGCCTCGTTGGCGGCGCGCGTCGCCGGCGTGCCGCGCGCAACGATGACATCGATTTTCAGGCCGACGAGTTCGGCGGCAAGCTGCGGAAAGCGCTCGGCGCGGCCGTCGGCTGAGCGGTATTCGACGACGTAGTGCTTGTTCTCGACGTAACCGAATTCGCGCATGCCGAGGCGGAAGGCCTCGACATTGGCGGCATTGTCGGCAAGCGCGGTGGTCTCGAGCAGGCCGATGCGCCGCTGGCCTTGCGCTTGCGCGAAGGCGGCTGGCGCGAGGGCGCTTGCGCCGAGCGTGATCAGCATTTCGCGTCGCGTGGTCACCCGGTCTTCCTCCCCATGTCGAACGATGCCCAGTCTAGGCGCGCAGCCGGTCCGTCGGCAGTTAATTTTTACACCCGGATTTTGTGAAGTATTCACATTCCGGGCGCCGGCTACCGCAGAAGCGTTGTCCGCTACCAGTGACGCGGCGGCGTGCGGTTGATCGTGATGCGTTTCTGGGCGACGCTGATGTAGCCGCCCTCGCCGAGGTCCTTGAGAATCTTGCTGATCATCTCACGCGAGGCGCCGACGCGGTCGGCGATGTCTTGCTGGGTAAGTCTCTCCTCGACCACCAGCGTGCCGTCGCGCTCCTGCGCGAGTTCGAGCAGCAGGCGCGCGACGCGTCCGTAGACGTCCATCAGCGCAAGGCTCTTGACGTTTTCGGTCAGCGCGCGCACGCGGAAGATCAGCTTTTCGATCAGGTGGATCGAGAACCGTGGATTGGCGAGCAGGAAGGCCTTGAACTCGCTCTTCGGCACGATCGCGAACCGCGAAGGTTCGAGCGTCATCACGGTGGCCGAGCGCGGGCCTTCGTCGAGCACCATTTCGCCGAAATATTCGCCGGTCTCCTGCGTAGTTA
The DNA here is from genome assembly GCA_025363435.1 of Betaproteobacteria bacterium. Taxonomy (GTDB): domain Bacteria; phylum Pseudomonadota; class Gammaproteobacteria; order Burkholderiales; family SG8-41; genus PALSA-1004. The sequence goes on from JANYDY010000007.1 coordinate 26,826, forward strand.
GCACGATCTCCTTGCCGGCGTCGTCGCTGACGTAGACTTTGACGCGGCCGCTCAGGATCACGTAAAGGGAGTCGGTCTCGTCCCCCTCGTTGACGATCACCGTGTTTTTCGGGAAGGACTTGGTCGCGGCATGTTCGGAGAGGGCGCGCAACTGTGCATCGCCGAGGCTGGGCAATCGAATGCCGGCACTTTCGCTGGTTTGCATGGATCCCCCTTTATGACACCGTGGTGGCGTCATTTACCACTTGTTTTTATGGGGGGAACTTTATCACGGCGCCGCACAAGGTGCGAAGCGCTCCCGCGAGGGCGGGTTTGTTCAGCCGCTATTCGACTTTCACGCCTTTCCAGAAGGCGATATAGCCCTTGATGTTGTCCGCTGCGGCCTTGGGCTCGGGGTAGTACCAGGCGGCGTCCTTGTTGGTCTGGCTGTCGACTACCACGTCGAAGTAACTGGCGGTGCCCTTCCAGCCGCAGATGGTGTGTGTCGTGCTGTCGTGCAGCAGTGCGCGATTCACGCTGTCGGCGGGGAAGTATTGATTGCCTTCGACCACCACGCAGCGGTCGCTTTCGGCGATGACGGCGCCGCTCCAGCTCGCGCGCCGCATCTCAGAGGCCCAGGCGTTGCCAGATTGCGGTCGTCAGCGCTGCCTGGTTCAGCGTGTAGAAATGCAGCCCCGGCGCGTCGTTCTTCAGCAGGTCTTCGCACAAAGCGGTAACCACGTCGAGCCCGAAGGCGCGGATCGAGTCGGCATCGTCGCCGTAGCCCTCGAATTTCTTGCGCATCCAGCGTGGAATCTCCGCGCCGCAGGCATCCGAAAAGCGCGCCAGTTGCGAGAAGCGCCCGATCGGCATGATGCCCGGTACGATCGGAATACTGATGCCCTTGGCCGTGCATTCGTCGATGAAGCGGTAGTAGGCGTCGGCGTTGTAGAAATACTGCGTAATCGCCGAACTCGCGCCGGCATCGACTTTGCGCTTGAAGTTGACGAGGTCGTCCTGCGCGCTTTTCGCCTGCGGATGAAATTCCGGATAGGCCGCAACTTCTATGTGGAAAGTGTCGCCGAATTCGCGGCGGATAAATTCGACGAGTTCGTTGGCGTAGCGAAATTCGCCGGCGGCGGCGATGCCCGAGGGCAGATCGCCACGCAGCGCCACCAGATGTTTGATGCCGTTGTCCTTGTAGCGCTGCAGCCACTCGCGGATGTTTTCATGCGTGGAAGCCACGCACGAAATATGCGGTGCGGCGGCATGGCCCAGCGTGCGGATATCGAGCACCGTATCGAGCGTACGCTCGCGCGTCGAGCCGCCCGCACCGTAGGTCACCGAAAAGAATTTCGGTTTGAGCAGCGCGAGTTCCGCCGTGGCCGCACGCAGCTTGTCCTTGCCTTCCGGCGTGTTCGGCGGGAAGAACTCGAAACTGAATGAGCGCGGCGGTGTGGCCTGTGTCGTCATGGCTATAGGAGGGCGGATCGGGTTTTAAGTTTCCCGCATCCGCCCGTCACCCCATTAGTACCGATAGTGGTCGGCCTTGTAAGGGCCTTCGACCGGCAGGTTGAGATAGGCGCACTGCTTTTCGTTCAACGTGGTCAGTTCGACGCCGAGTTTTTTCAGATGCAGGCGTGCAACTTTTTCGTCGAGATGCTTGGGCAGCGTGTAGACCTCGTTTTTGTATTTATCACCCTGCGTGTAGAGCTCGAGCTGCGCCAGCGTTTGATTGGCAAACGAGCTCGACATCACGAACGATGGGTGCCCCGTGCCGCAACCCAGATTCACCAGCCGGCCTTCGGCCAGTATGATCAGGCGCTTGCCGTCGGGGAACACAACATGGTCGACCTGCGGCTTGATGTTGTCCCACTCGTACTGCTTCAATGCGGCAATTTCGATTTCCGAGTCGAAATGGCCGATGTTGCAGACGATCGCGTTGTGCTTCATCTTCTTCATGTGCTCGTGCGTGATCACGCCGAGGTTGCCGGTGCAGGTTACGTAAATATCGCCTTTGTCCGCGGCGTAATCCATGGTGACAACGCGGTAGCCTTCCATCGACGCCTGCAGCGCGCAGATCGGGTCGATTTCGGTGACCCACACCTGCGCCGATAGCGCGCGCAGCGCTTCGGCGCTGCCTTTGCCGACGTCACCGTAACCGCAGACCACCGCGATTTTGCCGGCGATCATGACGTCGGTGGCGCGCTTGATTGCATCGACCAGCGATTCGCGGCAGCCGTAGAGGTTGTCGAACTTCGACTTCGTCACCGAGTCGTTGACGTTGATCGCGGGGAAGGGCAGACGGCCTTCCTTCTGCATTTGATACAGGCGGTGCACACCGGTGGTGGTTTCTTCGGTCACGCCCTTGATGTTGGCCTGAATCTTCGAGTAGTAACCGGGTTTTTCCTTGAGCGTCTTGCGCATCGCGGCGAACAGCACGACTTCTTCTTCGTTGGTGCCTTCGGGCGGTTGTGTTTTATTTTTCTCGTGCTGTGCGCCCAGCGTGACCAGCAGGGTCGCGTCGCCGCCGTCGTCGAGGATCATGTTCGGTGTGCCGCCGTCCGACCATTCGAGAATGCGGTGCGTGTAGTCCCAGTAATCTTCGAGCGTCTCGCCCTTGTAGGCGAACACCGGTATGCCGCGCGCGGCGATGGCGGCGGCGGCATGATCCTGGGTCGAGAAAATATTGCACGAGGCCCAGCGGATATCAGCGCCGAGTGCGGCCAGCGTTTCGATCAGCACCGCGGTTTGAATCGTCATGTGCAGCGAGCCGGCAATGCGCGCGCCTTTCAGCGGCTGCTTGCCCTTGAATTCCTCGCGGATGGCCATCAGACCGGGCATTTCGGTCTCGGCAATGGCGATTTCTTTCCGGCCGAATGCGGCCAGCGCCATGTCGGCGACTTTGAAGTCGGTAAATTTTGCTTGAGTTGCGGCGTTCATCACGCTCTCCTTTCCAGGTTGCAGAAAAAAAATACGTGAGCGCCGTTGCGGTAAGAACCCACCGAGCCTGGCAGGCTTTGGCTACAAGCCCGTCGCAACGCTCCTCGGCGAGGCGCGCATTGTAACCCAACTGCTGCCCAAAACAAAAACGCCCGCGTATGCGGGCGTTTTTGGCAGGCAAATGCCGGCTTGTTACTTGATACCGGCGTCGGCCTTGAGTGCCGCGGCTTTATCCGTGTGTTCCCAGGTGAATTCCGGCTCGTCGCGGCCGAAGTGGCCGTGTGCGGCGGTTTTAAAATAGATTGGACGCAAGAGGTCGAGCGCCTGAATGATGCCCTTAGGACGCAGGTCGAAGTGTTTTTCCACCAGCTTGCCGATTTTCTCGTCGGCGATTTTACCGGTGCCGAAGGTATCGACCAGCACGCTGACCGGGCGCGCCACGCCGATCGCGTAGGCGACCTGCACTTCGCATTTACTGGCGAGGCCGGCGGCCACAATGTTTTTCGCGACGTGGCGCGCGGCGTAGGCGGCCGAGCGGTCGACCTTCGACGGGTCCTTGCCGGAGAATGCGCCGCCGCCGTGGCGCGAATAACCGCCGTAGCTGTCGACGATGATTTTGCGACCGGTGAGGCCGGTGTCGCCGAGCGGCCCGCCGATAACGAAGCGGCCGGTCGGATTGATCAGGAATTTGGTGTCGGCTCTGAGCAATTTCGGCGGAAACACCGGTTTGACGATTTCCTCGATTACCGCCTGTTCGATCTGCTCGTGCGTCACATCCGGGTGGTGCTGGGTCGAGACGACAACCGTTTCAACCTGCGTTGGTTTGCCATCGACGTAGCGCACCGTGACCTGCGATTTCGCATCCGGGCGCAGCCACGGCAGACGGCCGTCCTTGCGCAGTTCCGAATGGCGCTCCATCAGGCGGTGCGAGTAATAAATCGGCAGCGGCATCAGTTGCGGCGTTTCATCGCAGGCGAAGCCGTACATCAGGCCCTGGTCGCCGGCGCCTTGATCGAGATCGAGACCTTTGCCTTCATCGACGCCTTGCGCGATGTCGGTCGATTGCGCGTCGAACGCGGTCAACACCGCGCAACTGCGATAATCGAAACCGAGCGATGAGTCGTCGTAACCGATTTTCTTGATGGTATCGCGCGCCAGATCGGCGTAATTGACTGCACCTTTGGACTGGTCGTACGTGATCTGGCCGGCCATGACGACGAGGCCGGTGGCGACCATGGTCTCGGCGGCTACACGGCCGTATTTGTCCTTTGTTAAGATAGCATCGAGAACCGCATCCGAAATCTGATCCGCTACTTTGTCGGGATGGCCTTCGGAAACAGATTCCGAGGTAAACAGAAAATCGCTCATGGTAAGCAGCCGCTTGATGGAAGTGATTAAGGGCGAGAATTATAACAAAGGCTGGTCTGTGCGGCGAAAACCCATGCTGAAGTCAGGATTTATACGGAGTTGCGCGGCGTGATGGTGCGGCTGGGTCTCGGCTGTATCTGGCTGCTGCATTTTCTGCCGCTGGCGCTGTTGTCGCGGCTGGGAACGGTGCTCGGCACATTGCTCTATTTCGCCGCCGCGGCGCGCCGGCGCGTGGTGCTGCTCAATCTGCAATTCTGTTTTCCGGCGCTCGGCGATGGCGAACGCCGGGCACTGGCGCAGCGGCATTTTCGCGCCTTTGCGCGCAGTATCTGCGAGCACGGCATTCTGTGGTGGGGCTCGAAGGGGCGCGTGCAGGCGTTGGTGAAAATCGAAGGGTTGGAAAACTGGCGCAGTCTCGACGGCCGGCCGGTGATACTGCTGGCGCCGCATTTTGTCGGGCTCGACATGGGCGGTATCCGGCTCGCCGCCGACTATCGTTTGAATTCGGTCTACAGCCGCACCAAGGATCCGGTTTTCGACGACATATTGATACACGGCCGTACGCGCTTCGGTCAGACCACGCTGTACGCGCGCCAGGACGGCATCCGTCCGATGGTTAAATCGCTGAAGAACGGCGAACCTTATTATTACCTGCCGGACATGGACCTCGGCATCCGCGACTCGGTGTTCGCGCCGTTTTTCGGCAAGCCGGCCGCCACCATCACCGGCCTGTCGCGCATCGCCCAACTCGCCGGCGCGGTCATCGTGCCCTGCGTGACGCGCCAGTTGCCGGGCAGCGCCGGTTATGTGGTGACGCTTTATCCGGCGTGGACGGATTTCCCCGGCGGCGATGCCGCTGCCGATGCGACGCGCATGAATGCCTTCATCGAAGCGCGCGTGCGCGAAATGCCCGAGCAATATTACTGGCTGCACAAGCGTTTCAAAACCCGCCCCGAGGGCGAGGCCAATCCGTATGAGCCTTAGGGCATGAGCAGCGGGGTGCGCGCCGCGGCGCAAATTGCGCCGGTGCTTGCGGCAGACGCCGAAGCAATTGCCGCGCTCGCCGGCGTGATCTGGCGCGCGCATTACGCGGACATCATTTCCGCGGCGCAGATAGAATACATGCTGAAGCAGCGCTACGATCCGGCACTGATACGCGCACAACTCGCGCGCGGTACGGCGTGGGACAAAATTGTGGTCAACGGCGTTATCGTCGGCTATGCATCCTATTGCGCCGATGACGGCGCGCGCGAAATGAAACTCGACAAGCTTTATGTGCACCCACAGCATCAGCGTTGCGGCTACGGCGGCTTGCTGGTTGCGCGCGCGCTCGACGCTGCGCAGGCGGCCGGCTGCAAGGTGCTGGTCCTGGCGGTGAACAAGGCGAATGCCAAAGCGATCGCCGCTTATGCGAAATATGGTTTCCGCGTACGCGAATCGATCTTACAAGATATTGGCGGCGGTTTCGTGATGGACGATTACTTCATGGTCAAAGATTTATGATCGCGGTGCCCCCGCCCCGGATCGCTTTGCGAACGCCGAGTCGCGAGTGCCTCCCCCGCGCGCGGGGGAGGGGGCGATCAGGCGTTGCAGGAATACTAATGCGCATTCATGTTTGAAAATCCAAATCGCGACCAGCGTTGTGCATTGTTGCAACGCGTGAAAAATATTGCGGTCGTCGGCCTCTCGCCGAACCCGGCGCGGCCCAGCCACGGCGTATCGGCAGCCATGCAGGGCTTCGGCTACAACATTATTCCGGTGCATCCGGCGGCGAAAGAAGTGCTTGGTGTCAAAGCCTACGCAAAACTCGCCGATATCGAGCTGCCGGTCGATCTGGTCAACGTGTTTCGCCAGCCCGAATTCGTCAGCGGCATTGTCGATGAGTGTATTGCGCTCGGGTTAAAAGCGCTGTGGCTGCAGGATGGCGTGATCGATGCGGTGGCGGCGGAACGCGCGCGCGCCGCCGGCATCCTTGTGGTGATGGATCGCTGCATTTACCGCGATTACAAAAACGAATGCGTACGATGAAGCTGAAATTCACCAAAATGCACGGCCTTGGCAACGACTTTATCGTGCTCGACGCGACGCGCGCGCCGCTTGAATTGAGCGCCGAACAATTGCGCCGCATCGCCGACCGCCGCTTCGGCGTCGGCTGTGACCAGATACTGCAGGTCGAAAAACCGCGCACCGCCGGCACCGATTTTTATTACCGCATATTCAACGCCGACGGCGGCGAGGTCGAACAGTGCGGTAACGGCGCGCGCTGCTTTGTGCGCTACGTGCATGAACACGGCCTCACCAAAGCGACCGAAATCCGCGTCGGTACGCAGGGCGGCGTGATCGTGCCGCGGCTGGAGCAGGACGGCTCGGTCACGGTTGACATGGGCGCGCCCGAATTCGAACCCGCGCGTATCCCGTTCGACGCGCCGCAGCGCGCACCACTGTATTCGCTGGATGCCGGTAGCCGCTCAATTGAAATCAATGCGCTGTCGATGGGCAATCCGCATGCTGTGCAATTTGTCGCTGACGTCGAGGTGGCGCCGGTAGTCGAAGAGGGCGCGCTGATCGAGCGGCATGTGCGTTTTCCGCGCCGCGTCAATGCGGGTTACGTCGAGGTCGTCGATCGCGGGCATATCCGCCTGCGCGTATTCGAGCGCGGCGCCGGCGAAACGCTGGCCTGCGGCACCGGCGCCTGCGCCGCGGTGGTGGCCGGCATTCAGCGCGGTTTGCTCGATGCGCGCGTAACGGTGACTACGCGTGGCGGCAAGCTCAGTATATTATGGGAGGGTGAAGGCAAGCCGGTGCTGATGACCGGCCCGGCCGTTACCGTATTTGACGGCGAACTGGAACTCGAACTTTAAAGCGGCCACTATGACACCCGAAGCAGTTGTGCACTACCTCAAGCAGCATCCGGAATTTTTCGAAGAACAGATCGAGTTCCTGTCGTCGGTGGCTTTGCCGCATCCGCACGGCGGCCGCACGGTCTCGATCAGCGAACGGCAGATACTGACGCTGCGCGAAAAAGGCAAACAGCTCGAAGACAAGCTGCGCGAGTTGATTGAATTCGGTGAGCAGAACGATGCAATCGGCGAAAAAGTGCATCGCCTGACGCTGGCCATGATTGCCGCGCGCGACGCCGAATCGGCGATCCAGACGCTGTATTTTCATCTGCGCGAGGATTTCGCCGTGCCGCACACAGCGATCCGCCTGTGGCCGCAATGGGATCATCCGCAGACGCCGGAATTTGCCGAGGTCAGCATGGCTTCGCGCGATTTTGCGGCGAGCCTGGCGAACCCTTATTGCTCGGCGAAGGCGATGGTCGATACCGGCGACTGGTTCGGCGAAAATGCGGCGCATTTGCGTTCCTTTGCCTACGTCACGCTCAAAAACGACGAGACCATAGGCCTCCTGGCGATGGCGAGCGAAGACGCGCAGCGCTTTTATCCGGAGATGGGCACGCTTTACCTGAAACGTCTGGGCGACCTCGCGGCGGCGACGCTGTTGCGTTATTTGGCGTGATGGACAGAGCGTGAAGCGCGCGGCGGCACCGGCAAAACCGCCGCCCGCCCGCGACGCCGGCGCGGCAAAGCTGCTGGCGCAATTTCTCTCGCATCTCGCCAACGAACGGCGCTTGAGTCCGCATACCGTCAGCAACTATGCGCGCGATGTGCGCGCGCTGCTTGATCTCGCGGGCGATGCGCCGCTGGCAAAACTGCAGATCCATCAAATGCGGCGTTACGTTGCGCAGTTGCACGCGCGCGGGCTCGACGGCCGCAGTCTGGCGCGCATGTTGTCGGCATGGCGCGGCTTTTTCCGCTACCTCGCGCGCGACCACGGTTTCACCAGCAACCCCTGCGCCGGGTTGCGCGCGCCGAAATCGAAAAAAACGCTGCCGCATGCCTTGTCGCCGGACGAAGCTGCGCGCCTGATGGACATCAGCGGCGACGATGCGATGGCGGTGCGCGACAAGGCGATTTTCGAATTGTTCTATTCCTCCGGCTTGCGCCTGTCCGAACTGACCGGACTCGCGCCGGACGACGTGAATTTGCGCGACGCGATCGTGCGCGTTACCGGCAAGGGCAGCAAAACGCGCGTGGTGCCGGTCGGCACGCAGGCGCTGGCAGCCCTGCGTGAATGGCTGAAAGTGCGCGCGTCGTTCGCCAATACCGATCCAACTGCAATGTTTGTCAATGCGGCCGGCAAGCGCGTCGCGCCGCGCAGCATACAGTCGCGAATGAAACAGTGGGCATTAAAGCTCGGCCTGTCGGCCGATCTGCATCCGCATATGCTGCGCCATTCGTTCGCCTCGCATTTGCTGCAGTCGAGCGGTGATCTGCGCGCCGTGCAGGAAATGCTCGGCCACGCCAGCATTTCAACGACGCAGGTTTACACCCATCTCGATTTTCAGTATCTCGCCAAGGTCTACGACCAGGCGCATCCGCGGGCGAAGAAAAAATCGTGAGGTGCGGTCTTCAGGCCTTGTTCAGTTCGGCAGCAATCGCCGAGCCGTAAACGTTATGCAGATTGCTGTTGCTGCTGGCGTCGTACAGGCTGATCAAATGCGCCGCAAGATCATATTTTCTGTAGACCACATGGGCGATGTAGGCGGTGCGCAGCAACAGGCGCGGGTCTATTGCCGTGATTGCAGCGGGATCTTTCATGTAAATAGCGTCCGCCCACAGCAGCCGCGAGCGCAGCGAATGCGACGGCAGAGCCTTGTAATTGTTCCAGCCGAATTTCACCAGATCAATGAGTTGAAAACCCCGCTGTCGCATGCATACGTCGATATCCGAAAACAGCGGCTGACCGGAATAGAGCGGCGCGAATTCGGCTTCGATATGCACGCACAGCGTTTTCTCCAGCAGTCGCGCGGCATGCGCGACGACATCAAAATCGCCGCCTTGAACGTCAACTTTCAAATAGTCGCAGGCGTCGATTTCCTTCACGTCATCGAGTTTGCGCGTCTCTACGTCGATGACCCTGACGGTATTGCAGGTGGCGGTAAGCCCCGAAAATTCATTCATCAACGCCAGATTGCTGGGAAACAGCGAAGAGGTCGGCGACCAGGCGTTGAGATGAAATTTGGCTTTTTCGCCGTTGCCGATGAAGTAGGACAGCGTAGTTACCCGCGGGTCCGGCACCGCGGTGGCGAGCGGGAATTTTGTCGCCGGCTGTTCCAGCCCCGGATCTGCAAACGGATCGAAGCCGACAATGCGGCAGTCGCCCTCGCGCATCAGAGGCGCATAGATATGCTCTTCATAGGACAGAGGTTGTGCGCCGACGTCGACGATACGTACTTCAAGAGCGCCGGCGGCGATGCCGGGCAAAACGGGAAATGCTACGCGCGGCGGCAGGTAGTAGGCCTGGTCCGTCTCGATGGCATCTTTTTCTTTGGGCGCGGCCGGCGCGGTTTTCCTGCCGGCGTGCGCCGCAGTGTCAACGAGCGCCTTATATTGGCGCTGCGGGACGATCGCCACGCCAAACCATCCGGCGGCGCCCTGCATGCCTGCGCTGATACGCCGTCCGGCCTGTTTGCACAGTTCTGCGCAGAGACGCATGAACATTGGGCGCATATGTGGATCCGGGTTTCTTTGATGAAATAAATCTGGGCTGAAGCGCAAAGTTTCGAGTGGACTTACAGCGCGAGTCATTATACCGTCCGTTTCCTGCCGGGGCATCGTGCCACCAGAATCCAGTAACTGCCGAATGAAAAAACTCATACTCAAACCGGGCCGCGAGAAATCCCTCAAGCGTCGCCATCCGTGGATATTCTCGGGGGCGGTGGCGAAGCTGCCGGACGCCGTCGAGGGCGGCGAGACGGTCGAGGTTCGTGCCAGCGACGGCGAATTTCTCGCGCTTGCCGCGTGCAATCCGCAATCGCAGATCGTCGGCCGTGTGTGGGACTGGCAGGCGCGCGAAATCGATGCAGGGTTTTTTCTCGAGCGTGTGGCGCGTGCAGTGGAGTTGCGCCGCCGCCTGCTGCCGGATTGCGCAGCGCTGCGGCTGGTGCACGCTGAATCCGATGGGCTGCCGGGTGTCGTGATCGATTGTTACGGCGACGTCGTGGTGGTGCAATTGTCGAGTGCGGGCGCGATGCGCTGGCGCGATGCCATTGTCGATGCGATTGATCAAACAGTAAAACCGAAAACGATTTTCGAACGCTCGGACGCCGATGTACTGACGCTCGAAGGTTTGCAGCCGCAGATCGGCCTGCTGCGCGGTGCGCCGCCGCCATCGGACATGACGGTGATTGACGCCGGCGCAAAATTCGAAATCGATGTGCCGCACGGGCACAAGACCGGTTTTTATCTCGACCAGCGCGACAACCGGCGGCGTTTGCGTGAACTGGCGGCGAACTGCGAGGTGCTCGATTGTTTCGCCTACAGCGGCGGCTTCACCATCAACGCATTGCTGGGCGGCGCCGCGCGTGTGACCGCGGTGGACAGCGCGGGGCCGGCGCTGGCGATACTGCGCCGTAACGCCGCCTTGAATAATCTGCCGGCGCCCGAATGCATCGAAGGCGATGTGTTCCAGGTCTTGCGCAAGCTGCGCGACCAGGCGCGCAGTTTCGATCTGATCGTGCTTGATCCACCGAAATTCGCGCCGACGGCGGCGCATGCGGAGAAAGCGGCGCGTGCCTACAAGGACATCAACCTGCTCGGCTTCAAGCTGTTGAAGCCAGGCGGATTGCTGTTTTCGTTTTCATGTTCGGGCGGCGTGTCGCGCGACCTGTTTCAGAAAATCGTTGCCGGTGCGGCGCTGGATGCGGGTGTTGACGCGCAAATCGTCAATCACCTGAGTGCCGGCGTCGATCATCCGGTGGCGCTGAATTTTCCCGAAAGCGAATATCTGAAGGGCGTGATCTGCCGCGTCGCCTGATTCACTTGACCGGCGGCACCGGATCAACACCGCCCGCATGCCAGGGATGGCAACGCAGCAAACGCCGCACCGCCAGCCAACTGCCGCGCAGCGCGCCGTGCGTGTCAACGGCTTCAGCCGCGTACGCCGAGCAACTCGGATAAAACCGGCACTGGCCGCCGACAAAGGGGCTCAGGCACAGTTGATAGAGGCGGATGGCGATCAGCAGCAGGCGTTTCATCAGTCATGGCGGCGTGTAGCGAGGGCGCCAGTATAGCCCGCGCGGCAACAGGGTCTTTGCATCGCCGGCCTGATCGGCGTAGTCTTATTGCCCTGAGTTACGGTTCGGGCAGCAGGCACACCATGACAATCAAGCGCGGATTACTGCAAATACTGCTGGCAGCCCTGCTGCTGCTGGCGCAGTACACCGCAATTTCACACAGCCTGCGCCACTGGCATCCGAACCAGCTCGCGCAGTCGCAGCAGGATGACAGCGGCAAACAGAAAGCGCCGTCCTCGCTGTGTGATTTCCACGTTTCCTTCGCCGAAATACTTGGCGCCGTCGGCTCCTGCGCCATGCCGGCGATTGCGGTCGCGCAGATCGGCGAACGTGGCGCCGATCCGTTTTACGTCCCGCATACCGCCAGACTGCTCGCGCCGCTTTCGCGCGGCCCCCCCGTTACTCTCTGATTCGCATAGGGACAATCGCCACCGGCGATTGTTGTGGTCCTTTGTGTTGACGGGAGAACTCCATTGTTCAAACGAAATCTGATTGCTGTCGCGGTTGCGCTGACGTGCGCCGCGCCGGCATTCGCGCAGGATGCCGAACTCGCGAAGATACGCGGCGAGATCAAGCAGATGCGCGACAGTTATGAAAAGCGCATCCAGGAACTTGAAAAACGGCTGTCTGACGCCGAAACAAAAGCAGGCAAGGCTGAAACAGCGGCAGGCAAAGCCGAACAAAGCGCCGGCAAGGCGGAAAGCGCGGCAGTGTCGGCCGCATCGGCAAACAACGCCGGGCGCAGCGCGGAAAATACTTTCAACCCCGCGATGTCGCTTATCCTGCAGGGCACGTACGCCAGAACGTCGCGTGACCCGAATCAATTCCGGATTACCGGTTTCGCGCCATCAGGCGGCGAGGTCGGGCCGCCCAAACGCAGCTTCGGTTTGAATGAAACTGAACTTAACTTCAGCGCCAATATCGATCCGTACTTTCGCGGCGTCGCCATCATGGCGGTAGCGCCAGAGGGCGGTATCGAAGTCGAAGAGGGTTATTTTCAAACGTCGGCGCTGCCCAGTGGTTTTACGCTCAAAGGCGGGCGCTTTTTCTCCGCGCTTGGGTATCAGAACGAGCAGCATCAGCACGCCTGGGATTTTCGCGATGCGCCGCTGCCGTACAAAGCCTTCCTCGGCAACCAGCTGAAGCAGGACGGTGTGCAGCTGAAATGGCTTGCGCCGACGGACCTGTTTCTTGAGTTCGGTGGCGAGATTGCCAGCGGCGACAAGTTTCCGGGCAGCAACCAGAACAAGAACGGTATCGGCGGCAGCAGCCTGTTCGGCCATCTCGGCGGCGATATCGGCGAGAGCACGGCGTGGCGCGCCGGTGTTTCGCATTTGTGGACTTCGCCGAAAGACCGTAGCTATACCGACACCGACTCGCTGGGCGGCACGGTAACCAATACATTTACCGGCAGCACCAAACTGCTGGCGGTGGACGGTGTATTGAAGTGGGCGCCCAGCGGCAATTCGACCTATCGCAATTTCAAACTGCAGGGCGAGTACTTCCGCTTCAAACAGGACGGCACGCTGACCTATAACGATTCCGCAGGCAGCGCGGTGTTCAACAGCGTCAGCGGCGCGCTGCAGACCGATCAGTCCGGATATTACGTGCAGGGCGTGTGGCAGCTTTATCCGCGCTGGCGCGTCGGTTACCGCTATGACGCTTTGCGCTACGGCAGCGTCAACAACGGCGTGCTTGGCCTCGGGCCGACTGCGGTCGATATGCCTGTGCTCGCCAGCCACAATCCGACGCGCAACACGCTGATGCTCGATTTCAGCGCGACCGAGTTCAGCCGCTTCCGGCTGCAGCTCGCCGCCGACAAATCGCGCCTCGGCGTTACCGACAATCAGGTCCTGCTGCAATACATTCACAGTCTGGGCGCGCATGGCGCGCACAAATTCTGAGGCAGGCCCGGCATGCAAAGGACACCGCAATGAAACAATGGCTGAAAATTTCGTTTTGTCTTGCCGCCTGTGCGCTTGCGCAGCCGGCGCTCGCCGCGTTGAATATTTTTGCCTGCACGCCGGAGTGGGGCGCGCTGGCGAAAGAACTCGCCGGCGACAAGGCGAATATCTATACGGCGACCAATGCGTTGCAGGATCCGCATCACGTCGAAGCGCGACCGAGCCTGATTGCGCGCGCGCGCGGCGCCGATCTGGTGGTCTGCACCGGCGCCGATCTTGAAGTCGGCTGGTTGCCGCTGGTGCTGACGCAATCGGGCAATCCGAAAATTCGCGCCGGTCAACCCGGTTTTTTCGAGGCTTCGCGTTTTGTGCCCATGCTCGAAGTGCCGGCTTCGGTCGACCGTTCGCAGGGCGATGTGCATCCGGGCGGCAATCCGCACATACACCTCGACCCGCGCAACATCAGCAAGGTCGCCGCGGCATTGAGCGAGCGCATGGCGCAGCTCGATGCCGCCGACGCTGAAAATTACCGCGCGCGCGCACGGGATTTTATTGAGCGCTGGCAGCAGGCGATCGCGCGCTGGGAAAAAGACGGCGCGCCGCTCAAAGGCATGACGGTGGTCGGTTATCACAAGAACATGAGCTATTTGAACAGCTGGCTCGGCATACGCGAACTTGGCAGCCTTGAACCCAAGCCCGGCCTGCCGCCGACCACCGCGCACATGAGCGAGCTGCTGGCGCGCCTGGCCAGAGACCCGGCGAAAGCGGTGGTGCGCTCCGCCTATAACGATCCGCGCGCAGCGGAATGGCTGACCGCCAATGCAAAAATCCCGGCGGTGGTATTGCCGTTTACGGTGGGCGGCAGCGACCGGGCCAAGGATCTGTTTGGATTGTTCGATGACACACTTGCGCGTTTGCTGGCGGTGGCGAAATGAATGCCGCGGCGATTGATTTGAGCATACTGTGGCCCGCACTGATTGCGGGGCTGCTGGTCACCGCAACGCATGTGCCGCTCGGCAGCCAGGTGTTAAGCCGCGGCATCGTGTTTATCGATCTGGCGATTGCGCAGATTGCCGGACTGGGCGTGGTGGCAGCCGATCTGATGGGCTTCGAAGCGCACGGTTGGGCGGTGCAGGTGTCGGCTTTGACTGCCGCACTCGCCGGCGCATTGCTGCTGACGTGGACGGAAAAACGCTGGGCCGATGTGCAGGAAGCGATCATCGGCGTTACTTTCATATTGGCGGCGAGCGGCGCGCTGATACTGCTGGCCAGCAATCCGCATGGCGCCGAGCATCTAAAAGAACTGCTGGTCGGACAGATCCTGTGGGTCAACCCTGCGCATTTGCCGCTGGTGGCGATTGCTTCTGCGGTGATACTCGGGTTGTGGTTTGCGTTGCGTGAACGCATCGGGCCGGTCGGTTTTTACACGCTGTTTGCGTGTGCCGTCACCGTCTCGGTGCAGCTCGTCGGCCTCTACCTGGTGTTTACTTCGTTGATCGTGCCGGCGCTGGCGACACGCACGCTGAAGCGGCAGCGGCTCGCCGCCGGTTACGTGCTCGGCGCCGCCGGCTACGCGCTGGGCCTGCTGGTCTCGGCCATTACCGACTGGCCGTCGGGCCCGGCCATCGTCTGGGTAATGACCGCGATTGCGATCGTGTTTTACGCAATGGCGCCGGCGCGTGCTAAGGTGTCCTGAATCAATATGCCCGATCATTCTCACCACCATACGCACGGTCATCCGCACGACCATCATCACGGTCACAAGGATCACCACCATCACCATCTGCCACGCGCCGATGCGATGCGCGCGTTTGCGATCGGCATTGCCTTAAACACGGTTTTCGTGATTGTCGAATGGATGTTCGGCGTGCTGTCGGGTTCGCTGGCGCTGATTGCCGACGCTACGCATAACCTCGGCGACGTGCTCGGCTTGATACTGGCCTGGGGCGCTGCATCGCTGGCGCGGCGCCCGCCGTCGGCGCGCTTTACCTACGGCCTCGGCGGTTCGACCATACTCGCCGCACTCGCCAATGCGATGTTGCTGCTGGTGGCGATCGGCGGCATCGCCTGGGAAGCGATCCAGCGGCTCGGCAGCACGCAAGCCGTCGATGCGCCGGTCATGATCTGGGTTGCGCTGCTCGGCGTGGCGATCAACGGCGCGACGGCATGGCTGTTCATGGCCGGCGGAAAAAAAGATCTCAATATGCGCGGCGCTTATCTGCACATGGCGGCCGACGCCGGCGTGTCGCTGGGCGTCGCAGTAGCCGGCATCGGCATGCTCTACTCCGGCTGGCGCTGGCTCGATCCGGTGGTCAGTCTGCTGATTGTGGCGGTGATATTCGCCGGCACATGGGGACTGTTGCGCGATTCGGTGCGCATGGCGCTGCAGGCGGCGCCCGAGAATATCGATACGGCCGGTGTGCGGCGCTATCTTGCCGCGCTGCCCGGTGTGTCCGAAGTGCATGATCTGCATATCTGGGCGATGAGCACCGCGGAAAACGCCATGACCGCGCATCTGGTGATGCCGGCGGGCCACCCCGGCGACGATTTTTTTGCCGATGTGGTCGAACATATCGAGCACGCATTTGCGATCGGCCACGTCACCATACAAATCGAAACCGGCCGTGCCTGCGCGCTGGCGCCCGACCACGTCGTCTAGAACAATCGCGGGGCTTGAAATGCCCGCGCCGGCCCCAATTTATCAAGTTCCTTTATTCGCAATCACGCCGGCCGTTGCAGCAGGCGGCGCCGCTTCCGACCCCACGAGCGAGACCTTCATGGAACAATTTCACGGCACGACCATCATCTCCGCGCGGCGCGGCAACCGTGTTGCGCTTGGTGGTGACGGCCAGGTCACTTTCGGCAATGTCGTCCTGAAGGCGAGTGCGCGCAAAGTGCGGCGCCTCTACGCAGACAAGATACTCGCCGGATTTGCCGGCGGCACTGCCGACGCGTTCACGCTGTTCGAACGCTTCGAAGCGAAACTCGAAAAACATCAGGGCAATCTGTTGCGCTCGGCGGTTGAGCTGGCGAAAGACTGGCGCACCGACCGCATGCTGCGCCGGCTCGAAGCCATGCTGGTGGTCTGCGACGCGCAAAGTTCGCTGATCATTTCCGGCAATGGCGACGTGCTCGAACCCGAGCAGGGCCTTGTTGCAATCGGCAGCGGCGGGCCTTACGCGCAGGCAGCCGCGTGCGCCCTGCTTGAAAACACCACGATGGCGCCGGAGGAGATCGTCAAGAAAGCGCTGACTATCGCCGGCGACTTGTGCATCTATACCAACCAGAACCATACGATTGAAGTATTGGAATGAATGAGTGACATCGCGCGCCGTTTTTCCTGCCGGCGATTTCCACTCAATCCTGAATCCTGATTTCTATGACCCAAATGACCCCGCAGGAAATCGTCCACGAACTGGACAAACACATCATCGGCCAGGCCGATGCCAAACGCGCGGTGGCGATTGCACTGCGTAACCGCTGGCGCCGCCAGGAGGTGCCGGAACCGCTGCGGCAGGAAATCACGCCGAAAAATATTCTGATGATCGGGCCGACCGGCGTCGGTAAAACCGAAATTGCGCGCCGTCTGGCGCGGCTGGCCAACGCGCCCTTCATCAAAGTTGAAGCGACCAAATTTACCGAAGTCGGTTACGTTGGTCGCGACGTCGACACCATCATCCGCGATCTGGTTGAAAGCGCGATCAAGCAGGCGCGCGAGCAGGCGACCCGCCGCGTGCGTCATCAGGCGGCGGATCAGGCCGAGGAGCGTGTGCTCGCGGTGCTGCTGCCGGTGGCGCGCGACGGTGTGGCCGCCGACAGCGACGGCCCGACGCGGCAGAAATTCCGCAAGAAGCTGCGCGAAGGCGAACTCGACGACAAGGAAATCGAAATCGACGTCGCCACCCCGCAGGCGCAGATGGAAATATTCGCGCCGCCGGGCATGGAAGACCTGACTTCGCAGATTCAGAGCATGTTTCAGAATCTCGGCGGTGGCGGCAAACGCAAAACGCGCAAACTGAAAATCCGCGAAGCGATGAAAATGCTCGCCGAGGAAGAAGCCGCCAAGCTCGTCAATGATGAAGAGTTGAAGCTGCAGGCGGTTGCCAATGTCGAGCAGAACGGCATCGTATTTCTCGACGAAATCGACAAGATCACCAGTCGCAGCGAAGTCTCGGGCGCCGATGTGTCGCGCCAGGGCGTGCAGCGCGATCTGCTGCCGCTGGTCGAGGGCACGACGGTGTCGACCAAGTACGGCATGATCAAGACCGACCACATCCTGTTCATCGCCAGCGGCGCATTTCACCTCGCCAAGCCGTCGGATCTGATTCCCGAAATGCAGGGACGCTTCCCGATCCGCGTCGAGTTGGCCAGCCTGTCGGTCAACGATTTCGAACAGATCCTGACCAATACCGACGCCTGCCTGACGCGCCAGTACGAAGCCTTGATTGCCACGGAGGGCGTCAAACTCGAATTTCAGGCGAGTGCCATCAAGCGGCTCGCCGAGATCGCCTGGCAGGTCAATGAAAAAACCGAAAACATCGGTGCGCGCCGCCTGCACACCGTGATGGAAAAGCTGCTCGAAGATGTTTCTTACGACGCGGCCAAACATGCCGGGCAGAGTGTCGTTATCGACGCCACCTACGTCGATCTGCGACTCAAGGCGCTGGCGCAAAGCGAGGATCTCGCGCGTTACGTGCTCTAAGGCCGTTGTTTGCGTTGCCGCCGGCGCTTTTGTTATAGTCGCGCCATGCTGCGCAATTCCACCAAACGCCGTTTCATCGCCTGGCTCGCCATACTGGCGATGGGCCTCAACGGCCTGTGGCCCTTGCTGGCCACCGCGGCGCCGGTGGAATTCTCTGCGCCGATTTGCTCGATGGCTGGTACCACCATGGCGCCGGACGCGTACAGCCTGCCGGCGCAGCCGGCGCCGGCAAAATCGCCCGCGCCGCATTGCCCGTTTTGCACGGGCGGCAGCGACCACAATCCGGCGCTCGCCACTTCCAAAACGCTGGCATTTGCACCGGCGGCGGTTGTGCCGCCGCTGCTTGCCGTTGTTGCAGTTTCCCCTTCCTTTATTTTTCTCGCCGCGCATCCGCGCGGCCCGCCTTCCCGCCTGATTTGACCTGAACGCGCGTTTGCC
This sequence comes from Betaproteobacteria bacterium, assembly GCA_025363435.1. Taxonomy (GTDB): domain Bacteria; phylum Pseudomonadota; class Gammaproteobacteria; order Burkholderiales; family SG8-41; genus PALSA-1004. Next base: position 45,298 of record JANYDY010000007.1, read on the forward strand.
TTGATTCGGCGAACGCAGATTTTTTCGCCGGCGCATGCCGGCACGGGGCAATCGGGGAGGCTTCATGTTGCAAGCAGACAGCCGGGTTCGTTGCGAACCGGCCATTCGAATTAGTACGATATTCGTCGCAGTACTGGCGGCGTTGAGCGCGCCGCAACTGCGTGCGCAGGCAGTGGCAGCGGCAGCGACGCTGCCGGAAGTGTCGGTCACCGGCACACGCGAGAAGGAACTGCTGAGCGAAACGCCGGCATCAATTGGTGTCATCAAGCCGGAGGCGATCCGCGAGGTGCATCCGACGCATCCGTCGCAAATCATCAGTCAGGTGCCGGGTGCGGCGGTGGCGATCACCAATGGCGAAGGCCATACGACGGCGATACGCCAGCCGTTTACCACCGGGCCGGTGTATCTGTTTCTCGAAGACGGCATACCGATACGCGCGACCGGTTTTTTCAATCACAACGCGCTCTACGAAATCAACATTCCGATGGCGGGCGGTATCGAAGTGACGCGCGGGCCGGGCACCGCTTTGTACGGTTCCGACGCGATTGGCGGCGTGATCAATGTGCTCACCCCGGCGCCGCCGCTGAAACCTGAAGGCAATCTCTCGGTTGATGTCGGCAGCAACGGCTGGCGGCGTTTGCTCATGAGCGGCGGCAACGGCAACGCAGAAAGTGCCTGGCTCGGCAACGCCAATGTCACGCACACCGACGGCTGGCGCGACAAGACCGGCTATGACCGCCAGAGCGGCGGTTTTCGCTGGGACAAGGCGCTCGACGCCGGGCAGACGCTGAAAACCATCGTCTCGTTTTCGCGCGTCAATCAGGAGACCGGCGCGAATTCGCCGCTCACCTACACCGATTATTTATTCAATCCGAAACTCAATTACCTGCCGGTGGCCTATCGCAAGGTCGAGGCGCTGCGGGTTTCCACCAACTACGAACGCGAGTCGGGCAATTCGCTGCTTTCGCTGACGCCGTATTTCCGCGATAACAGCATGGATCTGCTGGCGTCGTTCAATCTGAATTCCGATCCGACCATCGCCCTGACGCAAAATCAGTCGTTCGGTTTGATGGCAAAGTGGCGGCAGGATTTTCCGCAGGCGATGCGCGCGCGCGTCATCGGCGGCGTTGATGTCGATGTCAGCCCGGGCGGCCGCCGCGAAGATCGTTTGAACCTGACCACCAGCGGCGCCGGCGCGTCGCGCTACACGCTGGCCTATACGGTGAATCGCCGCGTTTACGATTACGATGTCACCTACAAGGGGGTGTCGCCTTATCTGCACGGCGAGTTGTCGCCGACCGAGCGTTTGCGTCTGACCGGCGGCGTACGCTACGACGCATTGAGCTACGATTTCACCAACAATTTTGCGGCCGGCACGGTAAGCCCGGGCGCCGGTGTGTTCTACGGTCAGGCCGCCAACACCACCAGCAATTTCAAACATCTGAGCCCGAAGCTCGGCGCGACCTTTGCGCTGAGCGAAAAGACCAGCGTGTACGCCGACTACAACCACGGCTTTCGTGCGCCGTCTGAAGGCCAGTTGTTCCGGCCGTCGGTTGGCACCACCGGGGCGCTGGCGATTGCGGCGAGTGACGCGGCGTTGCAGTTAAAACCGATCAAGGCCGATCAGGTCGAGCTTGGCGTACGTGGTGAGGTGGCCGGCGCATCGTACAATCTGGTTGCTTACAATCTGATCAAACGCGACGATATCGTGAGCTTCACCAATACCACACCAATGTCCGCACCAACGTCAATGCCGGCCTCGACGCCACGGTGCGAGGTGCGCCCGGCATTGACGTTGGTGCGGACATTGGTGGTGGTATTGGTAAAGCTCACGATGTCGTCGCGCTTGATCAGGTTGTAGGCGACCAGATTGTACGACGCGCCGGCCACC
>JANYDY010000026.1 GCA_025363435.1 Betaproteobacteria bacterium
TACGATGATTGGCGACGTAATCGGCAATCGCGACGATTTCACGATCGAACGGCGGACGCGCGCCGGATTTTTCTCTGCTCACGCTCAATCGACCTGAATGTTGGCGGCGCGCGCAACCTTCGTCCAACGCGCAATTTCCGCCTTGAGAAAGACGGTGAATTCCTCAGGTGTGCTGCCGACCGCTTCGGTCGCATCCGCGGCAAGGCGCTGTTTGACGTCGGGCAACTGCACGACGCGCGCGACTTCACGCGACAGCTTGACGACGATATCGCGCGGCGTACCGATCGGCACCAGCACGCCTATCCAGCCGGTAAATTCATAACCCGGCACGCCCGATTCGGCGATGGTCGGCGTATCGGGCAGCGCCGGCGAGCGTTTGGGCGTTGTTACGGCGAGCAACCTCAGTTTGCCGTCGCGTGTCGACGGCAGCGTCGAGGCCGGGCTGCCGAAAACAACCTGCACGCGTCCGCCGAGCAGATCGGTCACCGCCTGCGGCAAGCCTTTATACGGCACGTGCACGATATCGACCTTGGCAAGCAGCTTGAACAGTTCACCGGCCAGATGATTCGAACTCGCATTGCCGCTGGAACCGTAGTTAAGCGTGCCGGGCCGCGCTTTGGCGTAAGCAACCAGTTCCTGCACCGATTTCACCGGCACGCCCGGATGCGCAACCAGCACGTTCGATTGCGACACCACCTGGCCGACCGGAATGAAATCGCGCAGCGTGTTGAACGGCAGCTTGCGATACACGCTTTCGCGTATGGACAGCGCCGAAGTCGAGAACATGATGGTGTAACCATCGGGCGCCGAGTGCGCGGCGATTTCCGCGCCGACGATGCCGTTGCGGTTATCGACGATGACCTGCTGGCCCCAGGCTTCGGTCAGCTTCTGGCCGATCGCGCGCGCGACGATATCGCCGGCGCCGCCCGCGGCCGACGGCACCAGCACGCGCAAGGGACGCGACGGCCAGTTGTCGGCGGCAATGGCAGCGGGCGCCGCAACAGCGATTGCTACAGTCGCAGCAACGAACAGCCGGCGCATTAATTAAATTCCAGCGTGCTGATGTCCTTGACTGTTTCCAGCGCGGAAAACTGCTCGAACAGGCGCGCCGCCTTGGCCGCCGGAATACCGGTCACCACGCGATCGAATTTCTCGCGCAGTTCGGCATCGGTCAGTGGGCGTTTCGGCATGCCCGGAAATTCACGCGTTTCGTGCGTGATGGTCTTGCCGTTTTTGAGTTTCACCGTCATGCGCGTCGCCAGCGGATTGTCTTTGGTGAGTTCCGTGTCGGCACGCAAGGTAACCTTGCGGCACAGCGCGCGGATTTTTTCGTCGGCAATCGCGGCGTCGGAAAATTCCTTGGGGTCGCGCGGTTCCTTGTAGAACGCCAGCGCGACGCAGAACGGCGTACTGTATTGCGCCATCGTCAGGTCCTGCGGTTCCGGAATATTGTGGTGGCTGACCATCTTCTCGCTGCTCTCGACCGTGATCGCTTCAATGTCATCGCCGCCGATCTTGTGCGCGACCCTGATCTCCAGCACCGCGGTAACCGGCATATGCGCAGTGATATGGCATGGATAACGCTTCATCATGATTTTCATCGAATGCCAGGTCGAGTTGAAACCGGCAGTCAGACGCGGCGCATCGACCTCTTCGCAGAACACCTTGAAAAAACCGAACTTGCCTTCGAACACCTCGGCCGGGCCGGTAAACCCGTCACGCGCCAGCGTCGCCGCCATCAACGCGCCTTCGGCAGCGCGACCCAGATGCAGGCGCTTGACCATGCCGCCGCCCGATTTCGAAAATTCGAGCAAGCCGGAACACAATGAGCCGCCGATACCAAGTGCCAGCGCCAAACGCGCACTGTCGAGTTTCATCAGCAGGCCCGCAGTGATTGCGCCACCGAACACACCGGTCAGGCCCGGCGCATGAAAACCAACCTTTTCCGGCGTGTGCCGCGAAGAATCGCCGACGCGATAGAGAATTTCGGAACCTGCTACAAAAGCGGTCAGCAAATCGCGGCCGCTTGAACCCAGTTCCTGCGCAACGGCGAGGCCGGGCGCCAGCAAGGCGGTGCCGATATGCGCGCCGACACCGGGCTGCACCAGACTGTCCATTTCAAAAGCATGACCGGCAGCGCCGTTGGCCAGCGCCGCAAACGGCGCCGCCACCTTAAGTTTGGTGCCAAGTACGCTGGCCTTGCCCGGCGCGCTGTTGCGCAGCGAATATTCAGTCACGATGCGCGACCACGGCAGCGAGGCGCCGAAACTCGCCACTGCAATGGTGTCGAGTATGCAGGCCTTGGCGCGGGTGATGACTTCCGCCGGTATGTCCTCGTATTTGAGGGAGGTTGCGTAGGCAGCGAGTACTTGTGACGCTGTCTGGTTTTTGCCGGTTGCCGTATCCATGCTATTTTCTCCGCGACGTTTAATTTTCGACATTGTGTTGATTGCCGATTTTACCGCGCCTCAATCAGGTCTATCGCCGAATTTGCTGTTGTAAAATGCGCACTCATTTAAGGCGGGAAGCAGCGTGCGGCAAACAGACGTGATCGTCGTCGGCAAGGGCAATGCAGCGCTGTGCGCAGCGCTGGCAGCGCGCCACGGCGGCGCCCGCGTCATCATGCTCGAAGCCGCCCCCGAGGATGAGTCGGGCGGCAACAGCCGTTTCGCCGGCGGCATGCTGCGCTTCGCTTACAACTCGGTCGAAGAGCTGCAGCAGCTGCTCGAAATCACCGGCGAAGAAGTGCGCAATACCGATTGGGGCAGCAACAGCATCGACGAGTTTTACGACGATCTCTATCAGGTCACCAATTACCGCAGCGATCCGCAACTGAGTGAACTGCTGATCACGCGCAGCTTTGACGCGATGCTATGGCTGCGCCAACAGGGCGTGCGCTTTGTGCCGAACTATCGCGCCTCGGCAGTGGTCGAGGGCCGGCGCTGCTTTTTCGGCCGTGTGCCGGTCGAAGTCTCGGGCGGCGGGCCGGGTCTGGTGCAGTTTCTCGATCAGGCCGCACTCAAGGCCGGCATCGACATTCAATACGACACGCGCGCGGTCTCGCTGCTGTACGACGGCGAACGCGTCTCGGGCGTGCAAGCAAAGCACCAGGGCAAACTCATCGAATTTCACGCGCCGGCGGTAATCCTCGCCTGCGGCGGCTTTGAAGCCAATCCGGAATGGCGCACGCGCTATCTCGGCCCGGGCTGGGAACTGGCGAAAGTACGCGGCACGCGCTTCAACATGGGCGAGGGTTTAAAAATGGCGCTCGACATCGGCGCCTGCCCGTACGGCAACTGGTCGGGCCGCCACACCACCTCATGGGAACGCCACGCGCCGGAGTTCGGTGATCTCGCGCTCGATCACGCCTGCCACCGCCACAGTTACCCCTTGTCACTCATGATCAATGCCGACGGCGAACGCTTTGTCGATGAAGGCGCCGAGTTCTACAGCTACACCTACGCCAAGTACGGCGAACAGGTGTTCAAGCAGCCGGAACAATTCGCCTGGCAGGTGTTCGATGCGAAAACACACCATCTGTTGCGCGCCGAATATCTGGGCAAGGTCGCCACGCGCGTAAAGGCCGATACTCTCGAAGAACTGGCAAGCAAACTCGAAGGGGTGAATGCCGACGGTTTTTTGAAAACCGTCAACGCCTACAACGCTGCGGTGCGCCGCGAGGTGCCGTTCAATCCAGGTATCAAAGACGGCAAGTGCACTGTTGGCATCGAACCGCCGAAATCGAACTGGGCAAATGTGCTCGATACACCGCCGTATGAAGCATGGCATGTGACTGCGGGCATCACCTTCACCTTCGGCGGACTGCGCATCGATCCGGACACCGCGCAGGTACTCGATGTGAACCTGCATGCGATCCCCGGCCTCTATACGGCAGGCGAAATGGTCGGCGGCGTGTTCTACTTCAACTACCCGCTCGGCTCGGGCCTGGTCTCGGGCACGGTGTTCGGGCGCATTGCCGGTGCAGCAGCAGCGGCTGCCGCGAAAGAGGAAAACGCATCGTGATCAATCGCTCTCTATTCGCCACGCTCGCCGCGACCTTCGTTGCGACCGCAGCGCCGGCACAACAGTTTCCGGCTAAGCCGATCCGCTACATCGTGCCTTTCCCGCCCGGTGGCGGCACCGACATCGTCGCGCGCGCACTCGCACCCCGGCTGATGGAATCCAGTGGCATACAGATCGTCATCGACAACCGCGCCGGTGGCGGTACTGTGGTCGGCGCCGATCTCGCCGCGCACGCGCCGCCCGACGGCTACACCGTATTCATGGGCACCAACACCTCGCACGCGATCAATCCAAACCTGCCGGCCAAACTGCCGTACGATGCTGTACGCGATTTCCAGCCAATCACGCGCATCGCCCTCGTTCCATATATGGTGACCGTGCATCCGTCGCTGCCGGTCAAAAATATCAGGGAACTGGTGGCGCTGGCAAAAGCAAAGCCGGGGCAATTGAATTTTGCCTCGTCGGGCAGTGGCACACCCGGCCATCTCGCCGGCCTGATGTTGAACGACGCTGCAGGCATCGACATGACGCATATTCCGTACAAGGGCAGCGCGCCGGCATTGACTGCGATGGTGAGCGGCGAGACACAATTGATTTTCAGCAGTCTCACTTCGACGCTGGCACTGGTGAAAAACAACCGGCTGCGCGCGATCGCGATGTCGAGTGCGAAACGCTCGCCGCTGATGCCGGCGCTGGCAACGGTCGCCGAATCGGGTTATCCGGGCTTCGAAGCGATCACGTGGTTCGGATTGTTTTTACCGGCCGGCGCGCCGGCGGCGGTCACCACGAAACTCAATGCTGAATTTGTGAAAGTGCTGAACAATCCGGATTTCAAAGCCTGGCTGGCGGAACAAGGCGCCGAAGCGGCGCCGACAACGCCCGAAGAATTCGGCGCTTTTGTCAAAGCGGAAATTGCGCGTTATGCGCCGCTGGTGAAAAAATCGGGGATGAAACCCGACTAGCGACTCCCTTTGATCCCCTCTCCAACGAACAGGGGGAGAGGGCTAGGGTTAGGCTCGCCTCACATGTAATCGTCGTTGTTTCCCCTCACCCCT
>JANYDY010000031.1 GCA_025363435.1 Betaproteobacteria bacterium
TGAAGTCCGCGAGCCGCTTTACACCGAAATCGCCGATATTGTTGTCGAGACGGCAGGCTATCCAAAGGTGACGCGACTCGCGAAGGAAATTGCCGACCGACTGGTAAAAAATCAACTTTGGGAACCGCCACCCACCACACCTATCCCCCCATGAGCCCCCGCGCACACCCACAAACAACGCTTCACGTTTCGCTAGGAGAGCGGAGTTACCCGATTCTTATCGGCGAATCCCTGCTGGCCGATACCGCGACGCTGGCATCTTTTTTACCCGCACCCCGGGTCGCGCTGGTCACCAACGATACCCTTTACCCGTTATACGGTGAAGCGCTCGCCGCAGCGTTGCGACAACATGGTGTTCATGTGCTGCCGATATGTTTGCCGGACGGAGAGCAATTCAAAGACTGGCCCGCGCTAAATCAAATTTTTGACGCCTTGCTTGAACACGCTTGCGACCGGAAAACCACGCTTATCGCGCTGGGCGGGGGTGTGATTGGCGACATTACCGGCTTCGCTGCGGCGACCTATCAACGCGGTGTCCCTCTTATTCAAATTCCCACCACGCTGCTTGCGCAAGTTGATTCGAGCGTCGGCGGAAAAACCGCGATCAACCATCCGCGCGGCAAAAACATGATCGGCGCGTTTTACCAGCCGCAGGCGGTGATTGCGGACACCGCCACGCTCACGACCCTGCCGCCGCGTGAACTGGCTGCAGGGCTTGCCGAAGTGATCAAATACGGCCTGATCCGCGATCTGCCTTTCTTCGAATGGCTGGAAACAAATATCGACGCCTTGAATGCACGCGATCCGGCGGCCATGGCATTTGCAATTCAGCGTTCATGTGAAAACAAAGCCGCGGTGGTCGCCGCCGACGAGCGCGAGGAAACCGGCGTGCGGGCGCTGCTCAACCTCGGCCACACTTTCGGCCACGCCATCGAATCCGGCATGGGCTACGGCAAATGGCTGCACGGCGAAGCGGTTGCCGCCGGCATGGTGGTGGCCGCCCGCCTGTCACAAAGTATGGGCTTGCTGCGCGCCGACGATGTCGGCCGTGTCGTCTCGGTACTCGAGCGCGCGCATCTGCCGGTATCGATCCCGGATCTGGGCGCGGGCCGCTATCTTGAATTGATGGGGCACGACAAAAAAGTTGAAGGCGGGAAATTGCGCTTTATCCTGATGCGTGAAATGGGCAAGGCTTTTCTGACCGCCGATGTCGCGCAAGATGTGCTCGAAACCGCACTTGAGCAATCAATCCACCGTGATTGACCTTGCCGTCTATGCGGTCAGCGCGCAAAGCTCGCACGGACGGCGCGTGCGCGAAAACGCGCCGGTCGGCCGCACTGAATTCCAGCGCGACCGTGACCGTATCATTCATTCAACTGCATTTCGCCGCCTTGAGTACAAGACGCAGGTGTTCGTTAACCACGAAGGCGATCTGTTCCGCACGCGCCTCACGCACAGCCTCGAGGTTGCGCAGGTCGCGCGCTCCGTCGCGCGCAGTCTGAAACTCAACGAAGACCTGGTCGAGGCAATTTCGCTGGCGCATGATTTGGGGCATACGCCGTTCGGGCACGCGGGACAAGATGCGCTGAATCAATGCATGCAGCCACACGGCGGCTTCGAGCACAACCTGCAATCGTTGCGCGTGGTCGATCTGCTCGAGCGCCGCTATGCGGCCTTCGACGGTTTGAACCTGTGTTTCGAAACCCGCGAAGGCATACTCAAACACTGTTCGCTGAAGAACGCGCGTCTGCTTGGCGATGTCGGCCAGCGCTTCATCAAGCGCCGTCGTGCTTCGCTGGAAGCGCAACTGGCAAATCTCGCTGACGAACTCGCCTACAACAATCATGATGTCGATGACGGTTTGCGCTCGGGCCTCTTAAGCATAGAGCAACTATCCGAGGTCAGCCTCTTTGCGCGTCACAAGAAACAGGTGCTGGACGCCTATCCGAAGCTCGATGCGCGCCGGCTGGTACATGAAACGATACGCCGCATGATCAGCACGCTGGTCGTCGACCTGACGCAGCAAACCGCGCGCAATATCCGTGAGCATGCGCCGCGTTCTGTTGAGGACGTGCAAAAAACGCCGCCACTGGTTGCCTTCAGCGCACCGCTTGAGCGACAACAGCAGGAACTCAAAAAATTTCTGCGCGACAATTTATACCGGCACTATCAGGTATGCCGGATGACGGCGAAAGCGCGCCGTGTCGTCAGTGAACTCTTTGCTGCTTTTTCGTCCGACCCGCGGTTGCTGCCGCCGCAATATCAGGCCAATGCGAGTACCGATGCGCCGCGCATGGTCGCCGATTACATTGCCGGCATGACCGACCGCTACGCCATGCGCGAACACCGGCGGCTGTTCGCCGTCGACGAAATCTAGGGCCCGATTGCCGCACCGCAACACCGAATTCCCGATCGCGGGAATAATCGTTGATTATCAAGGTTTTTCAAGGTCTTGAAGTCCAACCCCTATGCCTGTATATTTCAAGCGTTTCGCCGCAATTATTGCAATTTCAGGCCGGTTGGCTTTCAACCGGCCTTTTTTACCCGCGAGGTAGTCCGTGACGCAGCCGCCATGTGCCCAGGGATTGTACGATCCCGCTAACGAACACGATGCCTGTGGCGTCGGCTTTGTCGCGCACATAAAAGGCGCCAAATCGCACGCCATCGTCGAGCAGGGCCTGCAGATACTGAAAAATCTTACCCACCGCGGTGCGGTCGGGGCAGATCCGCTGGCCGGTGACGGCGCGGGTATATTGCTGCAAATTCCGGACGCGTTTTTCCGCGAAGAATTGGCAAAACAAGGGGTTAAGCTGCCGCCGGCCGGCCAATACGGCGTCGGTATGATTTTTCTGCCGCAGGAACCGGCCTCGCGTTTTGCCTGCGAATACGAAATCGAGCGCTCGATCAAGGAAGAGGGGCAGATTCTGCTCGGCTGGCGCGACGTTCCGCGCGATAACAGCAGCCTCGGTGAGTCGGTCAGGAAAATCGAGCCGGTCATCCGCCAGGTCTTCATCGGCCGCGGTCGCGGCGTAACGGTCACCGACGCGCTTGAACGCAAGCTCTACATCATTCGTAAAAGCTCCGGGCATGCCATACAGGCGCTCGACCTTGCGCACGGCAAGGAATTCTACGTGCCGTCAATGTCAGCGCGTACGATCGTGTACAAAGGCATGCTGCTGGCCGGGCAGGTTGGCATGTATTACAAAGACCTGCTGGAGCCCCGTGTGGTGTCGGCGCTGGCGCTGGTACACCAGCGCTTCTCGACCAACACTTTCCCGACCTGGGATCTGGCGCATCCGTTCCGTCTGGTTGCGCATAACGGCGAAATCAACACGCTGCGCGGCAACGTTAACTGGATACGCGCGCGGCAGGGTGCGATCTCCAGCCCTATTCTGGGCAAAGATCTCGAAAAACTGTGGCCACTGATTTACGATGGACAATCGGATTCGGCGTCGTTCGACAATGCGCTGGAGTTGCTGGCGATGGCCGGCTACTCGATCTCACATGCGATGATGATGATGATCCCCGAGGCATGGGAAAGCCACACCTTGATGGACCCCAGCCGTCGCGCCTTCTATGAATATCATGCCGCGATGATGGAGCCGTGGGACGGTCCCGCCGCGATGGCTTTTACGGACGGCCGCCAGATTGGTGCGACGCTCGACCGTAATGGCTTGCGTCCGGCACGTTATATCGTCACCGACGATGATCTGGTGATCATGGGTTCGGAATGCGGCTGCCTGCCGATTCCCGAAGAGAAAATCGTCAAGAAGTGGCGCCTGCAGCCGGGCAAGATGTTCCTGGTCGACCTTGAAAAAGGCCGCATCATCGACGACAAGGAACTCAAGGACACACTCGCCGGCGCCAAGCCTTATGGCGAGTGGATCGAACGCATACGCGTCAAGCTGGATGAAGTCGAAAGCGACCGCCAGCAGCCTGAGCGTTCGACCATTTCGTTGCTCGATCGCCAACAGGCCTTCGGCTATACGCAGGAAGACCTCAAGTTCCTGATGACGCCGATGGCCGTCAATGGTGAAGAGGCGACCGGTTCGATGGGCAACGACTCGCCGCTGGCGGTGCTGTCTGATAAAAACAAGACGCTCTACCATTATTTCAAGCAGCTGTTTGCGCAGGTAACCAATCCGCCGATCGATCCGATCCGCGAAGAGCTGGTGACTTCGCTGGTATCGTTTATCGGCCCGAAGCCCAATCTGCTCGGCATCGACGAATTAAATCCGCCGTTGCGCCTTGAAGTCAGCCAGCCGGTGATCGATTTTTTCGAAATGGAAAAGATCCGGCATATCGACCGCTATACGCAGGGCAAGTTCAAGAGTTGTGAACTCGACATTTGTTACCCCGCGGCATGGGGCAACCAGGCCATTGAGGCCCGGCTGGCCTCGCTGCGTGCGCAGGCCGAAGATGCCGTGCGCAGCGGTTATTCGATATTGATTATTTCCGACCGCAAAGTGGACCGCGATCACGTCGCGATTCCCGCCTTGCTCGCGGTATCTGCGATACACCATCATCTGGTCGGCAAAGGCCTGCGCACCTCCACCGGGCTCGTAGTTGAAACCGGTTCAGCGCGCGAAGTGCATCACTTTGCCTTGCTCGGCGGTTACGGTGCGGAAGCGATCCACCCGTACGTTGCGATGGAAACCCTGCTCGACCTCGGCAGACACGGTTATCTCGGCGCCGATTTCGACAGCAAGAAAGCAATCAAGAATTTCGTCAAGGCGATCGGCAAAGGCCTGCGCAAAGTGATGTCGAAAATGGGCATCTCGACCTATATGTCGTACACCGGCGCGCAGATTTTCGAAGCGGTCGGGTTGTCGCGAACATTGATCGATAAATATTTTGCCGGCACGACGTCAAACGTCGAAGGCATCAGTGTATTTGAAGTGGCCGAAGAAGCGCTGCGCGTTCACCGCGCCGCTTTCAGCAGTGACCCGGTGCTGGCCGGCGCCCTCGAAGCAGGCGGCGAATACGCATTCCGCGTGCGCGGCGAAGAACATATGTGGACGCCGGACGCAATCGCCAAGCTGCAGCACTCGACACGCAACAATTCGGCTGCCACGTATCAGGAATACGCGCAAATCATCAACGACCAATCGAAGCGCCACATGACTTTGCGCGGTCTGTTCGAATTCCGCTTCGACCAGTGCAAGCCGGTGCCGATTGAAGAGGTCGAACCTGCGGCTGAAATCGTCAAACGCTTCGCCACCGGTGCAATGTCGCTGGGCTCGATTTCGACCGAAGCGCACACCAATCTGGCGATTGCAATGAACCGCATCGGTGGCAAATCAAACACCGGCGAGGGCGGCGAAGATCGCGATCGCTACGCGCCGGTCAAAGCCGGCGAAACGCTGGCGTCACGACTCAGCAAAGCCGGTATTGAAAGCGATATCGAGCTCAAAGAAGGCGATTTGCTGAAATCCAAAATCAAGCAGGTTGCTTCCGGACGTTTCGGCGTAACCGGCGAGTATCTGGCTTCCGCCGAACAAATCCAGATCAAGATGGCGCAGGGCGCAAAACCCGGCGAAGGCGGTCAACTGCCGGGCAAAAAAGTCTCGGAGTACATCGCGATGCTGCGCTACTCAACGCCCGGTGTGGAGTTGATTTCGCCGCCGCCGCACCACGACATTTATTCGATCGAAGATCTGGCGCAGCTGATACACGACTTGAAGAATGCCAATTCCAGCGCTTCCATCAGTGTAAAACTGGTCTCGGAAATCGGCGTTGGCACCGTCGCTGCGGGCGTCGCCAAGGCCAAGGCCGATCACGTCACCATCTCGGGCCATGACGGCGGCACCGGCGCATCACCGTGGTCATCGATTAAGCATGCCGGCACGCCGTGGGAACTGGGTCTGGCGGAAACCCAGCAAACGCTGGTGTTGAACCGCCTGCGCGGACGCATTGTCGTGCAGGCCGACGGGCAGATGAAAACCGGCCGCGACGTCATCATCGGCGCGCTGCTGGGTGCCGATGAATTCGGCTTTGCCACGGCACCCTTGGTGGTATCCGGCTGCATCATGATGCGCAAGTGCCATCTGAATACCTGCCCGGTGGGCGTAGCGACGCAGGATCCGGTGCTGCGCAAGAAATTCCGCGGCAAACCCGAACACGTCATCAATTTCTTTTTCTTTATTGCCGAGGAAGCGCGTGCTCTGATGGCACAGCTCGGTATACGAAAATTTGACGATTTGATCGGTCGCGCCGATTTGCTTGATACAAGAAAAGGTATCGAACACTGGAAAGCGCGCGGGCTCGACTTTGCGCGCATATTCCATCAGCCGCAGATCGCCGCCGAGGTGGCGCGTTATCACGTCGAAGGACAGGATCACGGGCTCGACCGCGCACTCGATCACCGTTTGATCGAACTCGCCGACGCGGCAATCAAGCGCGGCGAGAAGGTGACGATCGATATGCCGGTGCGCAACATCAACCGCACGGTCGGCACCATGCTGTCCGGCGAAATCGCCAAGCGTTACGGCCACGACGGGTTACCGGACGACACCATCCATGTGCGCTTTGCCGGCACCGCCGGACAAAGCTTCGGCGCCTTTCTTGCGCATGGTGTAACGCTTGATGTCATCGGCGATACCAATGACTATTGCGGCAAGGGACTTTGCGGCGGCCGCATCAGCGTGCAGCCTTCGCCCAAATTCCGCGGTGAATCAACCCAGAACATCATCACCGGCAACGTAGCACTGTACGGCGCAATCGCCGGCGAAGCCTACTTCCGCGGCGTTGCCGGTGAACGCTTCGCAGTGCGCAATTCGGGCGCGCGGGCCGTCGTCGAAGGCGTCGGCGACCATGGTTGCGAATACATGACCGGCGGCACCATCGTGGTACTCGGCAAGACCGGCCGCAATTTCGCCGCCGGCATGTCGGGCGGTATTGCCTATGTATTGGATGAAGACGGCGAGTTCAGCAAATATTGCAATCCGTCAATGGTTGATCTCGAACCGGTGCTGACAGAATCGGAGCAGTCGGCCAAAGTGTCGCGCGACATCTGGCACATGGCCGAGCTTGACGAAGTTATCCTGAAACGCATGATCGAGAACGACGTGCGTTATACCGGCAGCGGCCACGCACAAAAAATTCTCGATCAATGGGCAACTTACCGTCCGCGTTTCGTCAAGGTCTTCCCGAAGGAATACCGGCGTGCGCTAACCGAACTTGCCGCGCACGGCAGCAAAGTTGCGGCCTGACATCAACCCTTCGCGGACGATAGAACATGGGCAAGATCACCGGCTTCCTCGAATACCAGCGCTTGCACGAGGCCAGCGAAGAGAAAAACGCGCGCACGAAACACTATCGCGAATTCGTTCTTCATCTGAGCGACGATGATGCCAAAGTGCAGGGTGCGCGCTGCATGGACTGCGGCGTGCCGTTCTGCATGAACGGCTGCCCGGTCAATAACATCATTCCGGATTTCAACGATCTCGTCTTCAAGCAGGACTGGAAAAACGCAATCGAGACCCTGCACTCGACCAACAATTTTCCGGAGTTTACCGGTCGTATCTGCCCGGCGCCGTGCGAAGAAGCCTGCACCCTGCGCATCAACAACGATGCGGTCGGCATCAAATCGATTGAACACGCGATTATCGACAAGGCGTGGGAGCAGGGCTGGATCAAACCGCAAAGCGCGGCCGTAAAAACCGGCAAACGCGTCGCGGTGGTCGGCTCCGGACCCGCCGGCCTTGCAGCGGCGCAGCAACTCTCGCGCGCCGGTCATACGGTTGTGGTGTTCGAGAAAAATGACCGCATCGGCGGCTTGCTGCGCTACGGCATTCCTGATTTCAAGCTTGAAAAAAGCCATATTGACCGCCGTCTCGAGCAAATGCGCGCGGAAGGTGTCGAATTCCGCAGCAATCACGCGGTCGGCGGCGCGCCTGCCGGCGCCGGCAATGCCGCGCCGAAAATCCTCGATCCGGGCACCGTTCTCGATGAATTCGACGCGGTCGTTCTGGCCGGCGGCGCGGAACAGCCGCGCAATCTTCCGGTGCCCGGTCGCGAGCTTGGCGGCGTCCTTTACGCAATGGAGTTTCTGCCGTTGCAAAACCGCCGGGTCGCCGGCGACAAAACCGCAGAACTTTGGGCGAGTGGCAAGCATGTGCTCGTCATCGGCGGCGGCGATACCGGTTCGGATTGCGTCGGCACCTCCAATCGACATGGCGCAGCCAACGTTACGCAACTCGAATTGCTGCCGATGCCGCCTGATTTGAACAACAACCCCGTGTGGCCGTACTGGCCGCAGCGCTTGCGCACCTCATCGTCACATGAAGAAGGTGCGACGCGCGACTGGTCGGTTGGCACCAAACGGTTTGAAGGTCGCAACGGCAAGATTGAAAAAGCGGTTCTCGTGCGCCTTGAGTGGCAGAACGGCAAGATGCAGGAAGTCGCAGGCTCGGAATTCGAATTGAAAGCTGATCTGGTGCTGCTGGCGATGGGATTTGTGTCGCCGACTCAGAGCATGCTTGATGCGTTCGGCGTCGAGCGCGATGCCCGTGGCAACGTCAAAGCGGTCACTGAAGGCGTCGGATCTTACATAACATCGGTACCCAAGCTTTTTGCCGCCGGCGACATGCGCCGCGGTCAATCGCTGGTGGTGTGGGCGATTCGTGAGGGGCGCCAATGTGCGCGCGCCGTTGATGAGTTTTTGATGGGCTCGTCGCTGCTGCCGCGTTGATCACCTGTTGGGGCGGCGAATCCACGCCGCGCCGCGTCTAACGGGAAGTCCCTGGATCAATTAAACTTCCCGCTCATGAAACTTGAAAACGACACGCTGATCCGCGCGCTCTTCCGCGAACCCACCGCGTACACGCCGATCTGGTTAATGCGGCAGGCCGGGCGTTATCTGCCGGAATACAACCAGACGCGCGCGCGCGCCGGAAATTTTCTGGCGCTATGCAAAAATCCGGACCTCGCAACTGAAGTGACCTTGCAGCCGCTCGCCCGCTATCGCCTCGATGCGGCGATAGTTTTCTCCGACATACTGACCATTCCCGATGCCATGGGCCTCGGCCTTTATTTTGCGGAAGGCGAGGGCCCGAAATTCGAACGGCCGCTGCGCGACGAGTGGGAAATCCGCGATCTGACGGCACCCGACCCCACCGCCCATCTTCGCTATGTTCTCGACACGGTACGGCAGGTTCGCCAATCGCTTGCCGGCAGCGTGCCCCTGATCGGATTCTCCGGCAGTCCGTTTACGCTCGCCTGTTACATGATCGAAGGTCACGGCAGCTCCGATTTCGCGACTGTCAAGAAAATGCTCTATCAGCGACCGGACCTGCTGCACAAAATTCTTGCCGTTAATACCAAAGCCGTTACCGATTATCTGAATGCGCAGATTGAAGCCGGCGCCCAGGTCGTGATGATTTTCGATACCTGGGGCGGCATGCTCTCGCATGCGGCATATCACGAATTTTCGCTGCCCTACATTAAACAAATTGTCGTCGGCATTGCGCATGAAAGCGGCGGCGCGCGCATTCCCAACATCGTCTTCACCAAAGGCGGCGGCGGCTGGCTCGAGAGCATTGCCGACACCGGCTGCAGCGCCGTCGGACTTGATTGGACCGTGAACATCGGCGCAGCGCGCGCACGCGTCGGCGCGCGCGTCGCACTGCAGGGAAATCTGGATCCCGCCGTGTTGTTGTCGTCAGCCGAAGCGGTGCAACGCGAGGCAGTCGCTATTCTTGAACAGTTTGGCCCCGGTCCAGGTCATGTATTTAATCTAGGACACGGCATTTCCCAATTCACGCCGCCGGAACACGTCTCCGCGCTAATTGAGGCGGTACGCGGGTTTGGCGCCCGCAACGACTGAAAACCCGCGCCAATACTGGCTTTGCGGGGAAGCTCACCCGCAAACTTATGCACAGCAAGGGTTTGCGGGGAGGCGCCCGATCACAGCGCAAAGCCACATCTCTGAAGAAATCAGCAACTTATTGTTTTATAACAATATTACATTATTGCCCCGGAAAATCCTGGAAAATCCCTTGGAGAGCGGCAGGCAGAGGGCGCGACTGCCCGAAAATTAATCAACACAATTATCCACAGGCTAAAGTCCCTTGGAAAATACCTATATGGCTAATGGTGTTGTAGCCATTTTTGAGAAATTACGCGAGCGAAACGGATTAACACTGCGTGCCGATTGATCTGCCATGAAATTTGCTCGCGTCGCACTCGATGTGCCGCTCAACACGCTCTTCGACTATCGCGTCGACGCGACGACTGATATCGACGTCGGCAGTGTCGTGCTGGTGCCGTTCGGGAAAAAAATCGCGGTGGGTGTTGCGCTTGAAATTGCCGATGCGAGCGCGCTGGCGCCGTCTCGTCTACGCAGCGTGCTGTCGGTGTTGCACGATGTGCCGCGATTGCCGGCTGATGTGATTGCCGTTCTGAAGTTCTGCAGCAACTACTATCATCATCCGATCGGCGAAGTCGTTTTGAACGCGCTGCCGACGCGATTGCGCCGCCGCAACGCGATTAAGTCGCAACCGCTGGCGTACCGCTTGACTGCGGCCGGACGGCAAATAAATGCGGACGACCTGCCGGCGCGCGCAAAATCCCGACGCGACCTGCTGTGCCGCTTAGCCGCAGCCAGGGACGGCATCGATGCCGCTGCGTTGCGCGCGCAAATGCCCGGCGCAGCGGCTGCGCTGAAGGAAATGATCGAGTGTGGCTGGGTCGAATCATTTGAGCCCGACCCGGCCGCGGTGGATTTTTCGCCGCCCCGCGTTCTGGCCGGACCGGCGCTAACCGCTGCGCAGCAGCTCGCAGTCGAATCCATACGACCTTCCTTCGGCCGCTTTGCGGCATGGCTGCTACATGGCGTCACCGGCAGCGGCAAGACCGAGGTCTACCTCGAACTCATCGCCTCAGCACTGGCCGAAAAAAAGCAGGCTCTGTTGCTGGTGCCGGAAATCAATTTGACGCCGCAGCTTGAAGCGCGCATTCAATCGCGTTTTCCCGATACTTCGATTGTGCGACTGAACAGCGCGCTCAACGAGAGCGAGCGCTTACGCAGTTGGCTGGCGGCGCAATCGGGGCACGCCGGTATTGTGCTAGGTACGCGCCTGGCTGTGTTTACGCCTATGCCCCGACTCGGCCTGATCGTGGTTGACGAAGAACATGACGCCTCATTTAAACAAAGTGACGGCTTGCGTTATTCAGCGCGTGACGTCGCGCTGTTGCGCGCGAAACAACGCGCAGTGCCGGTTGTTCTCGGCTCGGCAACGCCGGCGCTGGAAACCTATCAGCAAGCGCTGCGCGGACGTTACGGACTGTTAACGCTCGCTCAACGCGCAAATGCTGCCATCCCTGAAATTGCAACGGCGGATATCCGCGGCAAAGCGCTGATCGACGGGCTCGCGCAAGAGGTCTTGCACGCGATCAAGGAAAACACCAAACGCGGTGAACAGTCACTCATCTATGTAAACCGGCGCGGCTACGCACCGGTGCTGATTTGTCCGGCTTGCAGCTGGACCTCGGGTTGCCCGCGCTGCTCGGTAAAACTGGTCGTGCATTTAAAAAGCCGGCAGATGCGCTGCCATCACTGCGGCCATCAGGAAAAAATCCCCGCGGCCTGCCCGCAATGCGGGGGCGCGGAACTGGCACCGCTGGGCCAGGGCACACAACGCGTTGAAGCCGCGCTCACGCGAATTTTTCCGGCGGCGCGAATTTTGCGCATAGACCGCGATACGACACGCGCCAAAGACGCCTGGAATCAAATGCGGCGGCAAATCCATGACGGCGCGGTTGATCTGCTGGTCGGCACACAAATTCTCGCCAAGGGTCACGACTTCCCGGCATTGACGCTGGTTTGCGTGATTAATGCCGACGCGTCTTTGTACAGCACCGATTACCGCGCAAGCGAGCGCTTATTCGCAAATCTCATGCAAGTGGCAGGCCGCGCCGGGCGCGCCGATTTGCCGGGCCGTGTCTTGATACAAACCGAATTTCCGCAGCACCCTTTGTACGCCGCGCTGCAACGCCAGAACTTTGCGGATTTCGCCAAGGGCGTGTTATCGGAACGAAAACAGGCGGGATTGCCGCCGTTTACCTATCAGGCGATTCTGCGGGCCGAAGCATTGCGACAGGACCTGGCCGTGCAATTCCTCAAACGCGCCGCCGCCGGCGCCGACCCTGAAATGACCGAAGTAACTGTTTTCGACCCGGTGCCCGCCAATATGGCGCGATTGGCCGGCAAAGAACGCGCCCAGCTTACCGTGCAATCGCGCTCGCGCTTAGCACTGCACGCGTTTCTCGACGATTGGGCGCCGCGGCTGGAAAAACTCGCTGAGCGCAAGGTTCGCTGGGCGCTGGACATCGATCCGCAGGAAAGCTGACGACGATCAAATTACGCACCTGGTCCCGTCATCGCGCGCAGGGGGGGGTGACCGCGCCTGCATGTTAGAATTCGCCGCCTTTCCCTCTTAATCCTCCCATTTTGTCGATGAATCCCGCTGCAATTTCGGACTTACGCACGCATCTTGGCGAATTGTTCAACAAAGCCCTCGCCACGGTCGCACCGGACCTTGCGAACAGCGAAATTGTCCTTGAACGGCCGAAACAGGCGCAGCACGGCGATTACGCATGCAATCTCGCGCTGCAACTGGCGAAAGCGCTCAAACGCAAGCCGCGCGATATCGCCGCGGAATTAATTGCCGCGCTGCCGGCTTCGCCCTATCTCGCCAAAACCGAGATCGCAGGCGCCGGTTTCATCAATTGTTTTCTGAAACCCGAAGCACACCAATCAACGCTGTCGCGGATACTTCTCGACGGCGCGGAATACGGTCGTAGTGTTGGAGGCGCCGGGAAAAAAATACAAATCGAATTCGTCTCCGCCAACCCGACCGGCCCGCTGCACGTCGGGCATGGCCGTCAGGCCGCGCTGGGCGACGCGATTGCTGCATTGCTCGAAGCGCAGGGCTGCACCGTCAGCCGCGAGTTCTATTACAACGACGCTGGCGTGCAAATTCAGAATCTCGCGCTGTCGGTACAGGCGCGCGCGCGCGGCGTCAAACCCGGCGACGCCGGCTGGCCGGAAGCCGCTTATCAGGGCGAATACGTGCAGGAAATCGCCGCTGATTTTCTGGCGAGCAAGACCGTGCATGGCGCCGGCGGCGCGGCCATCGCTGCCGCCGGTGACAGCAGCGACCTCGACAATATTCGAAAATTTGCCGTTGCGTGTTTGCGCCGCGAGCAGGACATTGATCTCGAGAAATTCGATGTCAAATTCGACAACTACTATCTCGAATCCAGCCTCTATGCCGACGGGCGCGTCGATGCCGTCGTCAAAGGCCTCGTCGCCAGCGGTAAAACCTACGAACTGGATGGTGCCTTATGGTTGCGCACCACCGACTTTGGCGACGACAAAGATCGCGTCGTCCGCAAATCGGATAAAACGTATACGTATTTTGTGCCCGACGTTGCTTATCACGTCACCAAATGGGAGCGTGGATTCAAGACCGCGATTAACGTTCAGGGCACCGATCATCACAGCACTATCACGCGGGTGCGCGCCGGTTTGCAGGCGCTCGGCCTCGGCATACCGGCCGGCTTTCCGGATTATGTATTGCACAGCATGGTCAAAGTCGTGCGCGGCGGCGAGGAAGTCAAGATCTCGAAGCGGGCCGGTTCGTATGTCACGCTGCGCGATCTGATCGAATGGGTCGGCCGCGATGCGGTACGTTTTTTTCTGGTCTCGCGCCGCGCCGATTCCGAGTTTGTGTTTGATATCGACCTGGCCCTGGCCAAAAGCGAAGAAAATCCGGTTTACTACGTGCAATATGCGCACGCGCGCGTTTGCAGCGTGCTTGCCCAATGGGGCGGCAACGTTGCACAGGTGATGGAAACTTCACTGGCGACATTGACCGAAGAGCGTGAAATCAGCCTGATGAAACGGCTGACCGAATACCCTGAAATTCTCGACCTCGCCGCGCGTGAATTTGCGCCGCACCAGATCGCCTACTATCTGCGTGAACTGGCGGGCGAATTTCACGGCTATTACAACGCCACCCGTTTTCTGGTGCCTGAAGAAGCGGTCAAACTTGCGCGCCTCGCGCTTGCAGTGGCGACGCGTCAGGTGCTGCGCAACGGGCTTGCGTTGCTGGGTGTTGGCGCCCCGGAAAAAATGTAACATCCCGCTATGAGCAAGGATTACAAAGGTTCAAACAGGGGCGCCGCCGGTAACAAAGGCGGCACCGGGTCCCTACTGGCCGGTATTTTGATCGGGCTTTTGCTCGGTCTCGGCATTTCACTGGCGGTGGCCTGGTACATAAACAAGACGCCGACACCGTTCCAGTCGCGCTCAAACCCGCCGGCGAAGGGCGATGCGCAGAAAGCGACCGAAGGCGAGACCGCAAAGCCGGACGAAAAAAATGCCAAAACCGAAGGCAAGCCGCGTTTCGATTTTTACAAAATTCTGCCCGGATCCGAGGAACCAGCGACCGATCAGCAGTTCAAAGAAGCACAGCAAAAGCCGCCTGCTCAGGCCAAAGAGGCTTTTTTTCTGCAGGCCGGCGCGTTCCAGAATGCGCCGGATGCTGACAACCTCAAGGCTAGGCTTGCGTTAATGGGTATGGAAGCGACGGTACAGACAACAACATTGCCCGACAAAGGCGTATGGCACCGCGTCAGGGTCGGCCCGTATACGACAGTGGACGACCTCAACCGCGCGCGTGATTCATTGAAGCAAAGCGGCATCGACACGACATTAATCAAGGTTCGCGAGACGCCCGCGCAACCGGCAAAATAACCTGAGGGGGAAATTCATGATTTCTGCGTTGAAGCGACTGCTCGTTCCGGCCTGCATTGCACTGCTGGCATCCGCCGGCATTGCCTCGGCCCAGCCGGCCGCCACGCTGGGCCGCGACTTTACAATAATCAACCCGGCGCAACCAACCGACAGCGGAAAAAAAATCGAGGTCACCGAGTTTTTCTGGTACGGCTGCATTCACTGTTACCACCTCGAAGCACCGCTCAAGGCCTGGCTCAAGCGCAAGCCGGCCGACGTTGAGTTTCGCTACGTGCCGGCGATATTCGACCCCGCATCGTGGGGGCCGATGGCGCGTGCGTTTTACGCCCTCGACGCGCTGGGTGTCGGCGGCAAGTACCACGACGAAATATTCACCGCCATACACAAAGACGGCTTTAAAGTGATGGTGACCGACCCGCGTGTCATGGCCGACTGGTTTGCCACCAAGGGCATTGAAAAACAAAAATTCACCGACGCCTACAATTCGTTTGCCGTGAATGGCCGCGTCAAACGCTCCGAAGACATGACGCGCAGCTACGATGTGCCGGGCACGCCCGCACTGGCGGTGGACGGCAAATATATGACCGGCCCCTCGATGGTGGTGAATCAGGATGGCAGCGTCAATTACGAGCGCTTTTTCCAGGTACTCGATCAATTGATCGCGCGGGCGCGCAAGGAACGCGCCGGCCAGAAATAAGCCATGCGCGCCTACGCGCAAATCTTCGCCAGACTGTTGCTGTGCGTGCTGGCGCTGGGGGCGGTCACGCTGTCCGCATCAGCTCAGCAGGTGAAGCGGGATGTCGATTACCGCATCCTGCCGCAGCCGCAACCGGTGCAGACGGGCGAACGCATTGAAGTGATCGATTTTTTCTTCTATGCCTGCCCTTACTGCAACGAGCTTGCACCGCATCTCGAGCGCTGGTTGAAACGCAAACCGGCCGACGTCGTTTTCCGCCGCATGCCGGTGGTACGCCACGATAGCTGGGTGCCGCTGGCAAAAACATTTTTTGCACTCGAAACCATGGGCGAAGCGGAACGCCTGCATCTGGCCGTCTATCGCAGCTATCACGTTGAAGACCTTTACATGAGTCAGGAAAAGGTCATCGCGGAGTGGGCAACCAAAAACGGCCTCGACAGCGACAAATTCATGTCGATTTACCGCTCCGACGAGGTAAAACAAAAAGTCGAGCTGGCGAAAAAAATGACCCGAGACTATGACATCCAGGGCACGCCGTCGATTGTTGTCGATGGCCGTTATCTGACGTCCACCAGCATGACGCCCAGCGTAGCGCAGGTGATCCCTGTGATTGACGGACTGGTGCGCCTCGCCCGTCAGCAGCGCATCGAGAAAAGCGGCAAATAGCCGCCGCACAACGCCCGGCCCGGGCGCATTGCCGCTATTCGACAGTTACCGATTTCGCCAGGTTGCGCGGCTTGTCGACATCGTTGCCGCGCACCAGCGCCGCGTGATAGGCCAGCAGCTGCAGCGGCAGCGTGTGCAGAATCGGGCTCAGAATTCCCGCGTGATCAGGCAATTTGATGACTTCAACGCCTGCGCTCGAGACGAGGCGCGCATCTCTATCAGCCAGCACGTAGAGCTGACCGCCGCGCGCGTGCACTTCCTGCATATTAGATTTGAGTTTTTCCAGCAACGCGTCGTTTGGCGCAATCGCCACCACCGGCATTTCCTTGTCAACCAGCGCAAGCGGGCCATGCTTCAACTCACCGGCGGGATAAGCCTCGGCGTGTATGTACGATATTTCTTTGAGCTTGAGCGCTCCCTCCATCGCAATTGGATAGTGGATACCGCGACCGAGAAATAACGCGTGATCGTGGGCGGCGAATTTTTTCGCCCATTCCTTTATTTGCGCTTCGACCTGCAGCACGTGCGACAGCGCAGCCGGAAGATGCCGCAAGGCCTGAATCAATTCCTGCTCGTTTGCGGCCGTCAATCGCCCGCGTAATTTCGCCAGCACCAGCGTCAACAGCACCAGGGCGGCGAGCTGCGTCGTAAATGCCTTGGTCGAAGCAACGCCGATTTCCGGGCCGGCGCGCGTCAGGAAGCGCAGGTCCGACAAGCGCACCAGCGCACTCTCCGGCACATTGCAGATCGACAGGCAATGCCGGTGCCCCAGTTCCTTTGCAAAATTCAGCGCGGCTATCGTATCGGCGGTTTCGCCGGACTGTGAAATCGTCACGACAAGTGCGCGCGGATTCGGCACCGATGCGCGATAGCGATATTCGCTGGCGATTTCAACAATGCAGGGCAGACCCGCGATCGCTTCTATCCAGTAACGCGCAACAACGCCGGCGTGGTAACTGGTGCCGCAGGCGAGAATCAAAACGCTATCGATCTCCGCAAGCGTCTTTGCTGCGTCAACACCGAATAACTGCGGCGATAGCGACTGCGCGTTGACGACCATCTCAAGCGTATTGGCGAGAGCGCCGGGCTGCTCGAAGATTTCCTTCTGCATGTAATGCCGGTAGGGCCCGAGATCGACGGCGTCGGCGGTTAGCTCGCTGAGATGGATCGGCCGTTCGACTTTTTTGCCCGCAGCGTCGCGTACTTCGTAGCGCTCGCGATGCAAATCAACGACGTCGCCCTCTTCGAGATAGATCATGCGTCGCGTGACCTGCAAGAGGGCCGAGGCATCGGAAGCGGCAAACATTTCACCGTCACCGATGCCCAGCAATAACGGCGCGCCCCGGCGCGCCACCACCACGCGCCCGGCTTCGGCCTCGGTCGCCACGGCAATCGCGAAAGCGCCCTGCAGCTCGCCGACCGCCGCGCACGTTGCCGCAAAAATATCCGCAGCGGTCTGCATGTGCCGGTGTATCAGATGGGCGATGACTTCAGTGTCGGTGTCGGACGTAAATTGATAGCCGGCTGCCTGCAGCTTGAGGCGGATCGCGTCGTGATTTTCAATAATGCCGTTGTGCACGACGGCGATGCCGCCGCTGATATGCGGATGCGCATTTTTTTCCGATGGCGCGCCGTGCGTCGCCCAGCGCGTGTGCGCAATACCGGTGTTGCCTGTGAGTTTGTTCTGTGCGGTGGCAGCGGTCAATTCTGCCACGCGCCCGGCACTGCGCAGGCGTTGCAGTTTCCCATCGACGATGACGGCAACGCCGGCTGAATCGTAGCCGCGGTATTCCAGACGCCGCAATCCCTCAAGCAGCAGGGGCACAACATCACGCCCTGCGACGGCTGCGACAATTCCACACATTTTTACTTGCCCTTCGTCACTTTCGCCGCTTTGCGCGGGCGCTGCCAGTTCGCAATTGAAATCTGGCGCGCACGCGACAAGGTCAACTGATTTGCCGGCGCGTCTTTGGTGATGGTGCTGCCGGCGCCAATAGTTGCGCCGCGGCGCACCGTTACTGGCGCCACCAATTGCGTATTGGAGCCGATAAATACTTCATCTTCGATCACCGTGCGGTGTTTGTTCGCGCCATCATAATTACAGGTTATGCTGCCGGCGCCGACGTTGACCTTGCGTCCGACCTGCGTATCACCAACATAGGAAAGATGATTGGCCTTGCTGCCCTGGCCTATCGTCGATGCCTTCACTTCCACAAAATTGCCGATGTGCACTTCGTTGGCAAGTGTCGTCGCGGGCCTGATGCGCGCAAAAGGACCGACGATGCACCTTGCACCGATGCGGGCTTCGTCGATCATGGTGAACGGGGCAATTCTGCTGCCGGCGCCTATGGTGGTGTTGCGAATCACACAATTGGCACCGATTTCGACGCCGGCGCCCAAGCGCACGTCGCCTTCAAATACGCAATTAATATCGATGCGGACATCGCGGCCGCAGCGCAAGTCTCCGCGCAAATCGAAACGCCGCGGATCGGCAAGGTTGACGCCCGAATCGAGCAGGCGCCTGGCGGCTTCAAATTGGTAGGCGCGCTCGAGCTCTGCCAGCTGTTGCTGGCTGTTGACGCCTTGGATTTCCCACAACGCTTTGGGCGCAACGGTGGCAATTCTCACACCATCCTGCAATGCGAGTGCGACGACGTCGGTCAGGTAGTACTCACCCTGCGCATTGCGATTCGACAGGCGCGAGAGCCACGCCGCCAACCGCTTCGTCGGCAGTAACATCAGCCCGGTATTGCCTTCGTGAATACGGCGTTGTTCCGCGCTGGCATCTTTTTCTTCCACAATGCCGGTAACCGCGCCACGCGCGTTACGCAAAATGCGCCCGTAGCCCGCCGGATTTTCAAACTGTGCGGTTAACAGCCGGAGGCCCTCGCCGCGGCCGGCCACCATTTTCCGCAGTGTGCCGGCAGATATCAACGGCACATCGCCATAGAGCACCAGAGTATCGGCACGCGCATCGAGCTGCGGCAGCGCCTGTTTGACCGCATGGCCGGTACCGAGCTGCTGTTTTTGCCGCACAAAAATCAGATCGCCGGCACGCATGGTCTGCGGCACCTGTTCGCCGCCGTAGCCGTAAACCACGCAAATCCGGCGCGGCTTAAGAGCCCTTGCCGCCGCAATCACATGTGCAAGCAAGGGCATGCCGGCGAGCCGATGCAGCACCTTGGGCAATGCCGAATTCATGCGCTTGCCCTGGCCTGCCGCCAGTATTACGACGTTGACTGCCATACCGAATTATCGCATACCGTGGTTTTGCTCGACGCCGCCAACACGCGCCGCCACATAGCTGTCAACCGCCTGCCGCTGGCTTGCCGTCATGTGCAAACCGGCTTTGCTGCGGCGGTACAGCACATCGTCACCCGTCTGCGCCCATTCATGTTCAATCATGTAGTCAATTTCCCGCGCGTAAAGGTTGCCGCCGAAATCCGTACCCAGATCTGCGGCTGATTTCACATTTAGCAGAACATGCGAAATACGCGAGCCGTGCCGGTTTACGATTGCGTCGATTACTGCTGGCGGCAAAGTCTGCCAGGCTGCGCTCAGTTCAGTTTCTGTTGCGGGTTCGCCGCCGGGTAACGGCGACGTATCGGTCCAGGCCGATTTCATGTCGGGAAACCACGGTGCGAGCTTTTCCAGTACGTGCTCGGCGAGCTTGCGATAGGTGGTGATCTTGCCGCCAAAGACTGACAACACGGGCGCGCTGCCTGCATCGTCGTCAAGACGAAGGGTGTAATCACGGGTGACTGCCGACGGGTTGGCGCTACCGTCGTCGTAGAGCGGCCGCACCCCGGCGTAACTCCACAGTACGTCTTGCGGCACGACCGGCTGTTGCAGGTATCGATTCACGGCGCGGCACAGATATTCGATTTCCTCGACACTGGCCTGCGGGATTTCGGCGGCGGCGCTCACCGGAATATCGGTTGTACCGACCAGCGTGTACGACCCCTGATAAGGAATCATGAATACGACCCGGCGATCGTCGTTTTGCAGAATAAAAGCATGCTCGCCGGGATAAAGGCGCGGCACGACAATATGACTGCCTTTGACCAGGCGCACGTTGTCGCCGCTGGGCTGCCGCAGACGCTCGTTCAAGGTCTGCTTTACCCACGGACCCGAAGCGTTGACGATGGCACGCGCGGTAACTGCAGTTTCCTTGCCGGTGTTCGCACGTAACCGCAGTTCCCAGCCGCCATCAATGCGCTTGCCGGCGATACATTCCGTGCGCACAAGTATTGCAGCGCCCCATTCTGCGGCGCTTAGAGCATTAGTAAGCACTAACCTCGCATCATCAACACGGCAATCCGAGTAAATGAAGCCATGGCTTAATTCGGGCTTGAGGCCGGCGTTGAAAGGCGGCTGGCGCAGGCTGATGCCGTGAGATCCCGCTAGCAGGCTATCGCGCGGCCCGGCCGCGGTGGCACGCCGGCCGAGGTGATCGTAGAGAAACAAACCGGTTCGTATCATCCAGCGCGGCCGCAGTTCGGGCACATGCGGCATGACGAAGCGCATGGGCTTTACCAGATGGGGCGCGATATTGAGCAGGATTTCGCGCTCGGCAAGCGCTTCGGCAACGAGCCGGAATTCATATTGTTCGAGGTAGCGCAGGCCGCCATGGATCAACTTGCTGCTCCACGACGACGTAGCAGAGGCAAGATCGTTTTTTTCGACCAGCAGCACGGACAAGCCACGACCTGCGGCATCGCGCGCAATGCCGGCGCCGTTGATACCGCCACCAATCACAACCAGATCGTAGTTACCGCCTGCTTCAGCCAAAATCGCGCCCGCCGAAAGGGAATACACCGATTCTATGCCAGACGACCGCCACAAATGACAAAAGGCAGCTTGCGCTGCCTTTTTGTTTTGTCACCGGATCGATTATCTCTTTTGGCGGAGTTTGCGAATCACCGCAAGCTGTGCAGCGAGCGTCGCCAGTTCAGCCTCGACGGAGGCAATTTCCTGTTTGTCCTGCGCCTTGGCACGGGCTTCTTCGGCGCGTTTGAGCGCTTCCGTCGCCTTCGCTTCATCCAGATCATGGCCGCGGATCGCGGTATCCGCCAACACCGTTACGACCTTCGGCTGGACTTCGAGAATTCCGCCGGCAACAAAAATCAATTCTTCGTCGCCGCCAACCGGCTTGATGCGCACCGAGCCCGGCTTGATGCGTGTGATCAGCGGTGTGTGCTGCGGATAGATGCCGAGTTCGCCGCCTTCGCCCGGCAAAACGACGAACTCCGCCTCGCCCGAGTAAACACTTTGCTCGGCGCTGACGACGTCTACATGCAGGGTGTTTGCCATGGGTTAAGCAGATTTCGCTTTTGCCAGTGCTTCTTCAATACCGCCGACCATGTAGAAGGCCTGCTCGGGAATGCTGTCGCATTCACCTTCGACGATCATCTTGAAACCTTTGATCGTGTCTTTGAGCGTGACGTATTTGCCCGGCGAACCGGTAAACACTTCGGCAACGTGGAAGGGCTGCGACAGGAAGCGCTGAATTTTACGCGCGCGACCGACCGCGAGTTTGTCTTCCGGCGACAGTTCGTCCATCCCAAGAATCGCGATAATGTCGCGTAGTTCTTTGTAACGCTGCAGCACGGCTTGTACCGCGCGCGTGGTGTTGTAATGTTCTTCGCCGATGACGTGCGGATCGACCTGGCGCGAGGTCGAATCGAGCGGATCCACAGCAGGGTAAATACCCAGCGAGGCGATATCGCGCGACAACACGACGGTGGCGTCCAAGTGGCCAAAGGTGGTCGCCGGCGACGGGTCGGTCAAGTCATCGGCAGGCACGTAAACGGCCTGAATCGAGGTAATCGAACCGGTCTTGGTCGAGGTGATGCGCTCTTGCAAACGGCCCATTTCTTCAGCCAGCGTCGGTTGATAACCCACGGCTGAAGGCATACGGCCAAGCAGCGCCGACACTTCGGTGCCGGCGAGCGTAAAGCGATAAATATTATCGACGAAGAACAGAATGTCGCGGCCTTCGTCGCGGAAGCTTTCCGCCATGGTGAGTCCGCTCAGCGCGACGCGCAGACGGTTACCCGGCGGTTCGTTCATCTGGCCGAACACCATCGCCACTTTGGATTCGGGCAGGTTGTCCAATTTGATAACGCCGGCTTCCGACATCTCGTGATAGAAGTCGTTACCTTCGCGAGTGCGCTCGCCGACGCCGGCAAATACCGACAGACCGCTGTGCTGTTTCGCGATGTTGTTGATCAGCTCAAGCATGTTCACGGTCTTGCCGACACCGGCGCCGCCGAACAGGCCGACCTTGCCGCCCTTGGCGAACGGGCAGATCAGATCAATAACTTTGATGCCGGTTTCGAGCAGTTCGACCGACGGCGACAGCTCGTCGAATTTCGGCGCCGGCTGGTGGATCGAGCGGCGTTGATCGGTCAAAATCGGGCCGACGTCATCGATCGGACGACCGAGCACGTCCATGATGCGACCGAGGGTCGCGGTGCCGACCGGCACGGAGATCGGCTTGCCGGTGCCGTTAACCTTCATGCCGCGACGCAGACCGTCGGATGAGCCAAGCGCAATGGTGCGCACGATGCCGTCGCCGAGCTGTTGCTCGACTTCGAACGTCAGGCCCTTTTCCGCGAGCTTGTTGGTCGCGTCTTCGGCTAGCGTCAGCGCGTCATAAATCTTCGGCATGGAGTCGCGCGGGAACTCGATGTCGATAACCGCACCGATACACTGAACGATTGTGCCTTGAGCTTGTGCCATAGCGATTTCCTGACTATTCAATTCAATGGGTAAATCCGCCGCTAAACTGCGGCAGCGCCGCCGACAATCTCCGAGAGTTCCTTGGTGATTGCCGCCTGGCGGGTTTTGTTATAAATGAGCGTCAATTCGTCAATCACGTTGCCGGCGTTGTCCGACGCAGACTTCATGGCAACCATGCGCGCCGACTGTTCAGACGCCATGTTTTCACTCAGCGCCTGAAAAATAATCGCTTCAACGTAGCGCATCAACACCTGGTCGAGCACAACCTTGGCTTCGGGTTCGTAAATGTAGTCCCACGCGCCTTCCGGTGCGCCGAGTTTTTCACCCGATAACGGCAGCAATTGTTCAAGCACCGGTTCCTGCTTCATCGTATTGATGAATTTGGTGTAAAAAATCATCAGGCGATCGAAACGGTCGGTGGTATAGCCGTCAAGCATGACCTTGATCGCGCCGATCAACTTTTCCATCTGCGGCCGGTCGCCCATCTGCGTCACATGCGAAACAATATTCGCCCCCAGGCGCTGCATGAAACCGAGGCCTTTGTTGCCGATGCAGCAGACTTCGAACGATTCGCCTTCGCTTTCCCATTCTTTAAGTTTGGTCAGCGCGAGGCGTTGCACGTTGGTGTTCAAGCCGCCGCACAGACCTTTGTCGGTCGTGATAATGATGATGCCGACTTTCTTGACCGTGTCGCGCGCCACCAGGAAAGGATGGCGATACTCGGGATTGGCATGCGAAATATGCGCTGCGACATTGCGGATTTTTTCGCCATAGGGACGCGCGGCGCGCATGCGTTCCTGCGCCTTGCGCATCTTCGAGGCGGCGACCATTTCCATCGCCTTGGTGATCTTGCGCGTGTTTTGCACGCTCTTGATCTTGGTCCGTATTTCTTTACTGCCTGGCATGCGTCTTGTCCTTGCCCGGGGGTTTGACCGGTTACTGGATTACCAGCTCACAAATCAATAGCTACCGTTTTTCTTCCAGTCGTCGATGGCGGCTTTGAGGGCCTTTTCGTCATCAGCGCTGATGTCTTTTTTGTCTTCGATGCGGTTAAGCAGATCTGCATACTTCGACTTGATGTAGTCGCGCAGACTGCGTTCGGCGGCCAGCGCTTTTTTAACCTCGATATCGTCGAAATAACCGTTGTTGGCAGCAAACAGCGTCAACGCCATTTCACTGACCTGCATCGGCTGATACTGCGCCTGCTTCATCAACTCGGTGACCATACGGCCGCGCTCAAGCTGCTTGCGCGTGGTTTCGTCAAGGTCAGAGGCGAACTGCGCGAAAGCCGCGAGTTCGCGATATTGCGCCAGCGCCAGACGCACACCGGCGCCGACGTCTTTACGCTTCATCACCTTGGTTTGCGCGGCGCCACCGACGCGCGACACCGAAACACCGGCGTTGATCGCGGGGCGGATGCCGGCGTTGAACAGATCGGTCTCAAGGAAGATCTGACCATCGGTAATCGAGATCACATTGGTCGGCACGAAGGCTGAAACGTCACCAGCCTGGGTTTCAATCACCGGCAGTGCAGTCAGCGATCCGGTCTTGCCTTTGACCGCGCCCTTGGTAAATTTCTCGACGTATTCTTCATTGACGCGCGCGGCGCGCTCAAGCAGACGCGAGTGCAGATAAAACACGTCGCCCGGATAGGCTTCGCGACCCGGCGGACGGCGCAGTAAGAGAGATACCTGACGGTAAGCCCAGGCCTGCTTGGTCAAATCGTCATAAATAATCAGCGCATCCTGACCGCGATCACGGAAGTATTCGCCCATGGTGCAGCCGGAGTAGGGCGCGATAAATTGCATCGCTGCCGATTCCGACGCCGTTGCGGCGACCACGATGGTGTAGGCCATCGCGCCGTGTTCTTCGAGTTTGCGCACAACGTTGGCAATAGTTGAGGCTTTCTGACCGATCGCCACATAAATACAGAACAGGTCTTTGCCCTTCTGATTGATGATGGTGTCGACCGCAACCGCCGTCTTGCCGGTCTGGCGATCGCCGATGATCAGTTCGCGCTGACCGCGGCCGACCGGCACCATGGCGTCAATTGACTTCAGGCCGGTTTGCACCGGCTGCGACACAGATTTACGCGCAATCACGCCCGGCGCAACTTTTTCGATAACGTCACTCAGCTTGGCATTGATCGGGCCTTTGCCGTCGATCGGCTGGCCGAGTGAATTGACGACGCGTCCGATCAGTTCCGGACCGATCGGCACCGACAGAATCTGGCCGGTACATTTGACCGTGTCGCCTTCGGAGATATGTTCGTATTCGCCGAGAATAACCGCGCCGACCGAATCGCGTTCAAGGTTAAGCGCCAGACCGAAAGTATTTTTCGGAAACTCCAGCATCTCGCCTTGCATGACATCGGCCAGCCCGTGAATACGGCAAATGCCGTCGGTCACGGAGATGATCGTGCCCTGCGTGCGCGACTCGCTGCTCGTGCCGAGGTTCTGGATTCTGCTCTTGATCAGTTCACTGATTTCTGACGGATTGAGTTGCATCTGAAACTCCTAACGAATGAGTGCAGCCGACATCGCGTCGAGCTTGCCGCGCACGGTCGCGTCAACAACATTGTCGCCGACCACTATCTTGATTCCACCGATCAGTTTTGCATCGACGCTGACCTGCGCGCGCACTTTGCGCTGATATTTGCTTTCGAGCTTTTTCACCAGTTGCGCGACTTGCGCGTCGTCAATCGCGAAAGCCGAATGTATTTCCGCTTCAAGCACGCCCTCGTGCTCGAGGCGCAGAGCGTCAAACATGGTGCGGATTTCCGGCAGCATGGCCAGCCGGTTGTTCTGTTCGAGCACTTGCACGAAATTCCGCCCGGCGGCATCGAGTTTGTCGCCGCACACGCCGAGGATCAGGCTTTGCAACTGCTCGGTGCTGACATTGGGGTCGCCGATGCAACGCGCGACGGCCGCATCCTGTACGACGAGATCGAGCAGATGCAGGGTTTCCGACCATGCTTCAAGCTGGTTCTTTTCGCGGGCCAGCTTGAAAGCCGCTTCCGCGTAAGGCCGCGCAATGGTGACAGTTTCCGCCATGTTCTCGCTCTAGAGCTCCGCCTGCACTGCCTGCAGCAGGTCGGCGTGGGTTTTGGCATCGACTTCGCGACGCAGGATTTTTTCCGCCCCCGACACCGCCAGCGCGGCGACCTGCAAGCGCAATGCTTCGCGCGCACGTGAAACTTCCTGCTCGATTTCCGCTTTGGCGGCGGCTTTTTCGCGATTGCCTTCGTTACGCGCCGCATTTTTTGCTTCTTCGATCATCTGCGACACACGCTTTTCTGCCTGGCCGACGATTTCGGTAGCACGGGCTCGTGCTTTTGTAATTTCCTCGTCGGCCCGCAGCGCGGACTGCGCGAGCGACTGCTTGCCTTCCTCGGCGGCAGCAAGACCGTCCGCAATTTGCTTCTGACGTGCATGCATTGCATTCTGCAAGGGCGGCCACACGTACTTCATCGTTATCCAGATGAAAAGTGCAAACCAGATTGCCTGGCCGAATAGAGTAGCGTTGATGTTCACGCTCGTCTCCTCGCTAATTAGTCAGAAAAACTAGCCCTTGATCATCGCAATGAACGGGTTGGCGAATAAAAGGTATAGCGCAATACCAACACCGATCATGGTTACCGCATCAAGCAAGCCCGCAACAATGAACATCTTCACTTGCAAGGTTGGGATTAATTCCGGTTGGCGTGCGGCGCCTTCCAAAAATCGTCCGCCCAATATCCCGAAGCCAATTGCGGTGCCTAAAGCACCGGCGCCGATCAGGATCGCAACGGCGATCGAGACATTTCCCAAAAGTACGGCCATTTCCATGTTTTTCTCCTTTGTAGATACGTTAAAAGTGGACCAGCTTTAGTGGGATTCCGCTGCCATGCTCATATAGACGACAGTAAGCATCATGAACACAAAAGCCTGCAGCGTAATGATCAGGATGTGAAACAGCGCCCACGGCAATGCCAGAGGCAATTGCCAGACGCCCAGCAATGCAATCAATATGAAAACCATTTCGCCGGCATACATATTGCCAAACAAGCGCAGCGCAAGCGATATGGGCTTGGCAACATCTTCGACGATGCGGAACATCAAGTTTATCGGCGCCAACCAAGGTCCAAAAGGCACCGTCAGTGCTTCATGCAAGAGACCGCCGACGCCCTTATGTATGAAATTCATGCCGATGTATATCGCAAATACGGTTAACGACATTGCAAATGTAAGATTGGGATCTGTCGTGGGCACGAATTTGAAATGTTCAACGCCGGAGTGGTGGACAACCTGAGGCAGGAAATCAACCGGAATGAGATCCATCGCATTCATCAGGAAGACCCAAACGAAAATCGTCAGCGCAAGGGGCGTTACAAGCGCACTCTTGCCATGAAACGTATCTTTAACCTGGTTATCCACCAGTGTCGCGACCATTTCGACAAAATTTTGCCAACCGCCGGGAACACCGGCTGTAGCTTGCCGCGCCGCATAGGCCATAGCTCCGAATACCAAAAGGCCCAGCCCGCCGGAAATAATCAGGGTGTCCAAGTGAAAGGTCCAAAATCCGTGACCAACGTGCAGATTGGTCAAGTGATGGGAAATATATTCACCGGTAGTTTGTGTACTCATATTGCAATCAAAAAAATAACAATGCCGCCCAATACACGAGAAGTGTCGCGGCGTAGGTCAAAAACAACGGAATTGGCGCAATCTCCCTGTACAACATGAACGTCATTGCAAATAATACAGCTGCCGTAACGAACTTATATCCTTCGGCGCGGTAATGTCCTGCCAACATTTCCTCCGGGGTGGCCGACGCTACTTGCATCTTTCGCGCATATACCCCCCCGCCGGCAAACCCGATCACTCCCCCGATAGCGGCCGCAATCGCAGCGTGCGCATCCTGAAATACTAACAGCCCCAAAACAGCCGCTACAGTCACGAAAACCTGTGTCGCTAGTACTTTGCCAATTACGCCTATTCGGGCGGGCACCGCCGAAAAAGTCTTAAATTTTATTTTGTTATCGCGGCGCATGTCAATGAATGCCGTAGATTTGTAAGGTCTA
Organism: Betaproteobacteria bacterium; assembly: GCA_025363435.1. GTDB lineage: Bacteria > Pseudomonadota > Gammaproteobacteria > Burkholderiales > SG8-41 > PALSA-1004. The sequence goes on from JANYDY010000031.1 coordinate 27,931, forward strand.
TGAGCATCAAAACCGCTTAAGTATTGAATCCAGTTGCGCCAAGCTCGAGTACTGGATCACCAACGATCCCCGGCCCTTGTTGCCCGCCTTGATTTGAACTTTGGTGCCGAGTTTTTGCGCCAGCTCTTCCTCCAGCCTTAAAACATCGCGATCCGTGGTCTTGCGGGTAGTTTTGCCCGGCGCACCGCGCAACAGCTGGCCGACCAATTTTTCGGTGTCGCGAACGGAAAGATCCCTGGCGACCACGCTGCGCGCGGCCTCAATTTGCTGCATGCCGGTCAGTGCGAGCAGGGCACGGGCATGGCCCATGTCGAGTTTGCCCTGCTGCAATAACTCGCGCACCGGCGCTGCCAGACCGAGCAGCCGCAATAAGTTGGTTACCGCGCTACGCGAGCGCCCGACCATATCGGCGGCCTGATCGTGGGTAGCGCCGAATTCGCTCACCAGCCGCTGGATGCCGGTGGCCTGTTCCAGCGGATTCAAGTCTTCGCGCTGGATGTTTTCAATCAGCGCCATGGCCAATGCTGCGTTGTCGGCAACCTCGCGCACCAAAACCGGCACGGTTTCGAGACCGGCAATCTTTGACGCGCGCCAGCGGCGTTCGCCGGCGATAATTTCAAACTTCCCGCCCGGCACCGGCCGCACCAGGATCGGCTGCATGATGCCCTGTGTTTTGATCGAGGCGGCGAGTTCCCGCAATGCGGCGTCATCCATATGCGAACGCGGTTGGTATTTGCCGGGTTGCAACTGGTCGATTTTGAGTTCGGATTGCCGGTCAGCTGCGGCTGGTGATGCTGCCGGCTCGTCGCCGCCGAGCAGGGCATCCAGTCCGCGGCCGAGGCCTTTCATTTTTGCCATTTGCATTATTTCCTAAACGACCGCCGCGGCGCGATTCAACATTTCGCCGGCCAACGCGAGATAGGCTTGCGCGCCCTTGGACGCTTTATCGAAACCGAGTACCGGCACGCCGTGACTCGGCGCTTCGGCAAGACGTACATTGCGCGGAATCACCGTGCGATAAACCTTGTCGCCGAAGTGTTGCTGAAGCTGCGCCGAAACCTGCTGGGCAAGCATATTGCGCGGATCGTACATGGTGCGTAACAAACCCTCGATTTCGAGCTGGGGGTTCAAATGCGTGCGAACCTTCTTGACCGTTTGTACCAGATCGCTGAGACCTTCAAGCGCGTAGTACTCGCATTGCATCGGAATCAAAACAGCTTGCGCGGCGCACAACGCATTCACGGTCAGCAGATTCAACGACGGCGGACAATCAATCAGCACGTAATCGTATTCGCCTTCAATGGTGGCAAGTGCAGTCTTCAAGCGTGTTTCGCGATGCTCGACGTCAACGAGTTCAATTTCCGCGCCGGCCAATTCACGGTTTGCCGGCACAACATCAAAATTACCGCTGGTCGAACGCACGCGTGAGTCGCAAATTTCCACTTCGCCGAGCAACACGTGATAAACCGTCTGCTTCAAAGTACGCTTGTCGATGCCGCTACCCATGGTCGCGTTACCCTGCGGATCAAGATCGATCAGCAGCACGCGCTGCTGCGTCGCCGCCAGGCTGGCAGCCAGATTGACGCTGGTGGTCGTTTTACCGACACCGCCTTTCTGGTTGGTGATAGCGAGAATTTTTTTCATGGGTCTACCAATACCAGATGTCGTTCAGCGTTTAATTCCGGAACGTTCAAAGCAATCACTGCGCGCAGCTTGCGCGGGTCCTGCAAGCGGCTGATTTCGTCGCACGGCTGAACCCCTTTCATCGCCGCCAGCGTGCCGCCGGCGGTGCAGAATCCAGCGGTAACTTTTACGAATTCCGCCAAATCCGAAAAGGCCCGCGAGATGACCAAATCGAAACGGCGGTCGGTTTTCCATGCCTCGACCCGTTCGCAGACCACGGTCAGATTTTTGAGCCCCAGCTCGATTTTTGCCTGCTGCAAAAACGTTGTTTTTTTCTGATTGCTGTCGAGCAAAGTAACTTCCGCCTGCGGCCAGATGATCGCCAGCGGTATGCCCGGCAAGCCGCCGCCGCTGCCCACATCCAGTATTGTTTGTGCGGTCAAATGCGTTGCTACTGCAAGAGAATCCAGCAAGTGGGCGCTCACCATGGACTGCACATCGCGGATCGCCGTCAAGTTGTGAACGCGGTTCCATTTTGCAATTAGATCGAGGTAAGCAAGCAGTTGCTTCTGCGCCTCTGCAGGGACCGGCAGGCCTAACCGGTCGAGACCATCGGTGAGCTGCTGCGCCGGACTCATGCTGTTTTCCGCGCAACACCGTAGCCTTTCTTGAGATAGACCAGCAACAGCGATATGGCCGCCGGCGTGATGCCCGAAATACGCGATGCCTGGCCGACCGTTTCGGGGTGTTGCTGATTCAGTTTTTGCTGCGCCTCAATCGACAGTCCTCTGACCTGGCGATAATCAAACGCCGCCGGCAGGCGCATATCTTCAAAAGTTTCCTGGCGCAGAATCTCATCATGCTGACGCTCGATATAGCCGCGGTATTTGATCTGCACTTCGACCTGCGCCGAGGTTTGCTCATCTGCAATTGCCGGGCCGCAGCCCGGCAGCGTCATCAGGCCTTTGTAGCTTACCTGCGGGCGTCGCAATAAATCTTCGAGCGAATACTCGCGTTCAATCGCCTGTCCGAGCACGCGTTCTGCATCCTGCGTCGCCAGAATTTTCGGGTTAACCCAAGTCGATTTAAGGCGTTCGATTTCGCGCGCAACGCCATCACGCTTGCGCGAAAAATATTCCCAGCGCCGGTCATCAACCAGACCGAGCGTGCGGCCGATTTCGGTCAAACGCATATCTGCATTGTCTTCACGCAGGCTCAGCCGGTATTCAGCACGGCTGGTAAACATGCGGTAGGGCTCGGTCACGCCGCGCGTAATCAAATCGTCGACCAGCACACCCAGATAGGCTTCATTGCGGCGCGGACACCACGCTTCCTGTTCTGATACGAATCGTGCAGCGTTGACGCCGGCCAGCAGTCCCTGCGCGGCCGCTTCTTCATAGCCGGTAGTACCGTTGATCTGTCCGGCAAAAAACAAACCGGCGATCGCTTTTGTTTCGAGCGAACTCTTCAGGCCGCGCGGATCGAAATAATCATACTCGATGGCGTAGCCGGGGCGCGTGATATACGCGTTTTCCAGCCCCTTGATCGAGCGCACCAGCGCCAGCTGAATATCGAAGGGCAGGCTGGTCGATATGCCATTGGGATAAATTTCGTTGACCGTTAAACCTTCCGGCTCAAGAAAAATCTGGTGCGATGTTTTATCGGCAAAGCGCGTGATCTTGTCTTCGATCGACGGGCAGTAGCGCGGACCAACACCTTCGATAACACCGGTGAAGAGCGGCGAGCGATCAAGTCCGCCGCGAATAATTTCGTGGGTGTTCGCATTGGTGTGCGTAATCCAGCACGGCATTTGCTGCGGATGCTGAGCGACATTGCCGAGAAATGAAAATACCGGCAGCGGATCATCGCCGGGCTGCTCGGTCAATTGGCTGAAATCAATTGAGCGCGAATCAATGCGCGGTGGTGTGCCGGTTTTGAGACGGCCGACCGGCAGATCCAGTTCACGCAAACGCGCGGCAAGACTAACCGCGGGCGGGTCACCGGCGCGACCGGCCTGGTAGCTATTCAAGCCCACATGGATAAGACCAGCCAGAAAAGTGCCGGCAGTTAAAACCACCGCATCCGCGCTAAATTTCAGCCCCAATTGCGTAACAACCCCGGTCACGCGATCGTTAACAACCAAAAGATCATCAACAGATTGCTGAAATATCAATAGGTTATATTGATTTTCCAAGCGACCCCGGATGGCTTTGCGGTAGAGCACCCGATCAGCCTGTGCGCGTGTCGCACGCACGGCGGGGCCCTTGCTGCAATTCAGGATACGGAATTGAATGCCGGCTTCGTCGGTCGCCGCCGCCATCGCGCCGCCGAGCGCATCAACCTCTTTGACGAGATGTCCCTTGCCGATTCCGCCAATCGACGGATTGCAGGACATTTGGCCCAGCGTTTCAATGTTATGGGTCAACAGCAGGGTGCGTTTACCCATGCGCGCGCTGGCCAGCGCCGCCTCGGTGCCGGCGTGCCCGCCACCGATGACAATAACGTCAAATTTTTCAGAATACTGCATTGGTCACCGCGACAACGACAGGGGCGTAATAATAGCCGAAAAGACCGCCCGAACGAAGGGTTTACGCAGGGTACCTCGTTGGTTCGGCAGCAGAAAACCTGCCGGTTTCGCGACCTTAGCGCAAATGTTTCACGTGGAACATTCCGACCTGCATCCGGGACAACCTATTTGCCGATGCAGAATTGGCTGAATATTTTTCCGAGCAAATCATCGGCAGTAACTTCGCCGGTAATCGAAGCAAGAGCAATCTGCGCCAGCCGCAACTCTTCCGCACACAATTCCAGCTGCGCCATGCTGGCAATTGCGGCGTCTACATGCCCCGCGCCGAGATGCAGCGCGTGCAGGTGGCGCGCGCGCGCCAGAAACACGCCCTCTCCATTGCCCCAGCCGGCAGCACGCAAAATTTCATCCTGCAGCGTTTCGAGGCCTTGTCCGGACTGCGCCGACACTTTTATGGTCACGCCGCTCGCGGTCTCGCCAATGGGATCGATTTCAACCAGATCGATCTTGTTGATCACCAGAAAAGTCGTCGCACCAGCGGCTAGCCGCCCGATCAAGGCAGTATCGATTTCCCGCGTCTGCGGCCGCGTCGCGTCGGCGATCCAGAGCACGATGTCGGCCTTGGAAATCGCCTCGTGGCTACGCGCAATACCAATCTTCTCAACCGGGTCCTGGGCCTCCCGTAGACCAGCGGTGTCGACCAGGTGCAAGGGTATGCCTTTAATACTGACCGTCTCGCGTATGGCGTCGCGCGTCGTACCCGGAATGTTCGTGACAATGGCGCGCTCGGCGCCCGCCAGCTTGTTAAGCAGGCTCGACTTGCCGACGTTGGGCTGGCCCGCCAGCACAACGTGTATCCCGTCGCGCAACAAGCTGCCCTGCCGCGAGGCATCGATGATTTGTTTGATCGCCACGCGCAAATCCGCGAGCTTTGGTTTTAGCCGCAATTTCTCGATGAAATCGATTTCCTCTTCGGGAAAATCCAGGGTCGCTTCAACGAGAACACGCAAATTGGTTAACGCCAACACCAGCGCGTCGATCCGTTCCGAAAACTCGCCCTCAAGCGAACGCACGGCGCATCGTGCGGCTTCCGTGGTTGTCGCGTTAATCAGATCGGCGACACCTTCTGCCTGCGCCAGATCCAGTTTGTCGTTGAGAAAGGCCCGCTTGGTAAATTCGCCCGGCTCGGCGATACGCGCACCCAACTCAAGACATCGCGTGAGCAGCATCTGCACGACGACCGGACCACCGTGCGCCTGCAGCTCGACCACGTCTTCACCGGTATAGGACTGCGGCGCAGGAAAAAACAAGGCAAGACCGTGATCAATGGTGGCACCGCTGGCGTCGCGAAACTTCGCCAGCGTAGCGCGTCGAGGCAACACTTCTAACTTGAGCAACCCGCCGAGCAGCGGGCGCAGGTCGGGACCTGAGAGGCGTATTACAGCAACGCCGCCGCGACCGGCAGGCGTTGCGACTGCCGCAATGGCATCACTTCTTGCCATGCGCCGGCGTGGCGTTCTCCGTTGCGCGCGTAATCTGCCATTGCTGGGCGATCGACAGAATATTGTTGATCAGCCAATACAGCACGAGGCCCGCCGGGAAAAAGAAAAACATGATGCTGAAGGCGATCGGCATGATTTTCATGATCTTCGCCTGCACCGGATCCGGCGGCTCCGGATTCAAGTAGGTCTGAAAAATCATCGTGGCGCCCATAAGGGTAGGAAGCACGAACCAGGGATCCGGGTTCGAGAGGTCGTTGATCCACAACATGAAGGGCGCGTGGCGCAGCTCAACACTCGCCAGCAAAACCCAATAAAGCGCAATAAAAACAGGTATTTGAACAACAACCGGAAGGCAACCCCCAAGCGGGTTGATCTTTTCGGCGCGATACAACTCCATCATCGCCTGACTCATGCCTTGACGATCATCGCCAAAGCGTTCTTTCAGCTTTTGCATTTTGGGCGCGACCACACGCATGCGCGCCATCGAGCGATAACTCGCCGCTGAAAGCGGGTAAAACACCGCCTTGATTGTGACGGTGAGCAAAATAATTGCGGTGCCCCAATTACCGACCAGGCCATAAAGCCACTGCAAAAACCAGAACAACGGTTTGGCAATAATGGTGAGCCAACCGTAATCCACGGTGAGCTCCAGGCCGGGCGCCAATACTTCAAGCTTGTCCTGTTCCTGCGGCCCGGCATAGAGCGGCACCACTAACGACGCAGTCGCACCCGGTTCGATCTTGCCCACCGACAATATAACGCCCGCAGAAAAAAGCCCGCTGTCGCCGCGTTGCGCAAAATATTCACGCGGCGCATTCGCCTTGGGTAACCACGCGCTCAGAAAATAATGCTGCAAAAAAGCAATCCAGCCGTCATTCGATTTTTTCGGATAACTGGCCTTGCCTTTTTCAATATCGGTAAACGGCAGTTTCAAAAATTTCTCGCGTTCGGTATAGACCGCGACGCCGGTAAAGGTCGGCAGCATGGCCGAATCGCCTTCCGGCGGTTTGCCGTCACGCACCAGCTGGAAATACGCGTCCGGCGTAACCGCATTTGCACTTTTGTTTTCCACCTCGAAACCGACATCGATTTCGTAACGGCCACGGTGAAACGTATAGACCTTGGTGACTTTAATGCCGTCCGACTCGGGCGCGGTCAAGCGCACCGAAACGCTTTGCGCGCCATCAGCCAGTTTGGCTGTGTTGGTTGAAGCGGTAAATTTTGTACGGTGATTGGGCAGAGTGCCGCCGATCAAACCGGCTTGCGCAACATAAGTGTGTTCAGCCTCCTGCAACAGCAGGAAGTTCTTTTTGCGGTCAATGGTGTCGCGATGCTCCAGCAGTTCGAGCCGACGCAAATCGCCGCCGGCGGTATTGATATCCGCAATATACAAATCGGTTTCAACACGAACCACGTCGCCACGCTGCAAGGCGCCGGCGGGCGCCGGGGCAGCAGCAGCAGGGGCCGACGCCGCGGCGGGCGCTGCGGATAATGGCTGGGTTGGCGTCGGCACTGCGGTCTGTGATGAGCCGGTGGCAGGCGCGGTTATTCCTGTGCCCGGCTGGAGCGGCGGGCGCGTATCGCGCTGCCACGCCTCGTACAACATAAAAACCGAGAACGTGAACAGGATAAAAAGGACCAGCCTTTGGTTTTCCATCGTCAGACCATCATTTCCCGCGGAGACCGCGGCGCTATTCACCCGGGGCCGGGTCAGTAATGATCCGGCCGCTCTATCGAAATCAACGCGCCAAACCAGCTGCCGGCGGAGGATTTAAAACCCGCCCTCGCAGCATTGCTGCAAGGGCACCGAAAATACTAGCTATTCGCCGTCGCGGACAGACGGCTATGACATTGGCCGACGGACTTCCGCAACAGATCTTGTAATTCCACCCGCGCCGCAGTGGATTCCGCCGGCGCGACCGCGGTGCGCGGCCGCACCACAAAGTCCACGCCGGTTACGGTCGCGCAGGCATGACGGAAGACATCGCGTGTGAGCCGCTTGAAAGTATTGCGCTCGACCGCCCGCTTCATGATGCGCTTGCTCACCACCACACCCAAACGCGCCTTCGCCTCGCCGCTTGGTCGTACATACACCTGGAACCACTGCCCGGTCACCCAGCATTTGTAGGCGAAAACCGCGGCATAGGCATGCGGCCCGTCAAGGCGCCGCGCGCGAGAAAAAGAAAATTTCCCGCCTTCGTTCAAACGTCAAACGGCCAAACGTGCGCGGCCTTTGGCGCGGCGTGCGCGAATAACTGCGCGACCGGCGCGCGTCTTCATGCGCACACGGAATCCGTGCGTGCGTTTGCGCCGCGTCGTCGACGGCTGATAAGTCCGTTTCATGATGTCCGTCCTGTCAAAGTAAAAAGCCCGCTATTACAACCGCTAACACCCATTTCTGTCAATGTAAAACTGGATCGGCACAGGTCCGCCGCCGAACCACGAACGCTTGTGGATAACTCTTCTTAAAAACGCTAAAATTCGCCATCCATCAGGCCTTCCGGCCGACCTCCGAAACCACTTAATTTTACTGCCCCGCGATGAACAGTTTCTGGCGCTCTTGCCTCGATCACTTTGAAAAGCAATTGCCGCCCCAGCAATTCAAAACGTGGATCAAGCCGCTTAAATTTCAGGCGGTAGATCACACGCTTACGCTTACCGCGCCGAATCGCTTTGTGTTGCAGTGGATCCGTGATCGCTTTCTTGGCGAGATCCAGCGGCTCGCCGTCGACCGCCTCGGCGCCGACATCACGGTGAACCTCGCGCTGGTAGAAAAACCGTCAGTTGCCGCCCCCGCCCACCCGATTGCGGTGGAAACGGCCGGCAACAAGCCCAGCACGCGGGAAATTTCCCGTCTCAATCCGGAATTTACATTCAAGACTTTCGTTACCGGCAAAGCGAATGAGCTGGCACGCGCCGCCGCCATGCAGGTGGCCGAGCGCCCGGGAGAAGCCTACAACCCGTTATTTGTATACGGCGGCGTCGGGCTCGGCAAAACCCACTTGATCCATGCGATCGGCAATTTATTGCAGGAGCGCAATCCGCAAAGCCGCATCCGCTACATCCACGCCGAACAATATGTTTCCGACGTGGTGCGCGCCTACCAGCACAAAGCCTTCGACGACTTCAAACGTTATTATCATTCGCTCGATTTACTGCTGATCGACGACATCCAGTTTTTCAGCGGCAAAAGCCGCACGCAGGAAGAATTCTTTTATGCGTTTAATGCGCTACTTGAATCGCGCAAGCAAGTGGTAATTACCTGCGATACCTATCCGCGGGAAATTGCCGGCATAGAAAACCGTCTGATCTCGCGCTTCGGCTGGGGACTGACTGTTGCCGTCGAGCCGCCGGAACTCGAAATGCGCGTCGCCATACTGTTGCGCAAAGCGGAAGCTGAGAATATACATCTCGACGAAGCGGTTGCCTTTTTTATCGCCAGCCACAGCCAAACCAACGTGCGCGAACTCGAGGGCGCATTAAAACGCATCCTCGCCTTTTCGCGGTTTTCCGGGCGGCCAATCACCATTGATGTCTGTCGCGAAGCCCTTAAGGACCTGCTTGCTTTGCAAAGCCGCCAGGTCTCCATCGATAACATCCAGAAAACCGTTGCCGATTATTACAAAATCAAGGTTTCTGAAATGTATTCGAAGAAGCGCACGCGCAATATCGCGCGGCCGCGGCAAATCGCCATGGCTCTGGCAAAAGAACTGACCCACTTGAGCCTGCCCGATATCGGCGAAGCCTTCGGCGGACGCGACCATACGACCGTTTTACATGCCTGCCGGAAAATTGCCGCTCTCAAGTCCACCAATCACGACATTACGCGCGACTTTGATTCATTGTTGAAAGTACTGAGAAGTTAGTATCCGGTGGATATATTGTGTGTATGCGTTAAAAAAACGATTTCTGAAATTCAATGCACAAAGAGTCCACAAGCAAGTTGAGTTTTTGTTTGCAATAAAAATGACATTAAAGTCTGCATGGTGAGGGGTTTACCGCGATATCCACAAAAACCGTGACAGTTATTACTATTACTAGGAATTTAAAGTATGAAACTCGTACAAACCAAACGTGATGACTTGCTGAAGCCGTTGCAGGCAGTCTCCGGGATTGTCGAAAAAAGGCACACATTGCCGATACTGTCGAACGTTCTGTTTGAACGATCCGGAGACGCGTTGCTATTTCTCGCCACCGACCTTGAGATTCAGGTTTCGACAAGCTTTAATTCGCCGCAAAAAGGCGCTGATAATTATTCAGTCACCGTATCAGCCCGCAAGCTGCAGGATATTTTGCGAGCTCTGCCGGACGATGCCGACATTGCGCTCGAAACCCAGAACAATCGGATTCTCGCCAAATCGGGTAAAAGCCGTTTTACCCTGCAGACCCTGCCGGCGGAGGATTTTCCGAAGCTGGCCCCGGCCGGTGCCGCTGCGGTAAAAATAAAGGTAAGCCAGAAGGCATTACGGGCGTTGTTGTTGCTGGTGCAATACGCGATGGCGCAGCAGGACATCCGTTATTACCTGAACGGCATGCTGTTCGTCATCGAGGGCAACATCATGAAGGCGGTCGCAACGGACGGACACCGTCTCGCCTATGCAACCATGAAGCTGGAGCAGAAGGCCGAGCCGCTCGATCTTATATTGCCCCGCAAAGCCATTCAGGAGATCGTCAAACTTCTGGGCGACACGGACGATGAAGTCAGTTTCGAACTGACGGCAAACCAGGCCCGCTTCAAGATCGGCGGCGTTGAACTGATTACCAAAGTCGTTGATGGTAAGTTCCCTGACTACGGACGGGTAATTCCGACCAATTACACCAAACATTTTGAAATCGAACGCGCCAAACTCCAGCAGTCGTTGCAAAGAGTAGCCATACTCTCCAACGAAAAATTCCGCGGCGTACGCTGGACGCTGACTGAAGACCAACTGCGTATTGCATGCACAAATACGGAACAGGAAGAGGCTTTCGAGGAAATAGACATCGCCTATAAAGGAGAACCCCTGGATATAGGCTTCAATGTTACCTACCTGCTGGACGTGTTGAACAACGTGTCGAGCGAGAAAGTGACCTGTTCTTTTGGCGATGCCAACAGCAGCGTTTTGATTACCATCGCGGAAGATACGGATTTCCGCTATGTCGTAATGCCGATGCGCATTTGATTTGCACTAACTCAAGAATCGACACTCAATGACCGACAAGAAACAAGCTCAAGCCAACGAAGAATATGATGCCGACAGTATCAAGATCCTGAAAGGTCTTGAGGCGGTCAGGAAACGTCCCGGGATGTATATCGGTGACACTAGCGATGGCACCGGCCTGCACCACATGGTTTTTGAGGTTGTCGACAATGCAATTGATGAAGCGCTGGCCGGCCATTGCAATGCGATCACCATCACGATACATCCGGATAATTCGATCAGCGTTATCGACAACGGCCGTGGCATTCCGACCGATATCAAGGAAGATGACGAACTAAAACGCTCTGCGGCGGAAATTGTCATGACCGAGCTGCATGCGGGCGGCAAGTTCGACAACAACTCCTACAAGATTTCCGGCGGTCTGCACGGCGTGGGCGTTTCCGTCGTCAACGCACTGTCGGCGTGGCTGCGGCTCACCATACGCCGCGATGGCAAAACCTTCAGCATGGAATTCCGGGATGGCGCCGCGGTGGCGCCGCTGAAGGAGATCGGCAAAACCGAGAAGCGCGGCACTGAGGTGCATTTTCTCGCCAGCACGGAAACCTTTACCAACATCGAATTTCATTACGATATTCTGGCCAAGCGGCTGCGCGAACTGTCGTTCCTGAATAATGGCGTCAAGATTGTTCTGAACGACCAGCGCAACGGCAAGACGGAGAATTTTTCCTTCAGCGGCGGGGTCAAGGCTTTTGTCGAATACATGAATCGCAGTAAGTCGGCGCTGCATCAGAAGCTTTTTTATGCGGTCGGCGAAAAAGACGGCATTACCGTCGAAGTGGCCATGCAGTGGAACGATTCCTATGCCGAATCCGTGCAGTGTTTTACCAACAACATTCCGCAGCGCGACGGCGGTACCCATTTGACCGGTTTGCGCGCAGCGATGACCAGAACGCTGAATAACTTTATTGAGCAGGCGGAACTCGCCAAAAAAGCCAAGGTCGAAACTTCGGGCGACGATATGCGCGAAGGCTTGACTTGTGTCCTGTCGGTCAAAGTGCCGGAACCGAAATTTTCGTCACAGACAAAGGACAAGCTGGTATCGAGCGAGGTTCAGCCGATCGTGCAGGAAGTTGTGGCCGCCAAATTGAATGAGTTTCTGCTCGAAAATCCCGGCGATGCGAAAACCATCACCGGCAAGATCATCGACGCAGCGCGCGCGCGCGAAGCGGCGCGTAAAGCGCGTGAAATGACCCGCCGCAAAGGCGTGCTTGATTCGCTCGGGCTGCCCGGCAAGCTGGCAGATTGCCAGGAGAAGGATCCGGCGCAATGCGAGCTTTACATCGTCGAGGGCGATTCGGCCGGCGGCTCGGCCAAACAGGGGCGCGATCGCAAATTCCAGGCGATACTTCCGCTCAAGGGAAAAATTCTGAATGTGGAAAAAGCGCGTTCCGAAAAGCTGCTGTCGTCGCAGGAAATTACGACATTGATCAACGTGTTGGGTTGCGGTTTCGGCAAGGACGAATATAACGCCGACAAATTGCGTTATCACCGCATTATCATCATGACCGATGCCGACGTCGACGGCTCGCACATCCGCACGTTGCTGCTCACATTCTTCTACCGGCAGATGCCCGAATTGTTCGAGCGCGGACATATCTATATCGCGCAACCGCCGCTCTACAAGATCAAACACGGCAAATCGGAACGCTATATCAAGGACGATCACGAGTTAAAGCAGTACTTGCTGAAGCTGGCGCTTGCCGAGGCCGAGCTTTATCCGTCGGCCGAAGCCAAGGCGCTGAATCAGGAAACACTGGCGCTGGTTTCGAAGGAATATTTTCTTGCCGAGGCGGTAATTGATCGCATGGGCCGCCTGATCGACCCGGCGGTTCTGCACGCCCTGCTCGGTGGCGTCGAGGTCGATTTGTCGGACGAAAAAAGCGCAGAGGCGAGCGCGCGCCGGCTCAAGACCGCGGTTGCCAGCGAAGGTTTGGAAATTGCCGCCAATTTCGACGAAAAAACCGAGACTTTCAGGCTGCTGATGAAGCGCGCGCAACATGGCAATCAGCGCGTTACTGCTCTCGACAGCGAATTTCTGCATAGCGGCGATTACGAACAGATCAGGAAAACCGCACAGGTTCTGCAAGGCCTGCTTTCCGACGGTGCCTATGTCAAGCGCGGAGAGCATCGCCGCCAGGTCGGCGACGTCAAAGAGGCGCTCAACTGGCTGCTCGACGAGGTGCGTCATGGTCTTGGCGTTCAGCGCTACAAAGGCCTTGGCGAAATGAACCCGGAGCAGTTGTGGGAGACAACGATGGATCCCAAAGTTCGCCGGCTGTTGCGCGCACAGATTGAAGACGCGATATCCGCGGACGAAATCTTTACGACCCTGATGGGCGATCTGGTCGATCCGCGCCGTGCCTTCATCGAGAGCAACGCTCTCGGCGTGCGTAATCTGGATATTTGATTCGCGTGAATCGCCGCCGTGTCTGGGGGATAGGTTTTCTGGTCTGCCTGCTTGGCGGCGGCGCCGGCTACTATTACTACACCAGCGGCGCCGCATCGACTGATGCCGCGCGACCGCCCGAGGCGGCGCGCGGCTTCGGTAAAAAAGGCGATGGCGCCGGGCGCGTAACGCCGGTGGTTGCCCAGCCCGCGAAAAAGGGTGACATCAACGTTTATCTCACCAGCTTGGGCACGGTCACGCCGGTGAGAACGGTGACAGTGCGCAGCCGCGTTGACGGCCAGATCATGCGCGTGCTGTTCCGGGAAGGCCAGCTTGTAAAGCAAGGCGATCTGCTGGTGGAAATCGACCCGCGCCCGTTTCAGGCGCAGCTCACGCAGGTCGAAGGCCAGATGGCGCGCGACAATGCGCTGCTGGCGAACGCGCGTATCGACTTTGAACGCTATCGCACGTTGCTGGCGCAGGATTCGATCGCCAAACAACAGGTCGATACGCAGGAGGCGCTGGTGCGTCAGTACGAAGGTACTGTCAAACTCGATCAGGGCCAGCTCGACAACGCGCGCCTGCAACTTACCTATTCGCGGGTCACCGCGCCGATTCCCGGGCGACTCGGTTTGCGCCAGGTCGACGAAGGCAACGTCGTGCGCGCGGGTGACGCCAACGGCCTTGTCGTCATCACGCAACAGCAACCGATCACGGTCATTTTTACATTGCCGCAGGACAATCTTCCGGTGGTGATGAAACGCATTCAATCCGGCGAACGCATTCAGGTCGAAGCTCTCGATCGCGACCAGAATCAGAAAAATCAACTCGCCACCGGCGTCTTGCTGACGGTCGACAACCAGATCGACACCACCACTGGAACGGTGCGGCTCAAGGCCCAGTTTCCCAATGACGACAGCCGGTTGTTCCCCAACCAGTTCGTCAATGTGCGCATGCTGATCGACGTGCGGCGCGACGTCACCACGGTGCCGAGCGCCGCCCTGCAGCGCGGTGCGCGCGGCATGTTCGTTTACGTGGTCAAAGAAGATAAAACCGTGACGCTGCGCGAAGTCAAAACGGGGCCGACCGAAGCGGATGCGACGGTGATCGAGTCGGGCGTCGAGCCGGGCGAATTGATTGTCGTTGACGGCATGGATCGTTTGCGCGAAGGCGCGAAAGTTGAAATGCCAACGGCGGAAAAAGGCGCTGCAGGCAAAGGCGACGATTCCGGGCGCCGCAAGGGCGGCGGCAATCGCCGCAAGGGTGGTGAGAAAACTGCTGACGAAAGCACAAAAACAGAAGCGCCCACCGCGGAAAAAGGTGTTGTCGCAGGCCAGGGCGGCGACGCCGAGCGTAAAAAAGGCGGCGGCAACCGCCGCAAGGGCGGTGAAAAAACCGCTGACGATGGCGCAAAAGCAGAATCGCCGGCAGCGGAACAGGGGGCGGCCGCAAGCCAGAGCGGCGACCCTGAGCGCAAGAAAGGTGGCGGCAATCGCCGCAAGGGCGGCGAGAAGGCCGCCGAGTAGGCCGGTGACGGTGGAAGCCAGAGGATGAATCCTTCACGGCTGTTCATCCTGCGTCCGGTGGCGACGTCGCTGCTGATGCTGGCGATCCTGCTCTCCGGGCTGGTCGCTTATCGTCAGCTCGCGTTGTCGGCGCTACCCGAGGTCGACTACCCGACCATACAAGTAGTGACGTTTTATCCGGGCGCCAGTCCGGATGTGATGACCTCGTCGATTGCGGCGCCCCTCGAGCGGCAGTTCGGGCAGATGCCGGGGTTGAAGCAGATGTCGTCGACTAACTCCGGCGGCGCAACCGTCATCACGCTGCAGTTCAATCTCGAACTGAATCTTGATGTCGCTGAACAGGAGGTGCAGGCCGCGATTAACGCCGCCGCCAATCTTCTGCCGACCGATTTGCCGGCGCCGCCGGTGTACAGCAAGGTCAACCCCGCCGACACGCCGATACTGACGCTCGGCGTTACCTCGGCGACGCTGCCGTTACCGCAGGTGCAGAGCCTGGTCGACACGCGGCTGGCGCAAAAAATTTCACAGGTTACCGGCGTCGGCCTCGTCACGCTCAATGGTGGGCAACGCCCCGCAGTACGCGTGCAGGTCAATCCAAAAGCGCTTGCCGCCAAGGGCCTTAACCTCGAGGACGTACGGCTCGGTATTGGCACCGCCAACGTTAATCAGGCCAAGGGCAGTTTCGACGGCCCGCAACGCGCTTACACCATCGATGCGAACGATCAATTGCGCTCGGCCGTCGAATATGGCCGCATCATCATCGCCTACCGCAATGGCGCGCCGATTTATCTGTCGGATGTGGCCGACGTTATCGAAGACGCGGAAAACACCCGCCTTGCCGCATGGATGAACGATGTGCCGGCAGTGATCGTCAACGTGCAGCGTCAACCCGGCGCCAATGTCATCGAAGTGGTTGATCGCGTCAAACAACTGCTGCCCCAACTGCAGGCGGCGTTGCCCGCAGCGATCGAAATATCGGTGTTGACCGACCGCACGGTCACCATCCGCGCCTCGGTCAGGGACGTGCAAATCGAGTTGATGCTGGCGGTGATACTGGTGGTGCTGGTGATTTATGTTTTTCTGCGCAATGTGCCGGCGACTTTGATTCCCAGCGTTGCGGTGCCGCTGTCGCTGGTCGGCACCTTCGGCGTCATGTATCTCGCCGGCTTCAGTATCAACAATCTGACGCTGATGGCCTTGACGATCGCCACCGGCTTTGTGGTTGACGACGCAATTGTCATGATCGAAAACATCTCGCGGTACATCGAGGCCGGCGAAGAACCGCTGGCGGCGGCACTGAAGGGTGCGCAGCAAATCGGCTTTACCATTATCTCGCTGACTTTTTCGCTGATCGCGGTGCTGATCCCGCTGTTGTTCATGGGCGACGTCGTTGGCCGCCTGTTCCGCGAATTCGCGATTACGCTAGCAGTGTCGATTTTGATTTCGGCAGTGGTTTCGCTGACGCTGACGCCGATGATGTGCGCGCGTTTGCTGCGCCACACGCCTGAAGCCGAGCAGGGTCGTTTTTATCGTGCCGCCGGCGCGTGGTTTGACTGGATTATCGAGCGCTATGGCGTGACCTTGCGCTGGGTGCTCGATCGTCAGCGCATGACGCTGTGGGTCGCGATGGCGACGTTGGGGCTTGCCGTAGTGCTTTATATTTTTGTGCCGAAGGGATTTTTCCCGGTGCAGGACACCGGCCTGATTCAGGGTATTTCGGAAGCGCCGCAGTCCATTTCATTCGAAGCTATGGCGGCACGCCAGCAGGCCCTTGCGAAAGCCATCCTCGAGGATCCCGCAGTGGAAAGCCTGTCATCTTTCATCGGCGTAGACGGCACCAATACCACCCTGAACAGCGGTCGCGTGTTAATTACGCTCAAACCGCATGATCAACGGCCGTCGTCCGCCGAAATCATCCGCCGCCTGAAAGAACGCCTGGCGCAGCACGAGGGTATTCTGCTCTTCATGCAGCCGGTGCAGGACCTGACGATTGAAGATCGTGTCAGCCGCACGCAGTACCAGTTCACGCTCGACAGCGCGAATGCCGAAGAGCTATCGCTGTGGACGCATAAACATGTCGAGCGGTTGGCGCAATTGCCGCAACTGAACGATGTGGCGAGCGATTTGCAGGATCAGGGTCTGCAGGCTTATATCGAGATTGACCGCGACACCGCGGGCCGGCTGGGCGTCACGCCGGCGGCGATTGACAACGTGCTCTACAACGCCTTCGGCCAGCGTCTGGTGTCGACCATTTTCACGCAGTCAAATCAATATCGGGTGGTTCTCGAAGTCAATCCGGAATTCCGCCGCGGGCCGGCGGCACTGCGCGAACTCTATGTGCCGGGTGCGAATGGCACGCAGGTTCCGTTGAGCGCAGTGACGCAACTGATCGAGAAGCCGTCGCTGCTGGCGATCAATCACCTCGGGCAGTTTCCGTCATCGACCATTTCATTCAATCTGGCGAAGGGCTATGCGCTGGGCGATGCGGTCAAGGCGATCGAGGCGGCGCAAAAAGAAATGGTGGTGCCGGTCAGCGTACGCACGCGCTTTCAGGGCGCGGCACAGGCCTTCCGTTCGTCGCTGTCCGATACGCTGTTGCTGATTCTTGCCGCGATTATCACCATGTATATTGTGCTGGGCGTGCTCTACGAAAGTTACATACATCCGGTCACCATATTATCGACGTTGCCTTCTGCGGGTGTCGGCGCATTGCTGGCACTTTTTGTCGCGCAGACCGATCTCAGCATCATCGGCATCATCGGCATTATTCTGCTCATCGGCATCGTCAAGAAAAACGCCATCATGATGATCGACTTCGCGCTTGACGCCGAGCGTAATGAGGGCAAAACACCGCGTGAAGCGATTTATCAGGCCTGTCTGCTGCGTTTCCGGCCGATACTGATGACCACCATGTGCGCCTTGCTGGCGGCGCTGCCATTGATGATCGGCGGCGGTGTCGGTTCCGAATTGCGCCGCCCGCTCGGACTGACCATGTTTGGCGGTTTGATTGTCAGCCAGCTGCTGACGCTGTACACAACCCCCGTTATTTATCTGGCCTTTGACAATCTGGCGCGGCGCATGCGCGAGCGCCGGTCGGCAACACGGGCCAGGACCGCCGCCGACGAATTGCGATGAATATTTCGGAACCGTTTGTCCGGCGCCCGGTTGCAACCACGCTGCTGACTATCGGTCTGGCGTTGGCCGGCGCGCTGGCGTTCCGGTTGCTGCCGGTGGCGCCGCTGCCGCAGGTCGATTACCCGACGATTTCGGTCGGCGTGTCGCTGCCCGGCGCTAGCCCCGAGACGATGGCGGCGACGGTGGCAACGCCGCTCGAGCGCGCACTTGGCCGCATCGCCGGCGTCACGGAAATCACCTCGAGCAGCACACTCGGCAATTCGCGGCTGACGCTGCAATTCGATCTTGATCGCGATATCGACGGTGCCGCACGCGACGTGCAGGCGGCGATCAATGCGTCGCGCAGCCAGTTGCCGACCGGTCTGCCTAACAACCCGACCTATCGCAAAGTCAATCCGGCCGACGCGCCGATCATGATCATCGCGTTGACCTCGGCGCTGCTCGATCGCGGCCAGATGTACGACGCTGCGTCGACCATCCTGGCGCAAAAATTTTCGCAGGTCAAAGGCATCGGCCAGGTGACGGTCGGCGGCAGTTCATTGCCGGCAGTACGGGTGAATCTCAATCCGACCGTGTTGAATAAATACGGCATCGGTTTCGACGAGGTGCGTACAGCAATCAGCGCCACCAACGCCAACCGGCCGAAGGGCACGGTTGAAGATGGCGACCGGCAATGGCAGATCTACGCCAACGATCAGGCCAAACAGGCAAAAGAATATCTGCCGCTGATTGTTGCTTATCGCAACGGCGCGGCGGTGCGGCTGTCGGACGTCGCCGAGGTCGTCGATTCGGTGCAGGACGTGCGCAATACCGGCATTTCAAACGGCAAGCCCGCGGTGCTGGTGCTGCTCTACCGGCAGCCCGGCGCCAACATTATCGAGACTGCCGATCGCATCTATGAAGTGCTGCCGCAGTTGCAAGCGTCGATTCCGCAGGCGATCGATCTCAAGGTGGTGATGGAGCGCACCACCACCATACGGGCGAGTCTGCGCGATGTCGAGCGTACGCTGCTGATTTCAATCGGCCTGGTGATCCTGGTGGTGTTTCTGTTTCTGCGTAATTGGCGTGCGACGCTGATTCCGAGTGTGGCCGTGCCGGTGTCGCTGATCGGCACCTTCGGCGCGATGTATCTGTGCGGTTACAGCCTCAACAATCTTTCGCTGATGGCATTGACGATTGCCACCGGCTTTGTCGTTGACGACGCCATTGTTGTGCTTGAAAACGTCTCGCGTCATCTGGAAAAGGGTCTCGCGCCGATTGAGGCGGCGCTCAAAGGGGTGCGTGAGGTCGCGTTCACCGTCGTTTCGATGAGTGTTTCGTTGATTGCAGTATTCATTCCGATCCTGTTGATGGGCGGCATCGTCGGCCGCCTGTTTCGCGAATTCGCTGTAACCCTGTCGGTGGCGATCCTGATTTCACTCGCCTTGTCGCTGACGACGACGCCGATGATGTGCGCGCGCCTGCTGCGTGCGCACGAACCCGCCGGCGAAGGCCGCTGGCACAAGGCCTCGGAACGTTTTTTCGCCTGGATGCTGCGCGCCTATCAAATGAGCCTGGCGTGGGCCCTGCGGCACACGCGTTTCATCATGCTGTTGCTGGCGGCGACCGTCGGTCTCAATGTTTATCTTTACATTGATATACAGAAGGGCTTTTTCCCGCAGCAGGACACCGGGCGCATCATTGGCAATATTCAGGCCGATCAGGCGATTTCCTTTCAGGCCATGCGCGAAAAACTGGCGGCCTTCGTCGACATTATTCAAACTGATCCGGCAATCGAATCGGTGACTGGATTTACCGGCGGCGGCCAGCGTAACAGCGGTTTCATGTTTGTTTCTTTGAAACCGCGCGCCGAGCGCGGTGTTTCCGCCGACCAGGTGGTGGCGCGGCTGCGCGGCAAACTGGCGCAGGTGCCCGGCGCCAATCTGTTTCTGGTGCCGGTGCAGGATATCCGCGTCGGCGGGCGCGCCAGCAATGCCGCTTATCAATTCACCCTGCGCGCCGACGAACTCGAACCGCTGCGCACCTGGACGCCGCGCCTGTTGCGCGCGCTGCAGGATATGCCGGAGCTCGCCGACGTTAATACCGATCAGCAGGTCAAGGGTCTGCAGACCACGCTAACCATTGATCGCGATACGGCTTCGCGCATGGGCATTACGCCGCGCATGATAGACACCGCGTTGAATCTCGCGTTCGGCCAAGCGCAGGTTTCGGTGATTTATTCAACGCTCAATCAATATCGCGTGGTGATGGGAGTAGCGGAAAAATACTGGCAAAGCCCCGCCGCGCTGAACGATATTTATGTGCAGTCGCCGTCGCGCGGCCAGGTGCCGCTGTCGGCATTCGCGCGTTTCGAAACGACCAATACCTCGCTGGCGGTGAATCACCAGGGCCAGTTTGCGGCGGCCACGATTTCGTTTAATTTGCCGCTGGGCGTGTCGTTGAGCGACGCGGTCGTGGCGATTAATGCGACGATGGAGCGTATCGGCGTTCCGGCGACCATCTACGGCAGTTTTCAGGGTACGGCGCGGGCGTTTCAGGCCTCGCTCGCCAGCCAGCCGTGGCTGGTACTGGCGGCGCTGATTACCGTCTATATTGTGCTGGGCATTTTGTACGAAAGTTATATTCACCCGATCACCATTCTCTCGACTCTGCCGTCGGCGGGTGTCGGCGCGCTGCTGGCGTTGAAACTGTTTCAAACCGAGTTCAGCATCATTGCCCTGATCGGGGTAATTCTGCTGATCGGCATCGTTAAGAAAAACGCCATCATGATGATAGACTTCGCAATCGCTGCGGAACGCAATACGGGTATGCGACCGGATCAGGCCATACTCGAAGCTTGTTTGTTGCGCTTCCGGCCGATCATGATGACGACGATGGCCGCCTTGCTGGGCGCGATGCCGCTGGCCTTCGGTTTCGGCGATGGTTCGGAAATGCGCCGTCCGCTCGGTATTGCGATCGTCGGCGGGCTGGTCATGAGCCAGTTGCTGACCTTGTATACAACGCCGGTCGTTTATTTGTATCTGGACCGGTTTCGATTGTGGTGCGAGCGCCGCCGCGGCGCCGGCCGCCTGTTGCTGGAGACAAGATGAATTTGCATTCGATATTTCGGGCAGTGCTGGTGTTGACCGCTGCAGGCGCGTTGAGCGCCTGCATGGTTGGGCCGCATTACGCCAAACCGCCGGTGACGACGCCGGCCGCCTACAAGGAAACGGGCAACTGGAAAATCGCCAAGCCGGGCGACGCCGTCAATCGCGGACCGTGGTGGGAAATTTTCGGTGACGCACAGCTCAACACTTTGGCGCAGCAGGTCGACGTTTCCAATCAGAATGTGCGCGTGGCCGAAGCGAAATTGCGCCAGGCCGAAGCGCTGGTCGAACAATCGCGCGCTGGCTTGTTTCCGACCTTGACAGGTAACACCAGCGCGACGCGCAGCCGCACGCCCAGCGTCTCCGGTGCATCGACGACGAGCTCGGCGCCGTCGAATGTCTACAATCTTTCACTCAATGCTTCGTGGGCGCCGGATCTGTGGGGCAGTGTACGCAGTACGATAGACGCCAATGTTGCCAATGCGCAGGCCAGTGCCGCGACGGTTGCCGGCGTTCGCCTGCTCGCGCAGTCGCAGCTAGCGATCAATTTTTTCCAGTTGCGCGTGCTCGACAGTCAGCGCCAGCTGCTCGAAACAACCGTTGGCGCCTATCAAAAATCGCTGGAGCTGACGCGTAATCGCTATACCGCCGGCGTTGCCGCGCGCGCCGAAGTGGTGCTGGCAGAAACGCAGTTGCGCAGCACGCAGGCGCAATTGATCGATGTCGGCGTGCTGCGCGCGCAACTCGAGCATGCGATCGCGATATTGATCGGCAAGACGCCGGCCGAGTTCTCGCTTGCAGCGGCGCCGCTGACGGTGGCGATACCCGTAATCCCGGTTGGTTTGCCATCGGAACTGCTGGAACGCCGCCCCGACATTGCCGCCGCCGAGCGGCAGATGGCCGCCGCCAATGCGCAGATCGGCGTTGCCCAGGCCGCCTACTTTCCGTCGCTGACCTTGACCGGCGTGGTCGGATTCCGTGCCAACAGCCCGCCCACCTGGCTGACGTCGCCGAGCCGCTTATGGTCGGTCGGCCCGGCGCTCGCCGAAACGCTATTCGACGGCGGCAGCCGGCGCGCCGTCAAAAAACAGGCCGAAGCGGCCTATGACGCGAACGTCGCAACCTATCGTCAGACTGTGCTCAACGGTTTCAAGGAGGTTGAAGACAATCTTTCCGCCTTGCGTATTCTCGAGGAAGAGGCGGTGGCACAGAATGAAGCCGTGAAGTCGGCGCGACTGGCGACGGAATTGACGCTCAACCAGTATAAAGCCGGTACCGTTACCTATCTAGCCGTTGTCATATTGCAGGCGACGCAGCTGAATAACGAAGCGACTGCGGTGAAACTGCTGGGTCAGCAACTGGTGGCTGCGGTCACGCTCGTGCAAGCCCTGGGCGGCGGCTGGAACGGTTTGTCCGCAAGCGCTGCATCACGCTAGCGCGCGGCTGTTAGGCGGAAGCCGCCTTGCGCGCGCGCGCCGCTCCTTTGGGCCGTGCCACCTTCGGTTCGCGTGGCGCAAATTCAAAACTTACCTTGCCGTCTTCGCCGCGCGTAAGAAATGCCGAAAACGGGCGGCCTTTCTTTGAAATGAAGCGATGCAGAAGATCGGTCTTGCCGACGGTCAGCAGTTTCTGCACCTGCTCTGCCTCGATCGGTCTTTGCAGAATAATCTTGCCAGTACGGAAATCGCATTTGCGCGCCGGGCCAACCGATTTTTCGCATACGTAGGCAACGCCATGGCTGTAGACGGCGCCGCCGCATTTCGGGCAGGCGCCGAGCGTAGTCTCTTTCGAGAAATCCACCGGTTCGTTATTGGCCTCGTTACTTTGTCCGAAATCGAATTCAATCTTGAACTCGGGTGTCAATTTGACGACTGCAATAAACGGTTTGCCCATGCGGCTGCGAAAGCCCTGCAAGGGTCCGACCTTCTGTTCCGACAGTAGCGTTTCGACCTCGGCCGGCTCAAGCTGGCGCCCAGCCATGATTTTCCACATCGCGAAGTCGCACTTCTGGCACTGGAATTTCTTGTAGTTTTCCTTGATCACGCCGCCGCATTTCGGGCACGGTGTAGTCAGCGTGGAAAAATCGCCGGGCACCGTGTCGCTCTCATGTTCCTTGGCGCGCGCGACAATGTGGCGCGTCATGTCGGCGATTTGCTTCATGAACTCATCGCGCTTCAATTTGCCGTGTTCCATTTGCGACAGCTTGTATTCCCAGCTGCCGGTCAATTCGGGCGAACACAGTTCGTCGATCTTGAGTCCGCGCAGCAGCGTAATCAGCGAAAAAGCCTTGGCCGTCGGCTGCAGTTCGCGGCCGTTGCGGTGCACGTACTTTTCAAAAATCAGGCCTTCGATAATGGCGGCGCGTGTCGCCGGCGTGCCCAGCCCTTTTTCGCCCATCGCTTCGCGCAGATCCTCGTCTTCAACCAGTTTGCCCGCACCTTCCATCGCCGACAGCAGGGTCGCTTCCGAATAACGCGCCGGCGGTTTGGTCTGCAGGGCATCGACGGCGACTTCTTTTGCGCGCGGTGATTCTTTTGCCACCACCGGTACCAGACCCGGCGTGTCATCGGATTCGGCCTCTTTGCCGTAAATCTCGAGCCAGCCGGCGTTCACCATGACCTTGCCTTCGCTCTTGAACGGTTCGTTCTCGACGCGGGTAATGCGGGTGGTGATCTGGAATTCCGCCGGCGGGAAAAACACCGCGAGAAAACGTTTTGTCACCAGGTCGTAAATTTTGGCTTCGGCCTCGCTCAAATTTTTCGGCGGCTGCGAAGTCGGGATGATGGCAAAGTGGTCCGAAATCTTGGCATTGTTGAAAATGCGCTTGTTCGGCTTCACCCATTTGTTTTTGAGGATGCTCTTGACGAAAGGCTGATAGGTTTTGTCGAGCGATTGCATGGCGTCGGTCACGGCGACGAGATAATCTTCCGGCAGCGCGCGCGCGTCCGTCCGCGGATACGTTAATGCTTTATGTTTTTCGTAAAGCGCCTGCGCGATCGACAGCGTCGTCTTCGCCGAGAAGCCGAAACGTCCGTTGGCATCGCGTTGCAAACTGGTCAGGTCATAGAGCAGCGGCGACATCTGGGTCGACGCCTTGCTTTGTTCTTCAACAATGCCGGATTTGCCGTCGCATTTGGCCTGAATCGCATCGGCGCGTGCACGGTCCCATAGGCGCTCTGCGCGCAGCCCGCTGTCCTCGTCCGTTTTGTCGCGGCTGAAAGCTTCGTCGAACCAGCGGCCGCTGTATTCGCCAGCCTTGCAGGTGAAGTTAGCATGCACTTCGAAGTAATCGCGCGAGACGAATTTTTTGATTTTTTCTTCGCGTTCGACAAGGATCGCCAGCGTCGGTGTTTGTACGCGGCCGACGGTGGTCAAATGAAAGCCGCCGGATTTCGAATTGAAAGCGGTCATCGCACGGGTGCCGTTGATGCCGACCAGCCAGTCGGATTCGGAGCGGCACACCGCGGCATCGGCAAGCGGTTGCATATCCTTGTCGCTGCGCAAATGCGTGAAGCCGTCGCGGATCGATGTCGGCGTCATCGATTGCAGCCATAAACGCTCAACCGGTTTGTCGGTTTTGGCGTGGCGCGTGATGTAGCGGAATATCAGTTCGCCTTCGCGGCCGGCGTCGCATGCGTTGATGAGACCCGTCACGTCCTTGCGCTTGACGAGTTTGGTCAGCAGCTTGAGACGGTCTTCGGTACGTTCGAGCGGCTGCAGATCAAAATGCGGTGGAATCACCGGCAGGTGCGCGAACGACCATTTGCCGCGTTTGACTTCGACGCCTTCGGGCGGAATGATGGTGAGCAGATGGCCGACGGCGGAACTCAGCACGAAGTCATCGCTTTCGAAAAAATCGCCCTCGCGTTTGAATCCGCCGAGCACGCGCGCGATATCCGTCGCCACCGAAGGTTTTTCGGCGATGATCAGTTTTTTGCCGGCTGCGGTAACAACTTTCGCAGTTACCTTTGCAGCTACTTTTTTAGCGGCTGCAGGTTTCTTTTTTGCTGGTGCTTTCGCTGGCATTATTGTCTTGTGACAAAAGTCACGACGGTTGGCGGGGTCAAGAGAGCGGCAGATGATAAGAACAAATTTCTGCCAAAGCAAGCGGCGTAATCGTAACCGCTGCAGAATCCACCATTAGTATTAGAACAACCGATCAGCGAATGCGCTGATATTTGTTACCGGGCAATTTCTCGATTAGACCTGTCAATTCAAGCTCAAGCAGCAAGGCGGCAACCGTATCGGCCGGCTCGCCGGCGCGTGCCGCGAGCGCGTCAAAACCGCATGGATCGTGACCCAGCACTTCAAGCAGGCGCGCGGCCATCGAATCCGCCGCAGGTACGGCATTCACGACAACGCCGGCGCGCGCGAAATCGAACTCCTCAAGAATATCGTTTACATCGTCGACAAGTTTTGCGCCCTGCTTGATCAGGCGGTGGCAGCCTTTGGCCAGCGGCGAATGTATCGAACCGGGCAGCGCAAATACTTCGCGCCCCTGTTCATTGGCGAGGCGCGCTGTGATCAATGAACCGCTTAGCAGCGCGGCTTCAATCACCAGGCAGCCGTGACTGATGCCGCTGATGACGCGGTTGCGCCGCGGAAAATTGCCGGCGAGAGCTGGCGTGCCAAGCGGGAATTCGGAAATCAGTGCGCCGCGTTCAGCAAGTGCGTGCGCGAGCGCACGATTGCGCGCCGGGTAAACCACATCGAGACCGGTACCAACCACGGCAATACTGGATGCTTTGCCGGCGATACCGCCGCGGTGAGCCGCCGCATCGACCCCAAGTGCCAGCCCGCTCACGACGGTGATGCCGGCGTCACTCAGCGCGCGCGCGAAATCCTCCGCATTCGTCACGCCTTGAGCGCTGGCGTTGCGGCTGCCGACGATGGCGAGGGCAAAATGATTGAGCAGCGCGCAATCACCCTTGACGTAGAGCAGCGGCGGCGGATCCGGTATCTGCAACAGCAGCTGCGGATAATCCGCATCGCCGAGTACGACAATGTGGTTAGCCGGGTCGGCCAGCCAGGCGAGCGTGGTGCTGGCGGCGGCTTCATTGCCGCCAGCGGCGATTGCGGACGCGATTGCCGCTGGCACGTGGCGGCGCAGTTCGATGATCCCCGCATCGAGAACCTGCTGCGGCGAACCGAAGGTAGTGAGCAGCTGGCGAACAGCTGCGCCGCCTAGCCCTTCGACCAGCGTCAGGCGCAGCCAAGCTTCGTGTGCATCAGCGCCGGCCACAAGCAGCTTTCGTTATTGCTGGCGCAGCGGCTACCCGCTGCAGCGGCAGCCTAGGGGTTGGTCGCGAGATCCAGAAGGTTGACCGGTCGTTCTGCATTCATGATCAACGCATAGGAGGCGCGATCGAAGACACGGAATATCAGCATCAGGCCATAACGTTCGTCGGGCAGATCGGCTGAAGGCAGATTTGTTTTGTCATCCTTGAACAGCGCGCCCAGTGGCCCGAGGCGTCCCCATAGCGGCGAATCGCGCGTGACCAGCGGCTCGTTTACATAGCTCGAACTGGTTTTGTCGCTGCCCGGGGCCAGACGCCCCCACAACGGGGTCTCGCGCAGGCGATTGGTCGATGCATTGAGGTTGCGGTATATCGCGAGCACGTGACCGATTTCAACACCATCTTTAGTGCCACGGTTAAGGGCGACGATACCGTTACCGCCGGTTTCAAACAGACTGCCGTAGGCGGCAATGATCTGCGCGTTGATTATTCTGTTCGGCGCGTGCGGCGAGTAACTGCTGAGTATCGCTTCGCGCGGCGCCGCAACAAGATAGTCGCCGGAATAAATCTCCAGCGGCGACTTGATGATCTCCAGTGTGCTGACTTCGCCGAACTTTGTGACCATGGCTTCGCCCAGATAGGTTGCTTCCTGGCCGAGCGATTCATTGGTCTGCGGATCGACGAGTGCGGCACCGGGACGGAATACCTGCCAGTACACACCTTTTTCCTTGGTTACACCTTTGGCGTAAGCAATACTACCGGCGCCCAGCGCGACGCGGTTTTCCTGGGTGCGCACAATGCGCGGCGCATCCGCCAGCTGACCCGGCACGATGACTAGTGGTTGGCTCAGGAATGGTTCGATATCCGCCGTCGGGATGGTCGGAATGGGTTCGGGTTCGCGTGCAGATTCAATCAGTCCGGGCGCAATTTTTACGGTTTGCGTTTTCAGCAGACGCAGACGCGTTTCGTTATAGCTGCGGTCCATAACCAGCACGTCGCCGGGGGCGATGCGGTTCGGATTGGGAATCTGCTCCTGGTTGAGCTTCCACAGCTCGTTCCATTTCCAAGGGCTTTTGAGGAAACGACTGGAAATGGTCCACAGGGTGTCGCCGGGAACGACGACATAGCGCTCCGGCGCGCCCTCAACGAGCTCGTCATTCGTTGCCGCGGGCGCCGGAGCGACCGAACAGCACAATAAAATCAGCGATATAATCGATTTTTGCATCGCGCCTCCATTGCAGCCTATCTTGGTAATCACAACAGGCGCGCACCGCGCCTCGCACCAAGCCAATGGTTATATTCTGCTTTAAATTCTCCACCTAATCAATTAAATTTGCAAGACTTATGCCTTTGTTACCCATACTCCAATACCCCGACGAGCGATTACATCGTATCGCGAGGCCTGTCGGCGCGGTTGACGAAAAAATAAAGTGTTTAATCAATGACATGGCAGAGACCATGTATTCCGCACCGGGAATTGGTCTCGCCGCAACACAAGTCGATGTTTTATTGCGCATCGTGGTAATCGACAGTTCGGCGACCCACGATCAGCTGCGCACATTTATCAATCCCGAAATCATTGCGCACAGCGGCATCTCGTCATTTGAAGAAGGCTGTTTGTCGGTGCCCGGCATATACGAAAAGGTGCCGCGTGCCGACCGCATAACGGTGCGTGCGCTTGACGCGCAGGGCAAATCGTTCGATCTCGATACCGATGGCCTGCTCGCCGTATGCATACAGCATGAAATGGATCACCTTGAGGGCAAGGTTTTCGTTGACTACCTGTCGCGGCTGAAACAGCAGCGCATACTCGACAAGCTCAAGAAGCAACGTCGCCGCACAATGTAAGGTACGCACTTGCGTAACTGCTCACCGGGGCAAAGCCGTTCGCTGCGCGCAGGGCAGACGGCCGACGATTCCAAAGGGCTTTGATGAAACTTATTTTTGCCGGCACGCCGGAGTTTGCCGCCGTTGCGCTCGCTGCGTTGCATGATGCCGGCCATGAAATCGCACTGGTGCTGACGCAGCCGGACCGGCCGGCCGGTCGCGGTATGCACGAACGCGAAAGCCGCGTAAAAGCCGTTGCGAAAAATAAATCACTGCGGGTCGCACAGCCTGCCAACCTGAAGACTGCCGAGATTCAAGCGTTGCTGCGAGAAGTTGCGCCGGAGGCGATTGTGGTCGCCGCCTATGGCTTGATCCTGCCGCCTGCGGTGCTCGAAATTCCGCCGCGCGGCTGCCTTAACATCCACGCGTCATTGTTGCCGCGCTGGCGCGGCGCGGCACCGATTCAGCGCGCGTTGCTCGCCGGTGATGACGAGACCGGCGTTACGATCATGCAAATGAACGCCGGACTCGATACCGGCGATATTTTGTTGCGCGAGGCGACCCCGGTCACGGACAACGATACCGCGGCAAGCCTGCACGACAGGCTCGCTGTGATCGGCGGACGTTGCATCCTTCGCGCCTTGCAAGAGCGGCCCGCGCCGGTTGCGCAGAACAATGCTGCGGCGACCTATGCCGCAAAAATCACCAAGACCGAATCCGCCATTGACTGGACAATGGGTGCTGCAGAAATCTGTCGCCGCATTCGCGCTTACAATCCGGTGCCCGGCGCGACGACGCTACTGGATGGCGGCGTATTAAAAATCTGGCAGGCGCAAGCGGTCGCGCACACACGCGCTATGGCGGGTGCGGTTTTGAATCTGGACGCCGATGGCATCACGGTGGCGGCCGGCGACGGCGCGGTGCGCATTCTGGAATTGCAAAAGGCCGGTGGCAAACGATTGCCGGTGGCCGCATTTTTGGCGGGAACGCGCCTTCAGGCCGGCGCGCGATTGGGAGTTTGACGCATTGCTAGATAACCGTGCTTGAAATTCAGCAGATCGCCTGCGCGACCGTTGCTGCGGTGCGCGCCGGTCGCAACCTCAACGCAGTGCTGGCGGAGCAGCGCGCGAGCCATCCGCAATTGACCGCGCAACAGCTGGGGGCCGTTAACGATTTGAGTTACGGTACGCTGCGCTTCGGTTTTCAGCTCGATTGCGTGCTGGCCGAGCTGTTGAACAAACCGATGCAGGACGCCGATCTGCGCTGGTTGTTGTTGATTGCGCTATATCAACTCGAGCACACGCGCGCTGCACCGTATGCCATCGTCGATCACGCGGTACGCACGGCAACGGCGCTTGGCTACGCGCACGCCGGCGGACTCGTCAACGCCGTATTGCGGAATTTTCTGCGCAAGCGCGAAGCAATTCTCGCCAAGGCGCAGCTTACGGATGTCGGGCGTTTCGCTTTTCCGCAATGGTGGATTACGCGGCTGCGCTGCCAGTACCCGCAGCATTACGCAGCCATTCTGGAGGCTTGCAATACCCATCCGCCGTTGACGCTGCGCGTAAATTGCCGGCGCACCGGCGTCGCTGATTATCTGGCCGAACTAGCGAAGAACGACATCGCAGCACGGCAGACCGGCGACTGGGCCGTACGTATCGAACAGCCGGTGGCGGTCGACCGGCTGCCTGGATTCAGCGCCGGCGTGGTGTCGGTACAGGATGCCGCCGCGCAATACGCCGCACCCCTGCTTGATGCGCAGCCCGGCATGCGGGTGCTCGATGCCTGCGCCGCCCCCGGCGGCAAGACGACCCATCTGCTCGAAATTGCGGAGCTCGACCTCACGGCGATCGACAGCGACGCAACGCGGCTTCAACGTGTACGCGAAAACCTCGATCGTTTGCAGCTTGCGGCCACGCTGGTTACGGCAGACGTGCAGGCGCTCGATACCTGGTGGGACGGTAAACCGTTTGATCGCGTACTGGCTGATGTGCCGTGCACGGCGTCGGGTGTGGTGCGGCGCCATCCCGATATCAAGTGGCTGCGGCGCGCTGTTGATATTGCCCGCTTTGCATCGCAACAGCGCAACATGCTCGATGCTTTGTGGCGGGTGCTCGCCAGTGGTGGTAAATTGTTGTATGCAACCTGTTCGATTTTCGACGAGGAAAACTCGCGGCAAATCGAGGATTTTCTCGCGTGCCATGCCGATGCCCGGCGCTTGACGTTGAGCGAGGCGATTTCCACCAACGGGATACCGGAGGGCCAGTTGCTGCCGGATAACGAGCATGACGGTTTTTTTTACGCGCTCCTGCAAAAAATATAGCCTGCTTTTGCTGCTCGCTGCGCTGGCATTCATGATGCTGGTGCTGCCGGCGCGCGCAGAGGGCATTCTCGTTCGCGACGCCGCGCTGGTGGCCGCCGAGGAAGGTTACTATCTCGAAGCCGATTTCGAGATCACCCTCAACACCACGCTTGAAGACGCGCTCAACAAGGGCGTGCCGCTTTATTTCCTGCTCGAATTTGAAATTATCCGGCCGCGCTGGTACTGGCTTGACGACAAAGTCGTCAACACGCAACAACAGTACCGGCTGGCTTATAACGCGCTGACCCGCCAGTACCGCCTCGGCATCGGCGCGTTTTTTCAGAATTTCAACGACCTCAACGAAGCGCTGGGTTTTCTCAGCCGCGTGCGCCGGCGTCAGGTGCTTGAACTCGGCACGCTCAGCCGCGGCGCCATCTACGCCGCCGCAGTGCGCATGCGTCTGGATGTATCGCAGTTGCCGAAGCCGTTTCAATTGAATGCACTGGCGTCGCGCGACTGGAATTTGAGTTCCGACTGGCATCGTTGGAGCGTCAAGCCGTGATGCTGCAGATCGCAAATCTGCGACCGGCATTAAAAAGCGGCGCCGTCACCTACCTGCTGGTGTTGTGTGTGGTGGTTGGCGCGGTCACGCTCTATCTGCTGGCGACGGCAACCGCCAACACGGCGTTGTTCGCGCAGCACTACCCCTTGCTGCTGGCGCTGAACGGCGGTCTTGCCGCCTGCCTCGCGATGTTGCTGGGTTATCAACTATTCACCCTGCGGCAGAAACTCAAGGCCGGTGTTTTCGGCGCCAAGCTGACGCTGCGCCTGGTGGTTTTGTTTGCGCTGGTCGCGGTGCTGCCGGGCGCGCTGGTCTACGGCGTTTCGGTGCAGTTTGTCGCCAAGAGCATTGAATCGTGGTTCGACGTGCGCGTGGAAAAAGCGCTCGAGGGCGGGCTCAATCTCGGGCGCACTACGCTCGACAATCTGCTCAAGGATCTCGCCAAGAAAGCTGACGTGATGGCGGGTTCCTTGACGGTGCGGCCGGTTGCCGAACACATCACCGCGTTGAACACATTGCGCGAGCAGGCCGGTATTTACGAGGCGACGCTGTTCACTTCGCGCGGCAAAATCATCGCGCATGCGGGCATCGAGCGCGCGGTGCTAATGCCGGAACTGCCGGGGGCGACGGTATTGCGGCAGCTGCGGCTGCAACAGAGTTACAGCGCAGTCGAATCCATTCCGGAAAAAGGTCTTGTCCTGCGCGTGTTGATGC
The DNA here is from genome assembly GCA_025363435.1 of Betaproteobacteria bacterium. Taxonomy (GTDB): domain Bacteria; phylum Pseudomonadota; class Gammaproteobacteria; order Burkholderiales; family SG8-41; genus PALSA-1004. The sequence goes on from JANYDY010000031.1 coordinate 59,559, forward strand.
CGATCAATGTCATCAGTCTGCAGGAAGACACGCGCATTCTGCAGGTGTTGCAGCCGGTGCCGCAGCAACTCGCGCTTGACGCCGAGGTCGTGCAGACGGGACAACGCGAGTACCAGGAATTACTGCTGTCCAGGCAGGGGCTGCGTAATTTATATGGAATAACGCTGACGCTGACGCTGCTGCTGGCGCTACTGACGGCGCTGTCTTTGGCTTTTGTGCTGAGCGAACGCTTGTCCGCGCCGCTGAGCTTTCTGGCCGAGGGCACGCGCGCGGTCGCAAAGGGCGATTTCAGCCAGCGCGAAACCATTTCGAGCAAAGACGAACTCGGCATACTCATGCAATCGTTCAACACGATGCGTCAGCAGCTTGCCGAAACGCGCGCCGTTGTCGAACGCAATCAGACCCAGCTCGCCGATGCGCACGCCTACGTGCAGGGCATACTCGACAATCTGTCGGCCGGTGTCCTCGCCTTCGATGACCGCATGCGTCTGCGTTCATATAACAACAGTGCCGTTGCCATTCTGGATACGGCGGTCGACAGTCTCGCCGGCATCGAGCCCGAGCGCTGGCATGAGCGCGTGCCGGCACTCGGCAAGCTGGCCGGTGAAGTTGCCGCCGCCTTCCGCACCGGTAATCGCGGTGAATGGGAAAAACAGATCGAGTATGCCGGACGCAAAGGCGAACAAATGCTGCTCTTGCGCGGCACCCGGCTGCCGGCCGGAAGCGCCACCGGCTATGTCGTGGTGTTCGATGATATTACTCACGTACTGCAGTCGCAGCGCGATGCCGCATGGACCGAAGTGGCGCGCCGGCTTGCGCACGAAATCAAAAATCCGCTGACGCCGATTCAGCTGTCGGCCGAGCGCCTGCAGATGAAGTTGTCGGACAAGCTCGCCGGGCCCGATGCCGAGATGCTGGCGCGCTCCACGCAGACCATCGTCAATCAGGTCGCCGCGCTGAAAAACATGGTTGATGCTTTCCGTCAGTACGCGCGCATGCCCGAACCGACGGTGCAGACGATCGATCTCAATGCCTTGATGCGCGAAGTGCTGACCTTGTATGAATCACACGCCGACTGGTTTCATCTTGAATTTGCCGCCGACCTGCCGTACTTCGTCGGCGATCCGGCGCAACTGCGTCAGGTCATGCACAATCTTTTGCAGAATGCGCAGGATACGCTGGCCGAAGTTGCCGATCCGCGCATCGAAGTGCGTTCCGAGCGCGTCGAGGGCGGCATACGCGTGACTATTACCGACAACGGCGCCGGTTTTCCCGAGGCGCTGATGAAGCGCGCATTCGAACCCTATGTGACCACCAAACCCAAAGGCACGGGGCTGGGACTGGTTATCGTGAAAAAGATTGTCGAAGAACACGGCGGCAGCGTAGCCATAACGAATGTTTCACCGCGTGGCGCACGCGTAGTCCTGACGTTTGCAACACAGGCCGCGCAACGGCCGCGCGCGGCGGCGAGCGCATAAACAGGATCGGACGAAACGACATGCAACAGATACTGGTGGTAGACGACGAAATCGGCATCCGCGAACTCTTGTCGGAGATTTTGCGCGACGAGGGCTATCAAATCCGGCTCGCCGAGAACGCAACGCAGGCGCGCGCGCAGCGCCTGCAGGCGCGGCCCGATCTGGTGCTGCTGGATATCTGGATGCCGGACACCGACGGCATCACGCTGCTCAAAGAATGGGCCAGCGCCGGTTTGTTGACCATGCCGGTGGTCATGATGTCCGGTCACGGCACTATCGATACCGCGGTGGAAGCGACGCGCATCGGCGCTTTTGATTTTCTCGAAAAACCGATCACGCTGCAAAAGCTGCTCGCTACCGTCGGCAAGGCTTTGCGCAGCGGTGAGCAGAAGGTAAAGCCGACGCTGATGTTGTCGACGCTCGGTCGCGCGCCCATCGTCAACGACCTCAAGCAGCGTCTGGAAAAAATCGCCAACCTGAAGTCTCCGCTGCTGCTCACCGGGGAGCCCGGCACCGGCGTCGAGTTGTGCGCAAAATTTATCCATTCACCGACAACGCCGTGGATTGCGCCGGAACATCTGTCGGCACTGGCGGAAGCGCCGCTCGACCTGCTGGAACAGGCGCGCGAAGGCAGCTTGTTTTTGCATGAAGTCGGCGACCTCAACCGGATGGAGCAAAAAGGACTGCTGCTGCTGCTCGGCAAAATCGAGAAATACAACGCACGCCTGATTTGCGCCAGCGCAAAACCGCTGGCCGAACAGGTTGCGCAGGGAACATTTGATGCGCGCCTCTACAGCGCGATTGCCACGGTCACGCTGCACGTACCGAATCTGCGCGAGCATCGCGAGGACATTCCGGATCTGGCCAATCTGTTTCTGCTGCGCTGTATCGAGGCCAAGGAAGTTGCGCAGCGCCACTTCAGCACCGCGGCATTGAACGCCCTGCGCAATTTCGAATGGCCGGGCAATCTGGCGCAGCTCGAAAGCACCGTCAGATCGCTGGCATTAACCGCCGCCGGCGAGGAAATTGCGGTCGGTGAAGTCAATCAGTCGCTCGCCCAATTCGGCGGCCAGTCGTCGCTGGCGCACGGGCTGCAGCTGGATCTGCCCCTGCGCGATGCGCGCGACGCCTTCGAGCGCATCTATTTCGAGCATCATATCTCGCGCGAAGGCGGCAATATGAGCCGGGTCGCCGACACCGTCGGGCTGGAGCGCACTCACCTCTACCGCAAGCTCAAACAACTCGGCATCAAGCTGGCGCGTCGCTCTGACGAATAGATATGCCGCGTAACTGATCACCAGCGACCGCCGAGCGTAGCCAAAATTCGTGGTTTCTACGATAATTACGCCTCCCGCAAGTCGCCTGACCCCGACCCCCGCAAGGACTACCGAATGGGCTCCCGCCTCGACCTTACCAACGCGATCCGCGCGCTCGCGATGGACGCCGTTCAACAGGCCAATTCCGGCCATCCCGGCATGCCGATGGGCATGGCCGAAATCGCCGAGGTGTTGTGGCGCCTCAATTTAAAACACAATCCTGCTGACCCGAAGTGGGCCGACCGCGACCGGTTTGTTTTGTCGAACGGTCATGGTTCGATGCTGCTCTACGCTTTGCTGCATCTCACCGGCTACGATTTACCGATTGAAGAAATCCGCAAATTTCGCCAGCTGCATTCGAAAACGCCGGGCCACCCCGAATATGGCGTCACGCCCGGCGTTGAAACCACCACCGGTCCGCTCGGTCAGGGCATTTCCAACGCGGTTGGCATGGCACTGGCAGAGAAACTTCTCGCCGCCGAATTCAACCGGCCCGGCCACACGATCGTCGACCACCGCACGTATGTATTTCTCGGCGACGGCTGTTTGATGGAAGGCATTTCGCACGAAGCCTGTTCGCTGGCCGGCACGCTGGGCCTCGGCAAGCTCATCGCGTTCTACGACGACAACGGTATTTCGATCGATGGCAAGGTCGAGGGCTGGTTTACCGACGACACGCCTAAACGCTTCGAAGCGTACGGCTGGTATGTTGTGCCGAACGTCGACGGTCACGATGCCGCGGCGATCGAAGCCGCGCTTAAAAAAGCGCAGGCAGTGACCGACAAACCCAGCTTTATCTGCTGCAAGACGGTCATCGGTAAGGGTTCGCCCAACAAGCAGGGTTCTGCAGATACGCACGGTGCAGCGCTCGGCGAAAAAGAAATAACCGCAACGCGCGCCAACCTCGGCTGGAACCATCCGCCGTTTGAAATCCCGGAAACGATACGCGCCGAATGGGATCAGCGTAAAAAAGGCGCGGCCGCGCAAAGCGAATGGGCCGGCAAATTTTCCGCTTACGCCGCCGCACATCCGGATCTCGCGCAGGAGTTCAAGCGCCGCATGGCCGGCGAATTGCCGGCGAGCTTTGCTGTCGATGCAGCGGCGGCTATCGACACCGCCAATACTAAAGCGGAGACCGTAGCAACGCGCAAAGCCTCGCAGCTGGCGCTGACCCAGCTCGCGCCGAAATTGCCCGAGTTGCTCGGCGGCTCGGCGGATTTGATGGGCAGTGTCTTTACCAACTGGCCCGGCAGCAAAGTCGTCACGCACAGCGAAGCCGGCAACATCGTCAACTTCGGCGTGCGCGAATTCGCCATGGCGGCAATCACCAACGGCATGGCGCTGCACGGGGGCTATATTCCCGAGACCGGCACGTTTTTGACCTTCTCCGATTATTCACGCAACGCATTGCGCATGGCTGCGCTGATGAAGCTGCGCAATATTTTTGTTTTTACGCACGACTCCATCGGCTTGGGCGAAGACGGCCCGACCCATCAGGCCGTCGAACAAACGTCGAGCCTGCGCCTGATTCCGCACATGAATGTGTGGCGTCCCTGCGACACGGTGGAATCAACGGCGGCGTGGACGCATGCGCTGGCGCGCAAGGACGGCCCGACCTGTTTTATTTTGTCGCGACAGAACCTGCCGTTCCAGAAGCGCGATGCGAAACAAATTGAAAACATCAAACGCGGCGGTTATGTGCTGGCGGCGGCAGCGACGCCCAAAGCGGTGATTATTGCGACAGGTTCCGAGGTGGCGCTGGCCATGGGGGCGCGCGCCGAACTGGAAAAAACCGGCATCGCGGTCAGCGTGGTGTCGATGCCCTGCACGTCGTTGTTCGATGCGCAGGATGCGGCCTATCGCGCCTCGGTGCTGCCGGCGGGCGTGCCGCGCGTGGCGATTGAAGCCGGTGTTACCGACTACTGGCGCAAGTACGTCGGCGCGGTCGATTCAAACGCCGGCGCCGTCATCGGCATCGACAGCTTCGGCGAATCGGCCCCGGCCGGCGAACTGTTCAAGCATTTTGGTTTTACCGTTGAGCACGTGGTCTCGGTGGTACGGCAATTGCTCTAAATCGGGTTTGCAATAAGACATCGTCAGCACAAGCGCGACACTCTGGAGAGAAACATGACTATCAAAGTTGGCATTAACGGATTTGGACGCATCGGACGCATGGTGTTCCGCGCAGCAGTGCAGTACTTCCCGGATATCGAGATTGTGGGTATCAATGACCTGCTCGAACCCGACTACCTCGCCTACATGCTGCGCTACGATTCGGTGCATGGCCGCTTCAAGGGCGAGATCGGCGTCGACGGCAGCACGCTGATCGTCAACGGCAAACGCATCCGGCTCACCGCCGAAAGAGATCCGGCGCAGCTCAAATGGGGCGATATCAACGTCGATGTCGCGGTCGAGGCAACCGGGCTTTTCCTGACCAAGGAAAGCTGCGAGAAACACCTGGCGGCGGGTGCGAAGAAAGTGATCATGACCGCGCCGTGCAAAGACGACACCCCGATGTTCGTGTTCGGCGTCAACGACAAGACCTACAAAGGCGAGAAGATCATCTCGAACGCCTCGTGCACCACCAACTGTCTGGCACCGGTGGCGAAAGTGCTCAACGATACCTGGGGCATCAAGCGCGGTCTGATGACAACCGTGCATGCGGCGACGGCAACGCAAAAAACCGTCGACGGACCCTCCAACAAGGATTGGCGCGGCGGTCGCGGCATCCTCGAGAACATCATTCCGTCGTCGACCGGTGCGGCCAAGGCCGTCGGCGTGGTGATACCCGAGCTCAACAAGAAACTGACCGGCATGGCGTTCCGCGTGCCGACCTCCGACGTTTCTGTCGTCGACCTCACCGTCGAACTCAACAAGCCCGCCACCTACGCCGAAATCTGCGCGAAGATGAAAGCCGAATCGCAAGGCGCCATGAAGGGTGTTCTGGGTTACACCGAAGAGAAAGTCGTCTCGACCGATTTCCGCGACGAAGTCTGCACCTCGGTGTTCGATGCGGAAGCGGGCATCGCGCTCGACAGCACCTTCGTCAAAGTCGTCTCCTGGTACGACAATGAATGGGGCTATTCCTGCAAGGTGAACGAAATGGTCCGCGTGATCGCCAAGTAACAGCGTTACCGGTATTCCCGTATGAACGTGATCAAAATGCAGGACGTGAACCTCGCCGGCAAGCGGGTGTTTATCCGCGCCGACCTCAATGTTCCGCAAGACGATCAAGGCAAGATTACTGACGACACGCGCATACGCGCGTCGGCGCCTGCGATTGCCAGCGCACTCAAAGCCGGCGCCGCCGTGATGGTGACGTCGCATCTCGGGCGACCGACCGAAGGCGAGTTCAATGCCGCCGATTCGCTCGAACCGATCGCGCGCCGCATGGGTGAAATTCTCGGCGTGCCGGTGGCGCTCAAGCGCGACTGGATCGACCGCGTGGATGTCAAAAACGGCGAAGTGGTGATGCTGGAAAACTGCCGTTTCAACAAAGGTGAAAAGAAAAACGACGACGCGCTGGCCAAAAAGATGGCGGCGCTGTGCGATGTTTATGTCAACGATGCATTCGGTACGGCGCATCGCGCCGAAGCAACCACGCAGGGCATTGCGAAATACGCACCGGTGGCTTGCGCCGGTCCGTTAATGGCGGCTGAACTTGACGCGCTGGGCAAGGCTCTGCAAAAACCGGCGCGGCCGATGATTGCGATCGTCGCCGGCTCGAAAGTCTCCTCCAAGCTGACCATACTTAAATCGCTGGCGGAGAAAGTCGATCAACTGATCGTGGGCGGCGGCATTGCCAATACTTTTATGCTGGCGGCCGGCTTGCGTATCGGCAAGTCGCTGGCCGAACCGGGTCTGGTCAGCGAAGCGCACGATATCATCGATATGATGAAGGCGCGCGGCGCGCAGGTGCCCCTGCCGGTCGACGTCGTCGTTGGCGCTGAACTGTCGGCGCGCGCACGCGCGAATCAGGTGGCGGCCGATCAGGTCGGCGCCGATGACATGATTCTCGATATCGGCCCGAAGAGCGCAGCGACACTTGCCGCACTGATCGCCAAGGCCGGTACCATCGTCTGGAACGGGCCGGTCGGCGTATTCGAATTCGACCAGTTCGGCAGCGGCACAAAAGTAGTGGCGCAGGCGATTGCCGATTCTGCGGCGTTCTCGATCGCCGGCGGCGGCGACACGCTGGCGGCGATTGCAAAATACGGTATTACCGACCGCATCTCCTATATTTCCACCGGCGGCGGCGCCTTCCTCGAGTTTCTGGAAGGGAAAAAACTGCCCGCCGTCGAAGTGCTGGAACAGCGCGCACAGGCGCCGGCGGTTCGGGATTGAGCATTTAGCGGAATCCCGTTACCCTCTCGGCCACACGATGTCGTCAAACATGAAGCCTCGAACTTGAAAACCATAGTTACGCCCCGGCGCACCAAAATTGTTGCCACCCTCGGCCCGGCATCCAGCGACGAAAAAACGCTGGCGAGCATGATTGAAGCCGGGCTGGATGTAGTGCGCATGAATTTTTCTCACGGCACGGCGAAGGAACACGCGTCGCGCGTCGAAATGGTGCGCGCGCTGGCGCGCAAAGCCGGTCGCGCCGTCGGCGTGCTGGTCGATTTGCAGGGCCCGAAAATCCGTATCGGCCGTTTTAAAAACGATCGCGTCAATCTCGATACCGGTGACAAATTCGTGCTCGATGCCGAGCGCAAGATCGGCGACGCCGGCGGCGTTGGCCTTGATTACAAAAATCTGCCGCAGGACGTAACGCCCGGCGACACGCTGCTGCTCGACGACGGGCGCATCGTGCTGGCGGTCACCAAGGTGCAGGGCGCGCGCATTCACACCGTGGTTGAACAGGGCGGACCGCTGTCGAACAACAAAGGCATCAATCGCAAGGGCGGTGGCCTGACAGCGCCGGCGCTGACTGAAAAAGACATGGAAGATATCAAGACGGCGGCGCGGCTCAAGGCCGACTACCTCGCCGTCTCGTTCCCGCGCTCGGGCGCAGATATTCAATGGGCACGCGATTTGATGCTCAAGGCCGGTGGACGCAGCCTGATCTGCGCCAAGATTGAGCGTGCCGAAGCGATCACGGCACTCGCCGAAATACTCGACGCCTCGGATTCGGTAATGGTGGCGCGCGGCGACCTTGCCGTCGAAGTCGGCGACGCGGTGGTGCCGGCTTTGCAAAAACGCATGATCCGCATGGCGCGCGAGCGCAACAAGATCGTCATCACGGCAACACAGATGATGGAATCGATGATCAACAATCCGATTCCAACGCGCGCCGAAGTTTCGGATGTGGCCAATGCAGTGCTCGACGGTACCGACGCCGTGATGTTGTCGGCGGAAACCGCCGCCGGCAGTTTTCCCGTCGAAACCATCGCGGCGATGGCGCGTGTTTGTCTCGAAGCGGAAAAAGAAGACACTTTCGCGGTTGAGCGCCGGCGCACCGATTTTCCGGAAAGCGTCGAAGAAGCAATTGCGCGGGCGACCATTTTTACGTCCAACAGCCTCAACATCAAAGCGGTTGCCGCACTTACGCAGAGTGGCAAGACTGCCTTGCTGATGTCGCGCATGAATTCGAAGGTGCCGGTCTACGCATTGTCGTCGGTAATCGAAACGCGCCGGCGCGTTACTTTATTCCGCGGCGTTTATCCGATTGCGTTCAAGGGCGCGCGCGATCCCGAAACGGCGCTGAACATGGCCGAAGACGAATTGCTCAAGCGCGGTGCAGTGCATCGCGGCGACTATATTGTGTTGACCATCGGCGAGCCGTTCGGCAAGGCCGGCGGCACCAATACCATGAAAATCGTCAAAGTCGGAGAACACCGCAAAGCCTGATGCGGGCGTCGCCAGTGGTCGAAGCACGGCGTTAAAATACGGCTTTTCCCGCACGGCTCGCCGTGCCGGCGGATGCGAATAACCCCAGTGAAAAACGCAGGAGGCAAAATGTTTGAACGCGAACTCGCAGCAACCGCCGCCGCAATGGTTGCGCCCGGCAAGGGCATACTCGCCATTGATGAATCGGGCGCTACGATCAAGAAACGCTTCGACACTATCGGCATCGAATCGACGGTCGAAACGCGGCGCGCCTATCGCGATCTCCTGATCACGCCGAACGGGTTGTCACAGTACATCAGCGGCATGATTCTTTATGACGAGACCTTGCGCCAGGCGACCAAAGACGGCACGCCGTTCGCGGAAGTGATGAAAAAGAACGGCATCCTGCCCGGCATCAAAGTCGATGCCGGCGCCAAGGATCTCGCCGGCGCCGCCGGTGAACAGGTGACCGAAGGTCTCGACGGCTTGCGCGAGCGTCTGGCGGAATATAAAAAACTCGGTGCAACGTTTGCCAAGTGGCGCGCCGTGATCAACATCGGCGCCGGCATACCGAGCAGTTACTGCATCAACGCCAATGCGCACGCGCTCGCCCGCTACGCCGCGCTTTGTCAGGAAGCCGGCATCGTGCCGATCGTCGAGCCGGAAGTCATCATGGACGGCGCGCATACCATTGAGCGTTGCTTTGATGTCACGGAAACGACGCTGCACGCGTTGTTTGACGCCATACGCACGCAGCAAGTACGCACAGAACATCTGGTGCTCAAGGCCAGCATGGTGATTTCGGGCAAGGGTTGCGCCAAACAGGCCGGCGTTAAAGAGGTCGCCGAGGCGACCGTGTTATGCCTAAAGCGTACTGTGCCCGCATCGGTGCCCGGTATCGTTTTCCTGTCCGGCGGGCAAAGCGATGAACTTGCCACCGCGCACCTCAGTGAAATGAATGCCGGCGGCGCCAAACTGCCGTGGCCGCTATCCTTTTCGTACGGTCGCGCGCTACAGGCGCCGGCGCTGAAAACGTGGAAAGGCCTGCCGGCGAACGTCGCTGCAGCGCAAAAAGCGCTTATGCATCGATCCAAATGCAACAGTTCGGCTTGTTTTGGCCGCTATACCGCGGCAATGGAAAAAGAGGCGCTTGCCGCGTAAGGTGGCCGAAAGCTGGTTTGGGTATTCTCGCCTGCTTTAATTTTGCTATGCAGGCGGTAGCTTGTCCTTTGAAAACAAGCTATCATTTCAAACCAATCAAAATTGTGCCCGTGGTTTGTGCCCGGTTTTTCACCGAGGCACAAGCTGAAATTAAAAGATTTCGATTTGATTTTTTGAGGAGGTCAGATGTCGTTTCAATCTCGTGACAGAAAGGATTTCAACGCGGGCGTTATGTATATCGCCATCGGTGGATTCTTTGCCGGCTTTGCACTGAACTACCCGATGGGCACTGCGGTGCGCATGGGCCCGGCTTATTTCCCGACTATCCTGGGTGCGCTGCTGATCTTTCTCGGCCTGATTCTTTTTTTCCGTTCCTTTGCCGCGACCGATGCAGAACTGCCGACCAAAACACACTGGCGGCCGCTGATCTGCATCATCGGCGCGGCTTGTTTGTTCGCATTTCTTATCGGACCTGCGGGCATGGTTGTCGCCTCCGCCGTCATGATGCTGGTGGGTGCCTTCGGCGGCTGGGATTTCCGCTGGAAAGAACAGTTGATCGGAATGGTGGTGATGCCGGCGGTTTGTACCGGCATTTTTTATTATGGCTTGGGCCTGCCGTTCAAGCTGTTCCCGTGGTCTTGAGCAGCGAATACTAAGGAGCGGACAACGCCATGGATTTTTCAGCTATTTTCAGTAATCTGATCCTCGGGTTCACGGTCGCGATGAGCGCCCAGAACCTGCTTTATTGTTTCATCGGCTGCCTTCTCGGCACGCTGATCGGTGTGTTGCCCGGCATTGGTCCGGTTGCCACCATCGCGATGTTGTTGCCGATCACCTTCAACCTGCCGCCGATTCCCGCGCTGATCATGTTGGCCGGCATCTATTACGGTGCCAGCTACGGCGGTTCGACTACGGCAATTCTGGTCAATCTGCCCGGCGAATCGTCGTCTGTGGTGACCTGTATCGATGGTTATCAGATGGGCAAGCAGGGACGAGCTGGGCCTGCACTGGCGATCGCGGCCATCGGTTCGTTTTTTGCCGGTACCGTCGGCACCGTTCTGATCGCATTGTTCGGGCCGCCGCTGGCCGAACTGGCGTTCGAATTCGGCGCCGCCGAGTACTTCTCGATGATGGTGCTGGGCCTGATTGCCGCAGTGGTTCTGGCGAGCGGTTCGCTGGTCAAGGCGATCGGCATGATCATCGTCGGCCTGTTGGGCGGCATTGTCGGCACCGACGTCAATTCGGGCATCGCGCGCTACAGCTTCGGCGTGTCTGAATTGTCCGACGGTATCGGCTTTGTGTCAGTCGCCATGGGCATGTTCGGTTTCGGCGAAATCATCAGCAATCTCGGCCAGACCGCTGAAACCAAGCACATGGAAGTTTCGAAGGTGCACAGCCTGATGCCGACCTGGGAAGACATCAAGATGTCGATCGGGCCGATCATCCGCGGCACCGCGCTCGGTACGGTTTTCGGCATCCTGCCCGGCTCGCACACGGTTATCGCTTCGTTCTCGTCGTATACGCTGGAGAAGAAACTGGCGAAAGATCCTTCGCGCTTCGGCAAGGGTGCGATCGAGGGCGTGGCCGGTCCGGAGTCGGCGAACAACGCGGCGGCGCAGACCTGCTTTATTCCGCTGCTGACGCTGGGTATTCCGACCGGTGCGGTGATGGCGTTGATGGTCGGTGCGATGACGATTCAAGGCATCGCGCCGGGCCCGCAGGTGATGACGCAGAAGCCCGATCTGTTCTGGGGCATGATCGCCTCGATGTGGATCGGCAATCTGATGCTGGTCATTCTGAACCTGCCGTTGATCGGCATGTGGGTGCAGTTCCTGAAGATCCCGTATCGCGTGCTGTTCCCGAGCATTCTGCTGTTCATCGCGATTGGCGCCTACTCGATCAACAACTCGCCGTTCGAAGTCTACATGGCCGCGCTGTTCGGGTTTTTCGGCTACTACGCATCGAAGTGGGGTTGCGAAGCGGCACCGCTGATTCTGGGTTTCGTGTTGGGACCTCTGATGGAAGAGAACCTGCGTCGCGCCATGCTGATTTCACGTGGCGATCCTTCGGTGTTCTTCACGCGTCCGATCAGCCTGGGCATGCTGCTGGTTGCATTCGCCCTGCTGCTGATGGTGGTGCTACCGCAGTTCCAGAAGAAACGCGAAATACTGGAAGTTGCCGACGATTGAGGTTGGCAACAATCCTGACAAAAAGCCCCGGTTCGCCGGGGCTTTTTTTTGCCTGTGGCCGGGGTTGAAACCGAATTTCCGCCCAGACCTCTTACGCCGCCGTAAAATCCCGATGTCCGATTCGCCGGAGAATACGCATGATTCGTATGTTCAGATTCGCTATAAGCGTTTGCGCACTGGCCGCAACAGCGGCCGGCGCCGCCGATGTTTACCCGAACAAACCGATCCGCATTGTCGTCGCCTATACGCCTGCCGGCACCACCGATATTCTGGCGCGCGCCATCGGGCAGAAATTGACCGAGGCCTGGGGGCAGGCGGTCATCATCGACAATCGCCCGGGGGCGAACGGCAACATCGGCACCGAGTACGCGTCCAAAGCCACCGCCGACGGTTATACGCTGCTGATGACAACGGCGGCGCCGCATGGCGTCAATCCGGGGCTCTATCGCAAACTCGGCTTTGACGCGGTCAAGGACTTTGCCGGCATCAGTCTCGTCGCCACCGTCCCCAACGTACTGGTGGTCAACCCCGCGTTGCCGGTAAAAGACGTCAAAGAACTGATTGCGCATCTGCGCGCCAATCCCGGCAAGATCAATTTCGGTTCGCCCGGCTACGGCAGCACCGGCCACATGTCGGTTGAATTGTTCATGTCGATGACCGGCACAAAAATGACGCATGTGCCCTACAAGGGTGACGCCGGTGTGCTCGCTGATGTGATGGGCGGTCAGATTGCATTGTCGCTGAGCAATATGCCGGCCTATACGCCGCAGATCAAAGCCGGCCGCGTGCGCGCACTCGCCGTCAGCACGAGCAAACGTTCGCCGGCCGCACCGGAAATTCCGACCATGGCGGAGGCCGGCGTTCCCGGTTACGTCACGGTTGCCTGGTTCGGTCTGCTCGCGCCGACGCACACGCCGCGCGACCGCATCAATAAACTCTCAGCCGAAACCGTACGCATCCTGAAAATGCCCGACGTGCATACCCGCCTGTCGGACCTCGGTGCAGAACCGGTTGGCAGTACGCCCGCAGAATTCGATGCCCATATCAAAACAGAAATTGTGAAGTGGGCGAAAGTGATCAAGGACGCCAACGTCGAACTGCAGTAAAAAACACAGGCGCGCGTCGATTCAACCCGGAGGCAAGCAATGGCATTCGAAGAACCCCTAAAACAGCTGCGTGAGCGTAGTGAGCGTGCGCTCGCAATGGGCGGCCCGGAAAAACTCGCCAAACGCAAAGCCGAAGGTCATTTGAATGCGCGCGAACGCATCGATTACCTGGCCGACAAAGACAGCTTTTTCGAATCCGGCCGCTTTGCTGCGGGTATCCGGCCCGAAGTGCGCGCGAAGACGCCGGCTGACGGCAAGGTCGCCGGTTTCGCGCGCGTCAACGGACGTGAAGTCGCGTTGGTATCGAACGACTTCACCGTGCTCGGCGCATCGTCGTCGGTGATCAACATGAAAAAAATCCGGCACACTAAAGAGACCGCCAACAAACGCGGCTTGCCGTTGATACTGCTCGGCGAGTCGAGCGGCGCGCGCATGCCCGACCGCATGGGTTCTGCCGGCCGTTCGATCATTGCGCAGGATCCGATCGAATATCAACGCCTGCGTGAAGTGCCGTGGGTGTCGGCATTGCTCGGCCCTTGCTACGGTTCCTCAACCTGGTATTCGGCGATGTCGGATTTCGTCGTCATGCGCAAGGGCGCGATCATGGCGATCGCCAGCCCCAACGTGACGTCGATTGCCATCAATAAAAAAATCGAAGCCGAAGATCTCGGCGGCTGGAAATTGCTGACCGGTATTTCCGGTCTTGTTGACATGGCAGTCGACACCGACGAGCAGGCGCTCGACGCGGTAAAAACCTTTCTGTCTTATCTGCCAAGCCATCGCAACGAAGCGCCGCCCGTGCATCCGGTGCTCGCGGGTTCGGACGAGCCCTGCAAAGGCATGCTCGAGATCGTGCCGGAATCGCGCAATCAGGTTTACGACGTGCGCAAAGTCATCAAAGCCGTCGCCGACATCGACAGCGCGTTTGAGGTCAAGGAGCGCTTCGGCAAATCACTATGCACGATGCTGGCGCGCATCGACGGGCGCAGCGTCGGTTTTATTGCGAATAACCCGCTGTTCAAAGGCGGCGCGCTCGATGCGGACGCCTGTCAGAAGGTCATCAGCTTCATGGTGTTGTGCGACTCCTACAACATCCCGCTGGTTTACCTGGTTGACGTGCCGGGCTTTCTAATCGGTGTCGAAGGCGAATTACGCGGCATGCCCGGCAAGGTGATCAACTGGATGAATGCGATGACCCAGGTGACGGTACCGAAAATCACCGTCATCATGCGTAAAAGCTACGGCCAGGCTTATATCAACATGGCCGGAAATAAAAATGCGGACGAAGTCGCCGTATGGCCGACCGCCGACCTCGGTTTCATGGACCCGGCAGTCAGCGTCAACATACTCTACGGCGTGAAGAAGGAAGATGATCCGGAACGCTTTGCGGAACTGATCAAGGAAGTGCAGCGCGATACTTCTGCGTGGGGGCTGGCCGAACTCTATGACGCACAGAACGTGATCGATCCGCGCGACACGCGCGCCTTCCTCAAACGTACTCTCGAAGTGCACCGCTTACGCATGAACAACGGTGTCGGTCAACACAAGCTGGCGAACTGGCCAACGAGTTATTAAGCGTTATCGCTGTTATTCGCCGACTTCAAGCCCGCTGAGCCGCCAACCCGTGTCCCGTTTGACGAAACAGGCGCGGTACTCAAGCGGGCTGCGCACCTGTTCTGCCGGGAGATAGCCGGTACCGGCGGTGGCGCGCGCCGAAACCCAGATTTGTTTGCTGTCTTTGTTTTCGTCCGTCACTTCCCAGTCGCCGACTGAAATCAGATCGAACGACAGGGTCTGTAGCGTAAAAGAACTGCTGGATGGCGCCGCCTTCAGCAAAGCCTCCTTTGCAATTACGGCGGCATTCGCATCGTCGGGTGCATTCACCGGCCATTTGAAATAAACGTAAGGTGCACAGACTTCGCTGACCTTGGCTTGTTTGACCGCCACGCTACCGAGAAACAGCACCTTCGGCAATTCACTCCACAGCGGGCTATCGGCACTATCCAGTTCCCACAATTTTTTGAATTCAGCAACGCCCGCGACGCCGGAAATATTCCGAACATTTCGTTCGAGAATTTCAATGATGAACTTCTGGTCGCGCCTGGTCAGCGCTTCGATCAGCCGCGCGCGAAAACGCGTCCACGTCGCGTCGCCCGCGGTCTCATCGACCGGCGTGAGTTTCACCGGTTGCGCCGCCACGCTGCCGGCTGCCAGCAGGAAAATCGCCAGCCAGCCGCATATTATGTTGCGTGCAGACATCAACGTCCCTTGAAAATGCCGTTGCGTTTTTCGAAGAATGCCGTCAGCGCCTCGGCGTGATCTTCGGATTTCTGGCACAGAGCCTGAAAACTCGAACAGGTATCGAGATGCTCGCCAAGCTCCTGTTGTTGCGCCAGCCGCAGCAGGCGCTTGGAATAACGCAAGGCAAGCGGCGGCTTGGAGGCGATTTTCGCGGCGATTTCCTGCGCGCGCACCATCAGTTGATCGGGCTCGGTAATCTCGAGCAGTATGCCCAGCGCCCTGGCTTCATCGGCCTTGACGATGCGCCCGGTAAATGTGAGTTCGGCTGCGCGTTGATAGCCGATCAGCCGCTGCAGGTACCAGCCGCCGCCATCGCCGGCGATCAGGCCGAGGTTGGCGAAGGTCTCGCCGAATTGCGCATGGGTCGAACCGATGCGCAGGTCGCACATGTTCGCAAGATCGAAGCCGGCGCCGATCGCCGGCCCGTTGACTGCCGCAATCACCGGAATTTCCACCGCCTGCATGGCAAGTGGAATGCGCTGGACGCCGTATTTGTAGTACTGCGCAAGCATATGCGGTGATTCTTTGGCGCGCGCTGCCATGTTCTTGATATTCCCGCCAGCCGAAAAAGCGCTGCCTTCGCCGGTCATGATCAGCACCGAAATATCGGCGCAGGTGTTGGCCCACGCAAGCGTCGCCACGATGTCTTCGGTGAGCTCGGTGCCGGTCAGCGCATTGCGTACGTCATCGCGTTGAAAGATCAGCGTTGCAACGCGTTGATCCAGCGTCAGCGCGGCATTTTTGAGTGCGGGCAAATCGGACATGCAGATATTCCTCGGAGCGAAGACGCAATGTTAACGCAGCGGCGCCTGGATACAACGTGCGGCGGCAACTTTTGCGATGCTATACTGCGAAAACTTTAAATCCCCCGGGACGCGCAGTCATGGCCAGAATCGAAGTCAAATCGGAAATTACCGGTACCTTGTGGAAGCTTAGCGTGCAAGTCGGTGACAAGGTTGAAGATGGCGGCGTCGTGATGATCGTCGAATCGATGAAAATGGAAATCCCGGTGATTGCCGAGGACGGTGGCATGGTCAAAGAAATTCTCGTGCAGCCGAAAGACGCGGTCGCCGAAGGCCAGGTAGTCGCAATTCTCGAAGGCTAGCGCCCGCCGCTTTCCTCAAGTTTTTTGATTGCAGCATCGCGCGAGTCGCGCACCCGGCGTTCCGCCGTGCGTTGCGCACTTTCGCCGTCACCCTCGCGAATCGCGCGCACCAGTTCCTGCCAATGCCTGACCGACTGGCGCCGCCGCTGCTCGGTCGAAAGCCCCAGCTTTGAATATCGCAGCGTTTGCTGTGCCAGCGCGCCCAATATGGTGCGCAGGCGTGCGCTGCGCGTCGCCGAGTTGAGCAGGCGGTTGAGCCTGAACACCGTCTCCGCATAATCGTCGCTGTGCGCCGGTTCGCGCGCCTGCGCCGCCAGTTTTTTCACTTCGGCTTCGATCAGCGGCAACAGCTGCCGGCGCTGCGGATCTTCGGCGATATCGCGGTCGCGCAGGCCGTTGAGCGCGGCGCGGATGTCGAAAATTTCTTTTACTTCACCGATAGTCAGATTGGTGACCTGGGCGCCGCGGCGTGGCAGTATGGTCACCAGCCCGTCCTTTTCGAGCAGACGCAGGGCTTCGCGCACCGGGCCGCGGCTGACCGCAAACTCGCCTGCCACCACCTGCTCCATGATGCGTTGCCCCGGCGCGCAGGCGCCGGAGGTAATGCGAACTGCCAGCTGTGCCGCGATCTGTTCCGGCAGCGACAGCGTCAGCGGCGCCGCCGCCAGAGCAGCGGGCGGCGCGGTTGCAGCGGAGGCGGGTTGGCGGGCCATAAGTCCGAAGGTAGCGGTGTTCTTGTCAGATTGTCAACAATCTTATTGACAACAAAAGCGGGTGGGCGCTAGGATAGCCACTCATTTTCGGCGGGGGCGTCCCGCGCATCCGCCGATCCGGAGCCGCGAATTCGTCATGAGTTGGACGGAAGAAATCGACGAGATACACCGCCGCCGCGCGCGCGCGGAACAATGCGGCGGCGCCGAGGCGGTGGCGCGGCATCACGCCGCCGGCAAGCTAACCATCCGTGAACGCATCGACGGCCTGCTCGATGCGAAATCATTCCAGGAAGTCGGCAAACTCGCCGGCACTGCGAAATACGATGACGCCGGCAAGCTGCTTTCGTTTACGCCGTCGCCGTATGTCGCCGGCATCGGCAAAATCGACGGCCGTCCGGTTGCGGTCGGCGGCGAGGATTACACAATCAAGGGCGGCGCCGGTTACGGCGGCGCGCGGCGCAAAGGCGGCCAGGGCGGTTTCATCGAAGACCTGGCGAATCTGTATCGCATCCCGTTGGTCAATCTGATCGATGGCGTTGGTGGCAGCGTGACGTCGATTTCGCGCCGCGGTCATTCGACTTTCCCCGGCTCAGGGCCCGATGGTTTCGAGCGCTCGGTCGAGTTGATGGGCATCGTGCCGGTCGTCAGCGCAGTGATGGGCACGGCTGCCGGCGGGCCTTCGGGCCGCGCCATCCTCGCTCACTGGAGCGTGATGGTCAAAGATAGCAGCCAGATATTCGCCGCCGGTCCGCCGGTGGTCGAGCGCGCTTACAACACCAAGGTTACGAAAGAAGAACTCGGCGGCCACAAGATGGCGGTCGATACCGCCGGCACCATCGACAACGCTGCCGATTCCGAAGCCGATTGCTTGGCGCAGATCCGGCGTTTTCTCTCGTACATGCCGTCGAACGTGTGGGAACTGCCGCCGCAGATCGTCTGCAGCGATGCGGTCGATCGTTGCGAAGACGTGCTGGCATCGATTATTCCGCGATCAAAGCGCCAGCCCTACGACATGCGCAAGCTGATCGAATTGATCGTTGATCGCGAGTCGACGTTCGAAATTCAGCCGAGCTTCGGTCGCGCCGTGATCACCACGCTGGCGCGCATGAACGGCATGGTGGTCGGCGTGATCGCTTTTAATCCGATGTTCGGTGGCGTGGTTGACGTCAAGGCGGCGCGCAAGCAGGCGCATTTCACCGAGCTCTGCGATACCTTCAACATACCGTTGATCTTTTTTGTCGATGTGCCGGGGTTTCAGATCGGCATGGAAGCCGAGGCCGCCGGCATTTTACGCATCGGCATGCAGGCGCGTTATCTCAACATGCAGCTCACGGTGCCGACTTACACCGTCGTCGTGCGCAACTGCTACGGCATGGCCGGCGGCAACACCATAGACCGCAGCGGACTGAATTTCAAAATCGCCTGGCCGTCGGCCGAATGGGGTTCGCTGCCGATTGAGGGCGGCGTCAAAGCAGCATTCAAGCGCGAGCTTGCGGCAGCTGAAGATCCCGTTGCCAAAGAGGCCGAAATTGAAGCGGAAATAAAGCGCATGACCTCGCCCTTTCTGACGGCCGAAGCATTCGGCGTTGAAGACCTGATCGATCCGCGCGAAACGCGGCCTTACCTGTGCCGTTTTCTCGAAGCCGCGCAGGTTGGTATGAAAACGCGGCTCGGGCCGAAATTGCGCAGCGGCGTGCGTCCCTAATTGAAACCAGAGGAACAAGGCAATGGCATTTGAAAAATTGATGGCCGAATACGAAACCCGCCGCGCCAAAGCACTCGGCATGGGCGGGCCTGACAAAATCGCGCGGCGCAAAAAATCCGGTCAACTCAATGCGCGCGAGCGTGTCGCTACGCTGGTCGATAAAGACAGCTTCATCGAGTCTGGCCTGTTCGGCACCTCGGGTGTGTATCCGAACGAGGCCGCTGAAACGCCAACCGACGGGAAGATTGCCGGCTTCGCCAAAATCAACGGCCGCGATGTCGCCGTCGTCGTCAACGATTTCACCGTCAAGGGCGCCTCGACCAGCGCCACCAATGGCAAGAAGGTCGGCCACATGAAGCGCACCGCCACCGAGCGCGGCATGCCTTTCGTCGTCATCGGCGAATCGACCGGTGCGCGGTTGCCCGACGCGATGGGCGCACGCGGCATGGGTCAGCTGCTCGGCAACGACAATACGCAGTTCCGCCGTACACGCGAAACGCCGATGGCGGTGGCGGTGGTCGGCCCGTCGTTCGGCTCGTCGGCGTGGTTTGCCTGTCTCTCGGACTTCGCCGTCATGCACAAAGGCGCGACGATGGCAGTATCGAGCCCGCGGCTGATTGAAATGGCGCTCAACGAAAAAGTGAATCTCGACGAACTCGGCGGCTGGCGTCTGCATGCCGAAACCACCGGTCTGATCGACCAGGTCGTCGATAGCGAAGAAGAGATGTTTGCCGCGATCAAGACATTCCTGTCGTATATGCCGAGTCATCACAACGAAGCACCACCGGTTGTGCCCGTGCCGGAAGGTTCGGGCGCAGACATGGCCGGCATTCTGTCATTGCTGCCGGAGAAGCGCACGCAAGTCTACGACATGCGCAAAATCATCAAGTGCATCGTCGATGCCGATTCGATGTTCGAATTGAAATCGCGTTTCGGCAAAAGCGCGGTGACCACGCTGGCGCGCCTGAACGGCAAGAGTGTGGGCATCGTCGCCAACAACCCGCTGCATCGCGGCGGCGCGCTCGATGCCGATGCCTGCCGCAAGATCGTCGATTTCCTCGTTCTCTGCGATTCGTTCAACATCCCGGTGGTATTGCTGGTCGATACGCCGGGTTTCCAGATCGGTACCGAGGCCGAAAAAGCCGGCGCGCCTGGCAAGATCATGAATTTCATGAACGCGATGACGCTGCTGACGGTGCCGCGGCTGTCGGTGATCCTGCGCAAGAGCTATGGCCGCGCTTATGTGTGTATGGGCGGCGGACGCCACACCGATGACATCTCGGCGTGGCCGATGGCGGAAATCAGTTTCATGAGCCCCGAGTTCGCGACCACCATCGTGCACGGCGTCAAGCCGGGCGATCCCGATTTCGAAGCGCGGCTCGCCGAAATCGAACAGGACTCCGACGTCTGGGGGCTGGCTTCGGTATTTGCCGCGCAGGCGGTGATCGACCCCGCAGAAACGCGCAACTACCTGATCCGCATGCTTGAGGTTTACCAATTGCGG